>NZ_LIQT01000014.1 GCF_001418415.1 Streptomyces hirsutus
GGGTGGGCCCGCGTGACGTGAGAACACTTGACCAGGTGTCAATCACGATCAGCGGGTGCTCTGTTCGGCGGTATCGCTGGTCCATCCGGGTCGTACGGTCCCCCAGGCGTACGACATGAACAGGACCGTTGCCGGGGCGGGGGCCAGGATCGCTGTCATGCGCCTCCCCCGCCGTCATCCGCTGCTCGTCGCCGTGCCGCTGTGCGCGCTCGCCGTGCTCGCCGCCCGGCCCACCGACGGCGAGGGCGACGGCCCGTACGTTCCGGGCCACGGTCCGGAATCCGGGGCCAGCGCCCAGGTGGCGCGACTCTACGAGGAGGCGGCCGCGGCGACACTGAAGTACGAGGCGGGCCGGCGCCAGGCGAGACGGCAGCGGACCGAGGTACGACGGCTGGAGGAGCTGCTCGACCAGGAGCGCCGGGAGTCCGAGGTCCTGCGCGATGACCTCGGCCGCATCGCACGGTCCCAGTACCGCAGTGGCGGCGGACTGCCACTGACCGCGCACCTGATTCTCGCGGACGACCCGGAGGAGGTGATACGCGGTCAGCGTGCCGTGTGGAAGGCGAACCTGACCCTCGACACCGCGCTTAAGAGGAACGCGCGCGCCGAGGCCCGGCTCGCCCGGGACGAGGCGAAGGCAGAAAAAGCGTGGAAGGCGCTGGAGAAGCGGAACAAGGGAATCGCCGGTCTCAAGAGCAGCATCGAGCAGAAGCTCGAGACGGCGCGGTGGCAGCTGCAGGGCCAGGCGGACGCCTCGGTGGCGGCCGGTTCCTGCCGCGGGGCGGTGCGGCTCGATCAGCCGGAGACCGCGTTCACCGGGTCCTGGGTGGCGCCGGTGGAGACCTACGTGCTGTCCGCGTCCTACGGGAGCGGCGGTGCGCTCTGGGCGAACCGGCACACCGGCCAGGACTTCGCGGTGCCGATCGGCACGCCGGTGCGGTCCGTGGGCGGGGGCAAGGTGGTGAAGGTGTCCTGCGGAGGGGCCTTCGGCATCGAAATCGTGGTCGAGCACGCGGGCGGCTACTACACGCAGTACGCCCACCTGGCCGCCGTCACCGTGGACCAGGGCGAACACGTCTCGCCCGGCCAGTGGATCGGTCAGTCCGGGACCAGCGGCAACTCCACCGGGCCGCACCTGCACTTCGAGGTGCGGGTCACGCCCGAGATGGGTTCGGCGGTGAACCCGGTGTCGTGGCTGGCGCAACGCGGGCTGACACTCTGAGCGGGCACCGGGCCCGGCCCGCTCCGCCGTTCACGCCGGACCCACTCGGGGTGGTCGACCCCACCCGAGACGGTCGGCCCACCGGGTGATCGGCCCGGTCACGACCGTCGGCTCAGCAACTGTTCGATCACCACGGCCACGCCGTCCTCGTTGTTGGCGACCGTGCGCCCCGAGGCGGCGGTGAGGACATCCGGGTGGGCGTTGCCCATCGCGTAGGAACGGCCCGCCCAGGTCAGCATTTCGATGTCGTTGGGCATGTCCCCGAACGCCACGACCTCCTCGGGCGAGATCCCGCGCTCGGCGCAGCACAGGGCGAGGGTGCTGGCCTTCGACACGTCGGGACCGCTGATCTCCAGCAGGGCGCTGGGGCTGGAGCGGGTGACGTTGGCGCGGGTGCCGATGGCCAGCCGGGCCAGGGTGAGGAAGGCGTCGGGGTCGAGCTCGGGATGGTGGGCGAGGATCTTGAGCACCGGCTCGTCGTCGGCGGGGCCGCCCGGCGCCAGCAGTTCCTCGGCCGGGGCGCGGACGTCCGGTATCTCCATGTGCAGCTTCGGATACGCCGGCTCCTGGTTGAAGCCGTAGGTCTGCTCGACGGCGTACACGGTGCCGGGCGCCGCCTCACGCAGCAGCCGCACCGCGTCCAGCGCGTTCTGCCGGGCCAGCTCGCGCACCTTCACGAAACGGTGGGCACCGGCACCGCCGTGCAGGTCGACGACGGCGGCGCCGTTCCCGCAGATGGCGAGCCCATGGCCGTGGACGTGGTCGCTGACGACGTCCATCCAGCGGGCCGGGCGGCCGGTGACGAAGAAGACCTCGATGCCCGCCTCCTCGGCGGCGGCCAGTGCGGCGATCGTGCGGGGGGACACCGACTTGTCGTCGCGCAGCAGGGTGCCGTCGAGGTCGGTGGCGATGAGCCGCGGCGGGGTGACAGGGATGTCTTCCCACTCGAGCGAGGTCGAGGGCTGGGGGGAGCCCGGGGTCTCGGGCTGTGCGGTCGCTGAGGTCACCCCGCCATTGTCCCGTACGAGCCCGCACGGCCGTGCCGCACTCCGTACAGGTGAGGGCTCACCGCTCCCGGTGAGCGGCCGAAACGGGTGCGGCGGCCGAAGCCGCGGCAGTGACGGTGAGGGCCGGCTACGGGCATCGATCCGGCTCGCCGGCCGCCCGCCCGTTCAGCCCAGCTGGGCCGGAGCCTCCATGGCGATCCGTTCGAAGATCTTCTGGTCCGCCGCGAAGTCCGAGTCCGGGATGGGCCAGTGGAGCACGATCTCGGTGAATCCCAGCTCCGCATGGCGGCCCGCGAAGTCGACGAACGCGTCCAGGGACTCCAGCGGGCGCCCCCGGTCCGGGGTGAATCCCGTGAGCAGGATCTTGTCCAGCTCGGCCATGCTCCGCCCGATCTCGGCACAGGCATCGGCCAGTTTCTCCAGCTGACCGCGAAGGGCGTGCACCGACTGTTCGGGCGTGCCGTTCTCGTACAGCTTGGGGTCACCCGTGGTCACCCATGCCTGCCCGTGCCGGGCGGCGAGCCGCAGCCCGCGCGGCCCGGTGGCGGCCACGGCGAACGGCAGCCGGGGTCGCTGCACACACCCCGGGATGCCGCGGGCCTCGTGCGCCGCGTAGAAGTCGCCCTGGTACGACACGGAGCCCTCCGTGAGCAGCCGGTCGAGCAGCGGTACGAACTCGGCGAAGCGGTCCGCCCGCTGGCGCGGGGTCCACGGTTCCTGGCCCAGCGCGGTGGCGTCGAAACCGGAACCGCCCGCGCCGATACCGAGGGTGACGCGTCCGCCCGAGATGTCGTCGAGGGCGATCAGCTCCTTGGCCAGGGTCACCGGGTGCCGGAAGTTCGGCGAGGTGACGAGCGTGCCGAGCCGGAGCCGTTCGGTGGCCGCCGCGGCGGCGGTGAGCGTGGGTACCGCGCCGAACCAGGGGCCGTCCCGGAAGGTGCGCCAGGACAGGTGGTCGTAGGTGTAGGCGGCGTGGAAGCCCAGCTCCTCGGCGCGCCGCCACTTGTCGCGGCCCCCCTCGTGCCAGCGGTCGATCGGCAGAATCACAGTGCTCAGTCGCATGGGGACGACCCTACGAGAGACCGAGCAGGTGTTGCATCGACTGCGCGGCGCTGACGGCGGCGTCCCCGCAGCAGTTGTTGAACAGGACGTGGACCTCCCGCGCCTGCTCGGCCATCTCGCGGAGGCGCGGTGTCCACTCGGAGAGTTCTTCGGGCGTGTACGAGTGGCGGAATCTCTCTTCCTTGGTGCCGGTCCCCCACGCGCTGTTGCGACCGTGGAAGCGCACCAGGGCGAGTTCCGGGGTGGTGACCCGTACGACCGGTGGTACGGAAGCGGGAAGCGTCTGCACCATGTCCACGGCCACGGCGGCCGTGTCCAGTTCCGTCAGCAGGGCGGTCGTCGCATCGACGTGCTCCTCGCGCCACCAGCCGGGGTGTCGGAACTCCACGGCCATCGGCCATCCCGCGGCACGCTCACGGCACCGGCGCAGGAACTCCACCGCCGGCCTCCCCGGTACGAGCCGGTGCGGGAACTGGAAAACCAGCGTCCCCAGACGGCCGGACGCGCGCAGTGGTTCGAGGGCCGCGCTGTACCGGTCCCACACGTCGTCGAGCAGCCCGGGGTCGATGCCTGCCCGCCCACGCTGCCGTGCGAGGGCCGGGCGCAGTTCGGCGGGCAGCGCTTCCGGCCGCGTCGGGTGCCCGGTGAGCAGGGAGAACGCCTTCACGTCGAACCGGAAGCCCTCAGGGGTGCGGTCGGTCCACAGAAGGCTGTTACGGGTGCTGGGCAGCCCGTAATAGGTGGAGTCCACCTCTGCCACCGGGAACTGTGTGGCGTAGTGCCGCAGTCTGCCCTCCGCGTCGCGGTGGCCTGTCGGATACCAGCCGCTGGACACCAGTGCCTTGTCCGTCCACGAGCAGGTTCCGACGCGGATCTCTCCCATCCCGCCAGTCTTCCCCGGACGCGGTGACGGATTCGTCCGGCACAGGGGGCCATCCGTCCGGCGGTCCGCAACGGGCCCCGGGCGGTTTCGGCCGGAGCCGCCCGGAGCCGCCCGGAGCCGCCCGGAGTCACCGGTCGGCGGACCTTGCCGTTCCTCCAGGGCGCGAGTGAGGCGCCGGGCACGAGTTCTCGTACGTCTCGTCACGGGGAGCGGGACGGTCGGACAGCAGGGTGACGGCCGCGGCGGCGGTCGGGGTCGGAAGGGCGCCGGACCACGGGTCGGCCCGGAAGGTGCGCCACGGCAGGTGACCGTAGGTGTGTCCCGTGGGGAAGCCGAGCTCCTCGGCGCTCTTCCGGGGTGAACGGCTGCCCTCGTTCCAGCGGCGGTACGGGAGGGGCACGGTGCTCAGGCGCAGACTCGTGCCGTCGAGTTCAGGTTCTGCCGGCCCCCGTCGACGCCCGGGTGTTTCACGTGAAACGGTCGCCGCACATCCAGCGCTCACCGCACGCGCGCACTCAGCCAAGGCGTGAGGACGATCATGGGGATGAACTCCTTGTGCGTCCGGTCGCCGGGCAGCGGCACGATCAGGAAGTGGCCCGGGGGGAAGCGTCGGCTTCGGACGTGGGCGAGGCCGTCGAAGACGGAGCGGAGGAAGGCGGGCACTTCGTCGCGGGGGATGTCGGGGCACTCCACGCCCTCCACGTCGATCAGGGCGTCGTCCTCGGCATAGAGCCGCACGCTGATTCGGGGCAGGCCGCCGAACTGGACGTAGGCCTCATGGGGGAGGGAGCCGTCCGGGTCGGTGGTCACGCCCACACCCGCCGCGGTGCGGCGTGATGTCTGGTCGGCGCCGATGTCATGGGTGACCTCGATCTCGCGCCCGTATACGTCCGCGAGAGCCCGGAAGGCGGTGACGGCGGCCTCGGTGGTGGGCAGATGTTCCATACCGCTGATCATGTGGTGCCGTCGGCCTCCGGGAAACCGCCGCGTCAGTGGCTCTCGGGGAACCGCAGATACCCAGGGGGCACGGTGCCGGTCAGCCACACGCCGTTCGCGCTCACCCGGAAGACATGGCCGTCGCGGTGCATGGCGGCCGAGTCCACGGAGAGCACCACGGGGCGGCCCCTGCGGGCACCTACGCGGGTCGCCGTCGCGCGGTCGGCGGAGAGGTGCACGTCGTGCCGGTCCATGGGCAGCAGACCCTCGGCGCGGATGGCGGCCAGGTGACGGGCGACGGTGCCGTGGAAGAGATACGGCGGCGGGGCGGTCGGCGGCAGTCCGAGGTCGATCTCGATGCTGTGCCCCTGGCTGGCGCGGATCCGGGTGCCCTCGATCGCGAAGCGCTGCTTGTCGTTGGCGGCGACGACGTGGCCCAGTTCCGCCCGGGTGAACCGGAAGCCGTGTGCGGCCGCCGCGGCGATCAACGTGTCGATCTCGACCCAGCCGGCCTCGTCGAGGGTGAGCCCGATGGCCTCGGGCTGATGGCGCAGATGCCTGGCCAAGTACTTCGACACCTTCACGGTGCGTCTTTCGTCCATCCGCTCAGCCTGCCGCGGGAGACGTGAATCACGCGATTGATTTTGTCCAGCATGTTTGATCCACAGCAAAGTCTGTTTATCCACAGCGGATTCGGTCGAACCTGTGGACAACCGTATCGGCGGCTCCCGGACAGTCCCGTACCGACGGCCGCCGGCCGACGCGGGGCCGGGCCTTCGGACCGGCCCTCGGCGAGGCCTCACACCGGTGGCCTCACCCGAGCGATCCTGCGCAGCGCCCCCGGCATCCACCGCGCCCACACGTACGCGCCGCGCGCCTCCGGGGCCACCGGTACCACCGCCTCGTTCCGCACCACCGCGCGCAGAATCGCGGCGGCGACCTTCTCCGGAGGACAGTTGCGCAGCCCGTAGCGGCGGGCCGCCCGCTGCCTGCGGCGCTGCTCCTCCTCGGCCTCCGCGCCCGCGAAGCGCGCGCTGGAGGTGATGCCGGTGTCGACGAGGCCGGGGCAGACCGCCGTCACGCCGATCCCCTGCCCCGTGAGCTCCGCGCGCAGGCACTCGCCGAGCATCAGCACCGCCGCCTTGGAAGTGCTGCAGGCGGGCAGCGCCCGGGACGGCTGGTACGCCGAGGCGGACGCCACGTTCACGATGTGACCGCCCTGCCCGCGCCCGGCCATCCGCGCTCCGAAGAGCCGGCAACCGTGGATCACGCCCCACAGATCGACGTCGAGGACCCGTTTCCAGTCCTCCGGGGTGGTGTCGAAGAAGGAGCCGCCCAGGCCGACACCCGCGTTGTTCACCAGGACGTCCACCACGCCGTGCTCCGCGGTGATCTCCTCGGCGAGTTTTTCCATGGCCTGCGCGTCGGACACGTCGACGGTCCTGGCCCAGGCCGTCGACGCTCCGGCCGAACGGGCCTCCTCGGCGGTGCGGACCGCCGCCTCCGCGTCCCGGTCGACGGCCACCACGCGCGCGCCCGCCTCGGCGAAAGCGAGCGCCGTCGCCCGTCCGATGCCGTTGCCCGCCCCGGTGACCAGGACGAGCTGCCCGCCGAACCGGTCCGCGTACCGGCCCGGGGCGGTGACCTCTGTCCGGCCGGCCTCCACGGAGGTCACGAACTCGGTGATCCAGGTCGTGAGCTGGTCCGGGCGGGTCCGCGGCACCCAGTGCTTCGCCGGGAGCGTCCGACGGGTCAACCGCGGTGCCCACAGCTCGAGATCGTCGTAGAGCCGCTCCGACAGGAACGCGTCCCCCAGCGGCGTGACGAGCTGCACGGGCGCGTGCGCGTAGGCGTCCGTGCGGGGGTGGCGCAGCCGGGACCGGACGTTGTCCCGGTACAGCCATGCCCCGTGCGCCGCGTCCGACGGCAGGGAGGAGGTCGGATAGTGTCCGTCGCCTGTGCGGGGGACGTTCTCGAACCGCTCCAGGACGCGCGGCCAGCGCTTGCCGAGAGGGCCGCGCCAGGCCAGTTCGGGCAGCACCGGCGTGTGCAGCAGATACACGTACCAGGACTTGGCGCCCTGGCCGAGCAACTGGCCGACCCGGCGCGGGGTGGGCCGCCGCAGCCGGCGGTTGATCCAGTGACCGAAGTGGTCGAGCGACGGGCCGGACATCGAGGTGAACGAGGCGATCCGCCCCTCGCTACGTCCGACGGTGACGAACTCCCAGGCCTGCACCGAGCCCCAGTCGTGCCCCACCAGATGCACCGGTTCGTTCGGGCTGACCGCGTCCGCGACGGCCAGGAAGTCGTCGGTCAGCTTCTCGAGGGTGAAACCGCCCCGCAGCGGACGCGGCGCGGTGGACCGCCCGTGGCCGCGGACGTCGTACGCCACGACGTGGAAACGCTCCGCGAGGCGCGGTGCGACCTCGGACCACACCTCCTTGCTGTCGGGGTAGCCGTGCACCAGGACGACCGTCGGCCGCCCGGGGTCGCCCAGCTCCGCCACGCACAGCTCGACGCCCCCGGTACGCACCCGGCGCTCGCGCGCGCCCCGCAGCACCGTTCCGGACAAGCCCGTCACTCCGCCTCCGCCCCGTACCGCCGACTTCGCCCTGCGCCCGCGCCCGTCTGCTGTGCCACGTGTCCGTACCGCGGGCTGCGCTCCGTGTCCGTGGCGTGGCACCGGCGAATCTGGCAGCT
Organism: Streptomyces hirsutus; assembly: GCF_001418415.1. Lineage (GTDB taxonomy): Bacteria > Actinomycetota > Actinomycetes > Streptomycetales > Streptomycetaceae > Streptomyces > Streptomyces hirsutus. The sequence continues at coordinate 7,811 of NZ_LIQT01000014.1, forward strand.
CATCGGAGGCCGGGTCAAGAGGTGACTCCTGGCTGCGGACAGCTCCCCGAGGGGAGGATCCCCTACGGGCCCGTACAACCAGAGGGGGATGCCAAGACGGCTCTCCGGGCTGACGACCCGCGTGGCGCGGGTCACTAACGTCGGGGGCGTGACTGTGATCGCGACCGAAAGTCTGAGCAAGCGGTTCCCCAGGGTGACCGCGCTTGACCGGCTCTCCATGGACGTCGGGCCCGGTGTGACCGGACTCGTCGGGGCCAATGGAGCCGGCAAGTCCACATTGATCAAGATCCTTCTGGGTCTTTCCCCCGCCACGGAGGGCCGCGCCGAAGTGCTCGGCCTCGACGTCGCGACCGAGGGCGCCGCCATCCGGGAGCGGGTCGGCTACATGCCGGAACACGACTGCCTGCCGCCGGACGTCTCGGCCACCGAGTTCGTGGTCCACATGGCACGCATGTCCGGCCTGCCGCCCACCGCCGCGCGGGAGCGCACCGCGGACACCCTGCGCCATGTCGGCCTGTACGAGGAGCGCTACCGCCCCATGGGCGGCTACTCGACCGGCATGAAGCAGCGCGTGAAGCTCGCGCAGGCCCTGGTGCACGACCCGGACCTGGTCTTCCTGGACGAGCCGACCAACGGCCTCGACCCCGTCGGCCGTGACGAGATGCTCGGCCTGATCCGTCGCATCCACACCGACTTCGGCATCTCGGTCCTGGTCACCTCACACCTTCTGGGCGAGCTCGAGCGCACCTGCGACCACGTGGTCGTCGTCGACGGCGGCAAACTGCTGCGCTCCAGTTCCACTACGGACTTCACGCAGAACACGACGACCCTCGCGATCGAGGTCACCGACACCGACGAGCACCCCGACGGCACCCGCGCGGTGCGCGAAGCGCTCGACGCGCGCGGGGTGTCCGTCCAGGACGGCAGCGGACTGCCGGGCTCCGGACACGTCCTCCTGCTCACCGCCCAGGGCGAGGAGACCTACGACCTGGTGCGGGACGTGATCGCCGACCTCGGCCTCGGCCTGGTGCGCATGGAACAGCGCCGCCACCACATCTCCGAGGTCTTCACGAACGAAACGGACACCGGCGCGGGCACGGACGCGGGTACAGGTACGAACACCGGGGCCGGCCACGGCAACGGCGAGCAGCGGAAGGAGGCGGTCGGCCATGGCGGTTGAGCAGCCCCTGCGGACACCCGCACCGACGTCGGGTGACCAGACCCGGATCCACAACATCGGCTATCGCTCCTACGAAGGCCCCCGCCTCGGCCGCTCCTACGCCAGGCTCTCGCTGTACTCGCAGTCCCTGCGCGGCTCCTACGGCCTCGGCCGTTCGGCGAAGTCCAAGGTGCTGCCGATGCTGCTGTTCGTGGTGATGTGCATCCCCGCCGCCATCATGGTGGCCGTCGCCGTGGCCACCAAGGTGAAGGAACTGCCCGTCGACTACACCCGCTACGCGATCATCATGCAGGCCGTGATCAGCCTGTACATCGCCTCGCAGGCACCCCAGTCCGTCTCGCGCGACCTGCGCTTCAAGACCGTGCCGCTGTACTTCTCGCGGCCCATCGAGACCGCCGACTACGTACGCGCCAAGTTCGCGGCCCTGACCTCGGCCCTCTTCATTCTGACCGCCACTCCCCTGCTGGTGCTCTACGTGGGCGCGCTGCTGGCCGAACTCGACTTCGCCGACCAGACCAAGGGGTTCGCGCAAGGACTCGTCTCGGTGGCACTGCTCTCCCTGCTCTTCGCCGGTATCGGCCTGGTCATCGCGGCGGTCACCCCGCGTCGCGGCTTCGGCATCGCCGCCGTGATCGCCGTGCTGACCATCTCCTACGGCGCGGTCTCCACCCTCCAGGCGATCGCGCACGTCCAGGACAGCTCCCAGGCGATCGCCTGGATCGGCCTGTTCTCGCCGGTCACCCTCATCGACGGTGTGCAGTCCGCCTTCCTGGGCGCGAGCACCACCTTCCCCGGCGGAGTGGGACCGTCGAACGGCGAGGGCGTGGTGTACGTCCTCATCACCCTCGGCCTGATCGCGGCCTGCTACGGCCTTCTGACGCGCCGCTACCGGAAGGTGGGCCTGTGACCACGCTCTCCATCGACCACGTCTCCCGCTGGTTCGGCAACGTGGTCGCCGTCAACGACATCACCATGACCATCGGCCCCGGCGTGACCGGTCTCCTCGGCCCCAACGGTGCCGGGAAGTCCACCCTCATCAACATGATGGGCGGCTTCCTCGCCCCCTCCACCGGCACCGTCACCCTCGACGGCCAGACCGTGTGGCGCAACGAAAAGATCTACCGGCAGATCGGCATCGTCCCCGAGCGCGAGGGGATGTACGACTTCCTCACCGGCCGCGAGTTCGTCGTCGCCAACGCCGAACTGCACGGACTGGGCGCCAAGGCGGCCCAGCAGGCCCTGGCGACGGTCGAGATGGAGTACGCGCAGGACCGCAAGATCGCCACGTACTCCAAGGGCATGCGGCAGCGCGTGAAGATGGCCTCCGCGCTGGTCCACGAGCCGTCCCTGCTCCTGCTGGACGAACCGTTCAACGGCATGGACCCGCGCCAGCGCATGCAGCTGATGGACCTGCTGCGGCGCATGGGCGACGAGGGCCGCACCGTACTGTTCTCGTCCCACATCCTCGAAGAGGTCGAGCAGCTCGCCTGGCACATCGAGGTCGTCGTCGCCGGCCGGCACGCGGCCAGCGGAGACTTCCGCAAGATCCGCCGCCTGATGACGGACCGTCCGCACCGCTACCTGGTGCGCTCCAGCGACGACCGAGTCCTCGCGGCCGCGCTGATCGCCGACCCGTCCACGTCCGGCATCGAGGTCGACCACAGCGAGGGCGTCCTGCGCATCCAGGCCGTCGACTTCGCCCGCTTCACGTCCCTGCTGCCCAGGGTCGCGAAGGAACACGGCATCCGCCTGCTCACGGTCTCGCCGTCCGACGAGTCCCTCGAGTCCGTCTTCTCGTATCTCGTCGCGGCGTAGGAGGCCAACCATGTACGACCCCACAGTCGCCCGACTCACCTACCGGGCCCTGCTCGGCCGTCGCCGGGCCCTCATCCTGGGCGCCCTGCCCCTGCTGCTGATCGCGATCTCCGTGGCGGTGCGCGTCCTCGCCGGTGCCGACGACCAGACCGCGGCCGACGTGCTCGGCGGGCTGGCGCTCGCCACCATGGTGCCGATCATCGGTGTCATCGCGGGAACCGGCGCGATGGGCCCGGAGATCGACGACGGCTCGGTGGTGTACCTGCTGTCCAAGCCGATCAAGCGGCCCACGATCATCTACACCAAGCTGATCGTGGCGATCGCCGTGACGATGGTCTTCTCGGCGGTGCCCACCCTGATCGCCGGCTTCGTCCTCAACGGCAACGGCCAGCAGATCGCCGTCGCCTACACGGTGGCCGCGCTGGTCGCCTCCATCGCGTACGCGGCGCTCTTCCTGCTGCTCGGCACGGTCTCCCGGCACGCGGTGGTGTTCGGACTGGTCTACGCGCTGGTCTGGGAGGCCCTGTTCGGTTCCCTGGTGCCCGGCGCGCGCACGCTGAGCATCCAGCAGTGGTCGCTGGCGGTGGCCCAGAAGGTCTCCGGCGGCGACCTGGTCACCTCGGACGTCGGTCTCACGACCGCGACGATCCTGCTGGTCGTCGTCACCGTCCTGGCCACCTGGTACGCCGGGCAGAAGCTGCGCACGCTGACGCTCGCCGGGGAGGAGTGACCTCACCCCGTTCCGCGCGCTTCGTTCCGCTCCGGCACACCGGGCACGGGGGACACCGAGGGCTACGGCTCACGATCCGACGGAAGGACTGACCGCGATGGCGGGTGGGACGACCGGGCACGACGAACGGCGGGAGCACGAGGGCGAGGACCGGTGGTCCGCCCGCCGGCCCGTCCACGGGCCGGACGGACCCACCCGTCCTCGGGACCGACGACCGGCCGGACCACCGCCCCGACCGCCGGGCCCGTGGCCGGGACGCCGAGGACGAGGCTGAGGACGAGGCCGAGGGCAGTGCCTCGCCCGCCCCGGACGGTGTGGTCCTGGACGACGCCTTCATCCGCGCTGCGGAGGCCGCCGAGCCGTCCGCCCGCGTCCGCATGCTGGCCGAACGCCGGCGGCACGAGGAGCCGGAGCCGCAGCCCTGGCGCTCCGGCGAGCCGCCGGCGGGATGGTTCTTCAGCAAGGCACGCCGACGCCGGTGGCGCCGTCGCCGGGGATGAGCGCGCCGCGGCGGCCGGCAGCGGTGCCCGCCCGGCTGTCCCGCTGACGGCGGGGCGGCCGGGTCCTCACGGCCCGCGGCCCCGCGGCTTCGCGTCCTTGGCGTGGTCCGGACGACAGGCCCTAATGTCCTGAGTCGGGAATTCGC
>NZ_LIQT01000140.1 GCF_001418415.1 Streptomyces hirsutus
GCGGTGCCACGACGTCGTCCTGGTCCGGCATGTGCTGTGGACGCTGCCCGATCCCGGCCGGGCGCTGCGGCACTGGCGGGGGCTGCTGCGCCCCGGCGGGCGACTCGTCCTGGTCGAAGGGGTGTGGGGGACGGTGAGCCCGGTCGGGATACCCGCGGACCTGCTCACCGCCCTCCTGGCTCCGCTCGGTGGACGGACGGGCGTGGAGCGGCTGTCGGACGACGCGGCGCTGTGGGGCCGTGACGTGGACGACGAGCGCTACGCCGTGATCACGGTGCCGGACCGACCCGGACCCTCACGCGAGTAGTGCACCGAGCCCGCCCCCTCGGGCCAGGGCGTCCAGTTCGTCGAGGGCGGCCACCGCGGCGGCCGCGGCCCCGGGATCCGCCGCGGTCAGGCCGCTCGCCGCGAACTCGTCCTCGTCCAGCCGCCGTACGTCGGTGCCGTCCGCCGAGACCCACAGGTCCAGGTCGAGATCCTCGACCAGCAGTCGGCCGGCCGAGAGCTCGGCCGGGCGGGTGACGTCGCAGTAGTGGCCCTTGAGGGTGCCCGTGGCGGTGCGCACCTCCTTCACCGCGTACCACCGGTCGCGCCAGTAGTGCTCCGTGAAGACGTCACCGGGCTCGAAGCGCACGAAGCCGAAGTCCCGTACGCCGTCACCCGCCCAGGGGGCGCGCACGGTGACGCGGGTGCCGTCGTCGGCGAGCAGTTCGGCCGGGTAACTGATCTTCGTGCGCCCCGCCTTGACGAGGACGACGTCCAGGAGTGCCGGACGTTCAGCCGAGTTCACGGACATACCGCACCTCCGTGGCGCAGACCTCGTAACCGAACCACTCGTTGATCGCGATCATCGGTTCGTTGCCGGTGTCGTTCCCCGTGAACGCCTCCGCGTACCCGGCGGCGCGGGCGCGGTGCAGGGAGTCGTTCTTGGCGAGCTTGGCCAGGCCCCGGCCGCGGTGGGCCCGTGTGGTACCGGTCATGACCGTGCCGTACCGGGTGCCGTCGTCCGTGCGGGCCGCGGAGAAGGCGGCGGGCCGGCCGGCCACCACCGCCACCGAGGTCAGCTCGGGGCTGAACAGCGGGTGCCTCCAGGTCTCCTCCAGCCAGGCCTCGTAGTCGGTGAGCTCCGTTTCCCCATCGCTCGGTTCGTCTGCCGTCGTCTCCGCGTCCAGTGCGAACAGCGGGCGCGGGTCGTCGGCGAAGTCCGAGCCCGTGCGCAGTTCCACGCCGGGCGGCGGGTCCTGGAGCGGGGGGAGGGTGCCGTTCGCCAGGTCCAGGCGGAGGAAGTGGGCGGCGCGGCTCGCCCGGTAGGCGTGCCGCTCGGCGAAGGCGCGGTTGCCCGGTTCGTCCAGCACCCAGGCGAACAGTCTGGTCGCCCCGTGCGCGGCCAGGTGCTCCTCGGCGGCGCGCACGAGCAGTGTCCCGGCACCCCGGCGCGTGTGCTCGGGATGCACGTACACGTTGACGTTGCCCTGGCCCGGCTCGGAGCTCTCGTGGTGCAGGTGCACCTGCGCCGTGCCGATCACCTCGCCGTCGGCCACGGCGACCAGGGGACGGTAGTGGGCGGCGGGGTGCATACGGGTGAGGTCATGGGCCAGGGAGTCCGGTGTGAGGAGGATGAACGGCAGAGCCTCGTGCCGGACGCGGGCGAAGCCCTCGAGGTCGGCACGGGCAGCGGAGCGAAGAGCGCGGACGGTCACAGTCACGGAGGTGCACGCTACGGGGGGAGGCGCTGCGGCTGCCTCTCATTTTCCGCCGGGTGCGGGACAATCGGGCCGTGACCTTGAAGATCCACATCGACGACAGCGCGCCGCCGTACGAGCAGGTGCGGGCCCAGATCTCCGAACAGGCCCGGTCGGGGGTGCTGCCGGTGGGCCACCGGCTGCCGACGGTACGGGGCCTGGCCCAGGCGCTCGGCCTCGCCGCGAACACGGTGGCCAAGGCCTACCGCGCGCTGGAGGCGGACGGCGTGATCGAGACCCGCGGCCGCAACGGCACGTTCGTCGCCGCCGCGGGCTCGGCCGCGGAGCGCGAGGTCGCGGCGGCGGCCCAGACGTACGCGGAGCGGGCGCGACGGCTCGGGCTGGACGAGGACGCGGCCCTGGCAGCCGCCCGGGACGCGCTGCGGGCGGCGTACGAGGCGTAACCGCGGGAGGCTGCGCGGGAGCGGGGGAACAGGCGGCGCCGGCCCGGTTCCCGTGCCTCCGTGCCCCGTCCCTACAAGTACAGCCCCGCCTCCGCGTTCCCGCGAGGTTCCGGCAGGGCCGTCGGGGAGGTGCCCCTGCGCAGGGCGTACAACTCGGCCAGGGTGGCGCCCTCGCGGCCGATGCCGTCCTCGTGGCCCAGCCAGTTCACCGCCTCGGTGCGGGTCAGCGCCCCGACCTCGATCCGGGCGAGACAGCGTCCCGGGCGGACGACGGCCGGGTGGAGGCGCTCCAGGTCCTCGTTGGTCGTGACGCCCACCAGGACGTTGCGGCCCTGGCCGAGCAGGCCGTCGGTGAGGTTCAGCAGCCGGGACAGGGCCTGTCCCGCCGTGTGCTTGGCCTCGCCGCGGATCAGCTCGTCGCAGTCCTCCAGCAACAGCAGCCGCCAGCGCCCCTTGCCCGTCGTCTCGTCCTCCTCGCCGATCGCGATGTCCATCAGATAGCCGACGTCGGAGAAGAGCCGCTCCGGGTCCAGGACGCAGTCCACCTGGCACCAGTCCCGCCAGGACCGGGCCAGCGTGCGCAGCGCGGACGTCTTGCCTGTGCCCGGCGGGCCGTGCAGCAGGAGCAGCCGGCCCGCGATGTCCTCCGGCGTGGTCTTCATCAGGCGGTCCATGGCGTCCGCCACCGGCGCGGTGTAGTTGGGCCGGACCTCGTCCCAGGTGCCCGCGGAGATCTGCCGGGTGGTGCGGTGCGGGCCGCGGCGCGGGGACACGTACCAGAAGCCCATGGTGACGTTCTCCGGCTGCGGCTCCGGTTCGTCGGCCGCGCCGTCCGTGGCCTCGTCGAGGATCTTCGCCGCGAGTTCGGCGGTGGTCGCGGTGACGGTGACGTCGGCGCCCCGGCTCCAGCGGGAGATCAGCAGCGTCCAGCCGTCGCCCTGGGCCAGGGTGGCGCTGCGGTCGCCGTCCCGGGCGGCCCGCAGCACCTCGGCGCCCGTCGGCAGCAGGGTCGCGCCGGAGCGCACGCGGTCGATGTTCGCCGCGTGCGAGAACGGCTGCTCGCCCGTCGCGAAGCGGCCGAGGAACAGCGCGTCGACGACATCGGACGGGGAGTCGCTGTCGTCGACGTTGAGCCGGATCGGCAGTGCGTCGCGCGGGTTCGCAGGCATACCGTCATGATCGGGCACACGGACGCCCCCGCGCACCCGGTTTCCTCGAGGCGCGCGGGGCGCGTGACGTGCGCCGCGTGCTTGTGTCACCGCCGGACGTGCGCCGCCAGCCGCCGCGCGTGCCGCGTCCGGCGGACCACCGCGTACCCCTTGGTCAGGGCCCGGTCCCGGACGAAGACGCGGGTGAGGTCGCGGCCGTCCACCAGCCGCTCGAACTCGGCGGCGTCCGTCGACCGGCGCACGGTCACACGCCGCAGCGCGTAGGGCCCCTGCGCGCGACGGGCGAGCCCGTTGCCGACGGCGAGGGCCTGCGCGTACCCCGTCTCCCGTACCGCCTCGCGCACCCGGCGGCTGGAATAGCCGTAGGGATAGGCGAACGACGTGGGCACGCGGCCCAGCTGGTCCGAGACGATCTCCTTGCACAGGATCAGCTCGGAGCGCAGCCGCCGGTCGTCGAGCTGGTCGAGCTGCGGGTGGCTGTGGCTGTGGCCGCCGATCTCCACGCCCGCGGCGGCCAGTTCGCGGACCTGGTCCCAGTCGAGCATGGTGTCCAGGCCGCCGCCGGTGTCGTAGGGCCCCCGGAGCCAGCCCGTGGAGACGAACAGCGTGGCGGGGAAGCCGTGTTCGGCGAGGGCCGGCAGGGCGTGGCGGTGCACGCCCTCGTAACCGTCGTCGAACGTGATGAGGACCGGCCGGGAGGGCAGCGGCCTCCCGGTGCGCCAGCAGGCGGCCAGTTCGGCCGTGTCGACGGGGGTGAGGCCCCGCGCGGCGATCACCGCCATCTGTTCGGCGAACGCCTGCGGGGTCACGGACAGCGCGCGGGTGGCGTCGCTCGGGTCGGCGGCCACCGAGTGGTACATGAGGATCGGCACCCGTTCGTCAGCCACGGGCACCCCTTCGCTCCCCGCCCGGGCGCTCTCCCTCGCGGTGCGCCCCGCCCTCCGGGGCCGACACGTCGACCACGGAGAACGTGACCCCGCCCCGCCGGGCCCGCACGCTTCCCACCACGTATCCGCCCGCCGCCGTGAGTACCCCGGCGACGATCGCGCCCGCGCGACCCGCGCCGCCCGGCCGGGCCAGCAGGGCGTCCCGCAGCCCCCGCACCACCCCGGCCGGCAGGACCCGCGTGGTGTAACGGCGTTCCGACTCCAGCCCTTTCCCGGCGCCGACGCTGCGCGCCACCAGCGCCTTGGACAGGCCCTCGGCGTAGGTGCGGGTGCGGAAGTAGCGGAAGTGCTCGCGCGCCTCGGGCACCCGGTGGTGGATCACCGCACGGTCGTCGATCAGCAGGACCGCGTCGGGCCGGGCGCGGCTGAGGCGGATGCACAGCTCCGTCTCCTCCCCGCCCAGCGGACGCTTGTTCCCGTCCCGTCCGATCCCGGTGGCGAAGCCGCCCGCCGCGTCGAAGGCGGCACGCCGGAAGGAGGCGTTGCCGCCCAGGACGTTGCGCACCCGTACGCGTCCGGGGGGCAGGCCCCGATAGGTGCAGCCCACGACCCAGTCGAACTCCTCGGGGAACCAGCCGGGGCGCCGCCCCGACGCCCAGAGGGGTTCGGTGCGCCCGCCGACCGCCATCACGCGCGGATCGGCGTACGCCTCGGCGAAGTGCCCGAGCCAGTCGCGTTCGGCCACGGCGTCGTCGTCGAGGAACGCGACGATCCCGCCGCGCGAGGCGGCGATGCCGGTGTTGCGTCCCGCGGACAGGCCGCGGGGGCCCGCGTTGGCGAGCACCCGCACGTCGTCGGTGTCCTGGTACTCCTTGGCCAGCCGGTCCAGCAGGACCTCGTTGTGGTCCACGACCAGCAGGGTCTCCAGGGCCGGCCGGGACTGCGCCCGCACCGAGGCGACCGCCGCGAGGACGTCCTCCCAGCGGTCCTCGGTGTAGGCGCAGATCACGACCGAGATGCCGGGCGGGCCGGACGCGTCGGACACGCCCGGCCCGCCCGGAGCACCCGTGGTGCCGGGCTCGCTCAAGACACCTTCCCCCGGACCGTGTCGAGCAGCGGGGAGTGGTGCGGACGGCGGCGCAGCGCACGCCGGTTGGAGCGCTCCCCGAGGATCACCCCGAGGACGCGGAACCCGTCCCGCACGGCCCGCAGATTGCTCGTGCCGTGGATGCGCAGGTACTCGTGGCTGGGTATCTCCTGCACTCTCAGCCCTGCCTTGACGACCCGGATGTTCATCAGGGTCTCGACCTCGAAGCCGGTGCAGTCGAGGTCGATCTTGTCCAGGCAGTGCCGCCAGAACGCGTTGTAGCCGTAGCAGAGATCGGTGTAGCGGGCGCCGAACTTGCGGTTGACGACACCGCACAGGATCCGGTTGCCGAGCTTGCGGATGAAGGTCATGTCGTCGGTGCCGCCGCCGTTGGCGAAGCGGGACCCCTTGGCGAAGTCCGCGCCCGAGACGAGGGCGGAGACGTACGACACGATCTCGTTGCCGTCCGCCGAGCCGTCCGCGTCGACCATCACGATGATGTCGCCGGTGCAGGCCTGGAACCCGGTGTTCAGGGCGTCCCCCTTGCCCTTGCCTCGCTGTTCGACGACCTTGACGTCCGGCCACAACTCCCGGGCCACTTCGACGGTGTTGTCGGTGGAGTTGCCGTCGACCAGGACCACTTCGTGGATCCAGTCGGGAAGCGTCTTGAAGACGTACGGCAGGTTCTCCGCCTCGTTCATGGCCGGTATCACCACGCTCACCGGCGGTGCGATGGCCAGGTGCGAGGAGACGGGCCGGTACTTCTCGGCGGCCGGCGGATTCTGGTCCGCGGTCGCCGGCTGCAGAACGGAACTCATGAGTCTGGTCCCTCTCGTCCGGTGGGCCGCCCGCCCCTGGGCAGCCCGGCTATTCGTCCGGTTCGAAAGGGGGGTTCTCACCCGCGCACGACGCGAAGAAGCCCCGTGCACGCCGGGTGAGCTGGCAAAACTGGCCGACCACGGCATACGCCGGCCGACCGCGCGGCCCGGCCCGGTATCCCTTGCGGTCACCGAGCACGGCACCCCCCTACCGCGCCCCGCGCCGGTACGTCGCGGTCCTGAGCCCTCCCCTGGAGCCGCTTGCTGACGGACCGATGCGGGTGAGATGTATTGCAATGTATGACGGTATTGACGATTGAACCCGTATGGCAAGACCTGAAACCAGGACTCACGTTTTTGTTGGTTTGACTGTTACGTGTGCCTCTGGCCATCCCCCGGCCACCAGCATGCCGCCGTGGCGTACGGATGCAACCACGCCTCGGGGGCGGTCGGTCGGTTCAGGCCGAGCGGCTCCGGCCGTGCGGCTGTGACCGTGCGGTGGTGGCTCACGCGAAGAGGCGTGCGGGTGCGGATGGTCTGCATGGCCGACTTTGCCCCCCGAAGCGTCGGATGCCGGGCTTCAATCTGACGCAGCCCGTTGTGGGCGTCAAGGGTCGAACGGCCCCAAGGCCTGAATTCGTCCGGGATTGAACAGATGTTCCGGTGGCCGGCGACGGCGGTCCGGCGGCGGCCCCGTGACGGTTCGTCGGCGAGTCGATGGCGGCCCGATGGTGGTCCGATGAGGCCCCGGTGGTGGTCACCCGGTGGTGACTTGGTGGTTGCGTGGTGAACAGGTTGCGGGGGTCCTGAGGAGGGGTCAGCATTTTTGGCATGGACACTTCCAGTCAACGCGCGTAGTCGCTATGAAGGTTGAGGCAGAGATCCTGCTAAAGGGAGGTTCCATGAGACGTTCCCGACTTTCCGTCTATCTCGGTTCCATCCTCCTCGCCGTCGTCACCGCCTTCACCGGGGCGGCCGCGGCGCACGCGTCCCAACAAGCCGCTGTCGGCGGCTATGTGGCGCTCGGCGACTCCTACTCCTCCGGCGTCGGAGCGGGCAGCTACATCAGCTCCAGCGGCGACTGCAAGCGCAGCACGAAGGCCTATCCCTACCTCTGGCAGGCCGCGAACTCACCCTCGTCCTTCGACTTCACCGCCTGCTCGGGCGCCCGAACGGATGAAGTTCTGGCGTCGCAGCTCGGTCCGCTCAGCAGCAGCACCGGTCTGGTCTCGCTCAGTGTCGGCGGCAACGACGCGGGCTTCGCCGACGTCATGACGACCTGTGTGCTCCAGTCCGAGAGCACCTGCCTCTCCCGGATCAACACCGCACGGTCGTACGTCACCTCGACGCTGCCCGGCAAGCTCAACAACGTCTACTCGGCCATCCGCAACCGGGCCCCGAACGCAAAGGTCGTCGTCCTCGGTTACCCCCGCTTCTACAAGCTCGGCGCCACCTGCGTCGGCCTCTCCGAGAACAAGCGGGCGGCGATCAACGACGCGGCCGACCTCCTCAACAGCACCACCGCCCAGCGCGTCAACGCCCACGGCTTCACCTTCGCCGACGTGCGCTCCCCGTTCACCGGCCACGAGATCTGCTCCGGCAGCTCCTGGCTGCACAGCGTGAACTGGACCAACATCGGCGAGTCCTACCACCCGAAGGCGGCCGGCCAGTCCGGCGGCTACCTCCCGGCGTTCAACAACGCGGTCTGATCCGCCCGGGGAGCCGTCTTCCCCATGGGCGGCTCCCTCGACGCAACGTCACCCCACTGCCGAATCCCCCGTCCCTCAGGGAGCGGCCGCCGAACCGGCAGGAGAGGAGGAGGCCCCGTCCGGCGGGGTCTCCGTCTCGCACGTCACCGAGAACGGCACCGGGTCCGACGTCGTGTGCACGGGCTCCCGCACCTCCACCCCGATGCTGTTCTCCAGCGTCCCGGACTCCAGGTACGTCGTCACGATCACCGTGTCCTGCTTCGTGCGCCCGCCGCCCTCCGGGAACGACAGCGTCCGCCACCCCGGGTCGGCCACCGAGTCGTCCTCGCCCACCCAGCGGTAGGACACCTCCGCGGGCAGCCGCCCCACCGTGAACGTCGCCGTGAACGAGGGCGACTGCTCCTTCGGCGGGGGACAGGCACCGGAGTACTCCGTGTGCGTGCCCTTCACCGTCACCCGCACCGACTGCTGCGGTGGGGGACTCTCGCCGTCGTCGTCGCCGTTCCCCTCGCCTTTTTCGCCGTCGTGCTCGGAGGCCGTCGGAGCAGCGCCGCCGGTCCGCCCGGTTCCGCCCTCGTTGCCGTTGCCGTTGCCGTCGCCGTTGCCTCCGCCGCCACCGTTGCCGTGGCCTCCGTCGTCGTTGCCGCCCCCTCCGTCGTTGCCTCCGCCCCCACCGTTGTTGCCGACGCCGTTGCTCCAGTCGCCGTCGCCGTCGCCGTTGCCGCCTCCGCCCTCTCCGTTGTTGCCGACGTCGTCGCTCCAGTCGCCGTCGCCGTTGCCGCCTCCGCCCCCACCGTCGTTGCCGACGCCGTCATTGTTGCCGTGGCCGCCGCCGTTGCTCCAGTCGCTGTCGCCGTTGTCTCCGCCGTTGCCGCCCCCGCCCCCTCCGTCGTTGCCGCCGCCGTCGTTGCCGCCACCGTTGTTGTTGCCGTTGCCCCAGTCGCCGCCGTCACCGTTGCCGTCGCCGGTCTGCTGGTTCCAGTCGCCGTTGTCGCCCTGTTGGTCGGTTGTGCCGCCGTCGCCGGTCTGCTGGTCCCAGTCGCCGTTGTCGCCGTTGCCGCCCTGCTGGCTCCAGCCCGACTCGTCGTCATTGCCCAGTGTGTCGCTCGCGATGGCGGGGACGACGGCGGCCGCGAGGGCCAGGGTGCCGACGGCCAGCGTCATCGGCAGACGGCGGAGCAGGCGGGGGCGCGGGGCGAGCGGTGGGTGCGGCGAGTGCCGTGACATGAAGTACCTCCATATGGGGGCGAAGGGTTACAAGGTGACTAAGCGCCACATTAGGAGCAGCCCTCCGCCCCCGCCCGCCTTGGTGCGCCATCGGGGACGGCCGTCCGGATCACCTCGCGTCGTCGCTGGTGACAGCCCCGTGTTGAGGAAGCGTCAGGCCGGCCGACGCGCACACTCCACGGCGTCCCGCCCCTCTACTCCGTCAGCTCCTCCAGCAGCCGGGCCGTCGGCAGTCCGGCCCGCAGGTAGTCGACGAACAGGTCGTTGTGCAGGGCCCAGCCCGAGCGGCGGGCCCGGATCAGCCGGATCGCCTCCTCGGCGGAGCTGCCCCGGCGCATCAGCGCGTGCGCGACGACCAGTCCTGAGCGGTTGTATCCGTGATAGCAGCGCACCAGGACCTTGCGGCCGTCGTCCAGTGCCTCGCACGCCGCCTCGGCGAGCCGGATGACCCCCAGGAGCTGGGTCCCGTCGAGCGGCCCGTCCGGGATCGGCCACACATGGTGCTCGACCCCGGGGTCCGGTCCGTGCCCCGGCAGCCGCAGCAGCGTCTGCACGAGATCGAACTCCTGGCGCACGGATGCGAACTCCAGCCGCCCGGTCCGGGCCCTGAACTGGTGCCCGCCCATCCACAGGCCGGGTGCGATCTCGTCCCACGGAGTGTCCGGTGCCGGTACGTCGGGTTGCTTCCCGCGGGTATGCAACGGTGCCTCCCCAGTATCACAGCCCAAGGGCTCTCAAAGGTAGCCGGGTTCTTGCCCCCGGAGCACCCGCCTGTTCCCATGGAAGGTGGGGTGATGGTGCATGAACGGTCTGCGCGTCGTACCGACCTGGCGGCACGGCCGGGAGCGGCTGTACGTCTGCCTCCCGGACGGCGGGAACATCGCCTGGTACGACCGTGACGCGGCCAGGGTCAACCTGCTCGGCGAGGACCGCGAGGCGGAGGTGCTCGAAGCGCTCGGCCCCTTCCTCACCGGCCCGGTCACGGTCGGTCCGCCCCCGGTCC
>NZ_LIQT01000141.1 GCF_001418415.1 Streptomyces hirsutus
GGCACCGGAACCGGTTCCGGTCCCGGCAGCGGTCGGCCGGCGGTGTCGGGCGCGACCGTCGGAGGCGGGCGCGCGCCCCGGGCCGCTGGTCGCCGTCGCCGAACGTGGAAGGGAACGCGAACGCGCATGTGATCGAAGTGCCATGCCAGGAGGATCGGGCACTCGCCGCATTCGCGATGATCTTGCTTGATTCCGGTGGATTACCGCCCGGTTGTGGACAACTCCATCACCCGCACGGGCTCTCCCAGGCCCGCCCCGGCCTCACCGGGCCGAGACCACGACCCCCAGCAGGCCGGGCCCCGTGTGCGCCCCGATCACCGCGCCGACCTCGCTGACGTGCAGCTCGGTCAGTCCGGTCACCCGCGCCTTCAGCCGGTCCGCGAGGGCCGAAGCACGCTCCGGGGCGGCGAGATGATGGACGGCGATGTCGACCTCGGCGGCGCCTGCCCGCTCGGCCGCTATCTCCTCCAGACGGGCGATGGCCTTCGACGCCGTGCGCACCTTCTCCAGGTGTTCGATACGGCCGTCGGTCAACTGGAGCAGCGGCTTCACGGCGAGCGCCGACCCCAGCAGGGCCTGCGCGGCCCCGATACGGCCGCCCCGGCGCAGATAGTCCAGGGTGTCGACGTAGAAGTAGGCGGCGGTGCCGGCCGCCCGTTTCTCCGCGGCCGTGACGGCCTCGTCCACGCTGCCCCCCGCCTCCGCGGCCTCCGC
Source organism: Streptomyces hirsutus (assembly GCF_001418415.1). Classification (GTDB taxonomy): domain Bacteria; phylum Actinomycetota; class Actinomycetes; order Streptomycetales; family Streptomycetaceae; genus Streptomyces; species Streptomyces hirsutus. Next base: position 715 of record NZ_LIQT01000141.1, read on the forward strand.
GGCCGCGAGCGCGCAGAATCCGAGCGCCATGGCGATCATGCCGGTGTCCACCACCCGCACCGGCACCGGCGCCTCGCGGGCCGCGACGACCGCCGCGTCGTAGGTGCCGGAGAGTTCGGCGGAAAGGTGGAGGGAGACGATGCCCGTGGCACCGGCCTCGGCGGTCCTGCGGTAGGTCTCGGCGAAAACCTCGGGGCCGGGCCGGGACGTCGTCACCGGCCGCCGCTTCTGGAGCGCCTGGGCGAGGGAGCGCGTGGAGATCTCGGTGCCCTCCTCGAACGCGCGGTCGCCGAGGACCACGGTCAGAGGGACCGCCGTGATGCCGTGCCGCTCCATCGTCCGGGCCGGAAGGTAGGCCGTTGAATCGGTGACGATAGCGACATGGCGGGACATGAGCTGGAGGTTACCTGGCGTACCGCTCCCTGGGCAGCCCGGCCCGGCGGGCCGGGCGGGGCCGTGTCCGGATCAGTGCGCCCGGATCAAGTGGTGCTCTCCGGGCGGGGCTTCTTCTGCCACGGGTAGACGGGACGCGGTGCGGCCGGTGTGATCGCGGGCCGCACGGGCTCAGCCGCGGGTTCCCGCGCGGCGTCGGACCGCGCGGTGTCCGGCCGGGTCCGGCCGGTCGCCGGGCCGTCCGGAACGTGCGCTTCGGACCGGCGCGGGGGCGAGGACGCCGACGTGGCCGCGGACCCGGGCGCGGGCTGCTGGTCGGTGGTCGTCCAGTGCCGCAGGGCACCGGTCTCGAGGTCGATCTGGGTGCTGAGCGAGTCGAGGTCGTCGGCCGCGAAGTGGCGGGCGCGGTCGCGGGCCGCCCAGCGCAGGGAGTCCGCCGACCGCGCGATGCGGTGGGTGCGCTCACGCAGCTCGGGCAGCCGCTTGCCGAGGGTGCCCCGGTCCGGTTCGGACTCCAGACGCCTCAGTTCGGCGTCCAGTTCGCGCCCGTGCGCGCTGAGCCGCTCGAAAAGGCCGAGGGACTCCTTGAGGGACTGGTCCTCAGCGGCTCCGGCCTCCAGCGCGTCCTGGGTGGCGCGCATGGATGTCCGCAGGGTGAGCCTGAGTTGGGCGATCTCGCCGGCCGGGCCGGACTGGGCGAAGGACTTGACCTTCAGGGTGTGGTCCTCGACCGTGCGGCGGGCCTGGGTGAGGTGACGGTCCGCACTGCGCTTGGCGGCGCCGACGACCTTCACGGTGGCGTACACGCCCAGCGCGACGAAGAGCACGAAGAGCAGGGCCAGCACTGCGATCACTGCTTCCACGAGACTCCTCCTCCGGGCCCTGGGGCCGCCCTCCACACGCACCGCGCCGTTCTTCAAAGGTAAACGCAACGGGCAGGCCCGGAGTTCCGGAAGAACCCCGAACCTGCCCGTAGGGGATCACCCCGAACCGGCGGCCCGCAGGCCGCGGCCGGCCGGCCCCGCGGTCCTACGCCGTCACGCCGGGACGATGTTCACCAGCTTGGGCGCCCGCACGATCACCTTGCGGATCCCGGCCCCGTCCAGCGCGGCGACGACCTTCTCGTCGGCCAGCGCGACCTTCTCCAGCTCCTCCTCGGAGATGGACGGCGGGACCTCCAGGCGGGCCTTCACCTTGCCCTTGATCTGCACCACGCAGGTGACGGTCTCGTCGACGACGTACGCCGGGTCGGCGACCGGGAAGTCCTGGTGGACGACCGAGTCGGTGCGGCCCAGCGCGCGCCACAGCTCCTCGGCGATGTGCGGGGCCAGCGGCGCCACCAGCAGCACCAGGGCCTCGGCGACCGGGCGCGGTACCGGGCCTTCCTGCTTGGTCAGGTGGTTGTTCAGCTCGGTGACCTTGGCGATCGCCGTGTTGAAGCGCATCCCCTCCAGGTCCTGGCGGACCCCGTCGATCGCCTTGTGCAGGGCGCGCAGCGTGTCCTCACCGGGCTCGGTGTCGACGACGGTCACCTCGCCGGTGTTCTCGTCGACGATGTTGCGCCACAGCCGCTGCAGCAGCCGGAACTGGCCGACCACCGCGCGGGTGTCCCACGGCCGGGACACGTCCAGCGGGCCCATCGCCATCTCGTACAGGCGCAGGGTGTCGGCCCCGTACTCGGCGCAGATCTCGTCCGGTGTGACCGCGTTCTTCAGGGACTTGCCCATCTTGCCCAGCAGCCGGGAGACCTTCTCGCCCTGGTAGTGGTAGGCGCCCTCGCGCTCCTCCACCTCGGCGGCCGGCACCGCGATGCCGCGGCTGTCACGGTAGACGTAGGCCTGGATCATGCCCTGGTTGAACAGCTTGTGGAACGGCTCCGCCGACGACACGTGCCCCAGGTCGTACAGCACCTTGGACCAGAAGCGCGCGTACAGCAGGTGCAGGACGGCGTGCTCGGCGCCGCCGACGTACAGGTCGACGCCGCCGTGCGGCATGCCCTCGCGCGGGCCCATCCAGTACTGCTCGATCTCCGGGTCGACCAGCTTCTCGCTGTTGTGCGGGTCCAGGTAGCGCAGCTCGTACCAGCAGGAGCCGGCCCAGTTGGGCATGGTGTTGGTCTCGCGGCGGTACGCGCGCGGGCCGCGGCCGTCGCCCAGGTCCAGGGTGACGTTGACCCAGTCCTCGTTGCGCGACAGGGGCGTCTCGGGCCGGGTGTCGGCGTCGTCCGGGTCGAAGGTGCGCGGGGAGTAGTCGTCGACCTCGGGCAGTTCCAGCGGCAGCATCGACTCGGGCAGGGCGTGAGCGGTGCCGTCCTCGTCGTAGACGATGGGGAAGGGCTCGCCCCAGTAGCGCTGCCGGCTGAACAGCCAGTCGCGCAGCCGGAAGTTGACGGTGCCCTCGCCGATGCCCCGGCGCTCCAGCCACTCGGTGATGCGCGCCTTGGCCTCGGCGACGCCCAGGCCGTCCAGGTTCACCTCGTCGTTGGACGAGTTGATGATCTTCGCCTCGTAGGAGGAGAAGGCGTCCTCCCAGGTGGAGGTGTCGGTGCCGCGGCCGTCGGTCGGCTCGACGATGCAGTGGATCGGCAGTTCGAAGGCGCGCGCGAACTCGAAGTCGCGCTGGTCGCCCGCGGGCACGGCCATGATCGCGCCGGTGCCGTAGCCCATCAGGACGTAGTCGGCGATGAAGACGGGCACCTGTTCGCCGTTGACCGGGTTGGTCGCGTAGGAGCCGATGAAGACGCCGGTCTTGTCCTTGGCCTCGGCCTGGCGCTCCACGTCGGACTTGGACACGGCCTGCGCGCGGTAGGCGGCGACGGCCTCGGCCGGGGTGGCGTGGCCTCCGGTCCAGACGTCGTGGGTGCCCTCGGGCCAGGCGGCCGGGGTGAACTTCTCGACCAGCGGGTGCTCGGGCGCCAGCACCATGTAGGTCGCGCCGAACAGGGTGTCGGGGCGGGTGGTGAAGACGGTGATGTTCTCGCCGTCGATCGGGAAGTCGACACGGGCGCCCTCGGAGCGGCCGATCCAGTTGCGCTGCTGCAGCTTGATGGCCTCGGGCCAGTCCAGGGCGTCCAGGTCCGACAGCAGCCGGTCGGCGTAGGCGGTGATGCGCATGTTCCACTGGCGCAGCTTGGCCTTGAAGACGGGGAAGTTGCCGCGCTCGGAGCGGCCGTCGGCGGTGACCTCCTCGTTGGCCAGTACGGTGCCCAGTCCGGGGCACCAGTTGACCGGCGCGTCGGAGGCGTAGGCCAGCCGGAACTCGCCCAGGACGTCGGCGCGCTCGGCCTCGCTCAGCTCGCTCCAGGCGCGCGTGTGGCCCGGTACGGGGCGCTCACCGGACTCGAAGCGGGCGATCAGCTCGGTGATGGGGCGGGCCCGGCCGGCCTCGTCGTCGTACCAGGAGTTGAAGATCTGCAGGAAGATCCACTGGGTCCACTTGTAGTAGTCCGGGTCGATCGTGGCGAACGACCGGCGCCGGTCGTGGCCCAGGCCCAGCCGGCGCAGCTGGGCCTTCATGTTCTCGATGTTGGTCTCGGTGGACACGCGCGGGTGCGTGCCGGTCTGTACCGCGTACTGCTCGGCGGGCAGGCCGAAGGCGTCGAAGCCCAGGGTGTGCAGGACGTTGTGGCCGGTCATGCGCTGGAACCGGGCGGAGACGTCGGTGGCGATGTATCCCAGGGGGTGGCCGACGTGCAGTCCCGCACCCGAGGGGTAGGGGAACATGTCCATGATGAACTTCTTGGGCCGGGCCACCGTCTCCGGGTCGCCCGCCAGGTCGCCGCTCGGGTTGGGCGCGTCGTACGTGCCCTCGGCGTCCCAGAAGTCCTGCCAGCGTGCCTCGATCTCGGCCGCCAGGGCGGCCGTGTAGCGGTGCGGCGCGGCCACTTCGGGGGTGGCCGCGGGGTTCGTCTCGCTCATGATCCTCAAAGCTCCATCGATCGTCTGCGCCCACGGCTGCTGTGACATTCGGAAATGAAAAATCCCCTCGCACAGGAGGGGACGCCGCGCCGATTCCGACCGACTGGTTCGACCATGGCCGGGACTGATCAGCGCGGCTCGCTAAGCAGAAGGCGTACGGCACGCATGGCGTCAGGGTACCGCAGGCCCGGAGCGGGCCGCGACGCGCTTCGCCGCCCGCGGAAAGCGCTCCCGCCCGGCCACCTCCCTGAACATCGGTCAAAACTTACTCCGCGTAACAACCCCTATGGGGCATCACAACAGCCAGATCGTCTTTTGATAACAGTGCAACAACTCAAACGTCGTACTCCCCGGTACAACGAGGTTTAGAGTGCGGCCCGGGACCGCTTCTCCCGAACGTTCGGAGTTCCCCCATGAACCCTCGTCCAGACAGCAGCCCGCCGCCCGCTCAGGGCCGGCCGGCTGCCGGTCGGTCGTACCCGCATGCCGTCGTTCTTTCCGTCGTGACGTGGGGAGGTAGGGCGTGAGGCCGGACGACAGCACGGCGGACGACTGGTTCGCCGAGTTCCTCAACTTCGGCGTGGGCGTTCTGTCGCTCGTCTGCCTGAGCTGCTCGGTGATCTGGGGACTGGTCGCCCAGGACCGGGTCCTGCTCGGTCCGCGCCAGCGCATCCTGGCGCAGGCGGTGCACCGGACGACCGCGGTCGCCTCGATCGCCTTCCTGCTGGTGCACATCGGCATCAAGCTGGCGCTGGAGCACACGACGTGGATCGCCGCGGTGATCCCCTTCGGACTGGCCCTCACCGACGACGAGGCGGTGGCCGGCAGGTCCTTCCTCATCGGCCTGGGAACCCTGGCCGGAATGCTGATGATCTTCGTCGGCATCACCGGCGTCCTGCGCAACCGCTTCGCCTCGCCGGCCCCCGTCGCGGCCCGCTGGCGCGCCATGCACATGCTGGCCTACCCGGCCTGGTGTGCCGCGCTGGTCCACGGGCTCTACGCGGGTCGATCGGCGAAGCCGATCTTCCTGATCCTGTACGGCCTGTCCCTGCTCGGCGTCATGGCGGCCCTCTTCCTGCGCGCCTCCCCGGCGCGGGTCAAGCGCAAGGTCGCCGACCGGGTCACCAGCCTGCTCGGCCTCGCCGAGCAGCAGGGCCGCGACAGGCTCGACGAGAGCCGGGCCCGCGCCGCCGAGGCGTCGCCCCCCAGGTACGAGAGCGGCGGCAGACGGGACTCCCGGTCCCGTTCCGGGCCTCCCGAACGCCCCGAGCCGGCCGCCCGGCCGCGGTACGAGACCGCCGAACGTCTCGCGCCGCCGGCCCCGGACCCCGCGAACGGCTTCGCGGCGGCCTACCGCGCGGTCTCCCCCCCGTCCCAGCCGCAGCAGCCCCTCTACGCGGACCAGACCGCCCGCATGGAACTGCCTCTGGACATGCAGCCCACGCAGGCCGTCCCCACCATGGACGGCCAGACGATGGGCGGGCAGGCCATGGAGGCGCCGCGCGTGGACGGCCCCTCCAGCACCTCGGGCAGCTGGCCCGTCCCGTCCCCGCCGCCGGTCGGCGAGGCCCCGCCGTCGGCCTACGACCCGCTCCAGGACACCGGATACAACATCCCCACCTACGACAATTCGGCCGCCCCCGGCTACGGCTCGAGTGATGTGCGCGACACCGGTGAGTCGAACGGCTTCTACAACGCGTACAACCCGAGTGACACGTACAACAGCGGTCCCGCCACTGATCCATCTCCCGGTGCGTCGTACGACTTCGGCGCACCGGGATCGGGCGAACCTTGGAACACGCCTTCCGGAGGCTTCAAGTGAACGAGGCTCTGCCCGACGTACCCGAAGTCCGCGTCGTCGGACTTCCCCAGCTCACGTCGGGCTTCGACCTTGTCGACCGGCTCGATCTCCCCATGCACCTCAAGGTGCACGGGCCGCTCGAACCCATGGGCGGCGAACAGCTCGCCCAGCTCTCTGAACGCATCAACCTCAGGGGACGCGGCGGTGCCGGCTTCCCCTTCCACAAGAAGCTGCGTTCGGTCGCCGAGACGGCGATCAAACGCGGTGTCCGGCCGGTCGTCGTCGTCAACGGCAGCGAGGACGAACCGGCCTGCCGCAAGGACACGGTGATGATCAACCGTGCTCCGCACCTCATCCTGGACGGCGCGCTGCTGTGCGCCGAGGCCATGGGGGCCCGCACGCTCGTGGTGGGGGTCACCCGGGAGTCCACCAAGCGCTCCATGGAGGCCGCGCTCGCCGAACGGGGCCTCAACAACGGGCGCCGGTCCGCGCTGCGCGCCCGTGTGCAGCTCAACCCGGTGCGCATGGTCACGGGCGCCGCGGCCTCGCTGATCCGCTCCATCGACGGAGGCCCGGCGGTCCCGCCGGGCCGCAAGGTCAGCGCCTCGAAGAACGGTGTGGGCGGCGCGCCCACCCTGCTCTCCAACGCCGAGACCTTCGCGCAGCTCGCCATCGCCGCCCGCATCGGCCCGGAGCGCTACTGCAACACCGGCCTGTACGACGAGCCGGGCACCGTCATGCTCACGGTCTCCGGGGCGGTCGCCCGTCCCATGGTGATCGAGGTCCCGACGGGTGTACCGCTGCGTTACGTCCTCCAGCTCGCCGGTGCGCCGCCGATGCCCCAGGGCGTGCTCACCGGTGGCTACCACGGCAAGTGGATCGACGCGGCGACCGTCAACGAGGCGATCGTCTCCCGCAACTCCCTGGACGCGGTGGGCGGCGCGCTCGGCGCGGGCGCGATCCTGCCGATCAGTCAGGACACCTGCCCGCTGGGCGAGTCCCTGATGGTGGCGAAATGGCTGGCCGAGGAGAGCGCCGGCCAGTGCGGCCCCTGCTACCTGGGCCTGCCGGCCGCCGCGCGCGGCCTGGAGGACATCCTCAACGGCGGCGGCCCCGCCGCCCTGGAGGCGGTCAAGCAGGTCGCCAAGAACGTGAAGCGGCGCGGCGCGTGTTCGCATCCGGACGGCTCCGCGATGTTCCTGGAGTCGACCGTCAAGGCGTTCAGCGACGACATCGCCGCCCACGCCCTGGGCAACGGCTGCGGACGCCCCGTGGAGGGCGTGCTGCCGCTCTTCGAGGGGGGCAGGGCCCCTACGGGCATCCCGGGCGGGGGCGGGGAGGAGAACGGCCCCAGCCGCCAGAAGATCTTCGTCGACTGGACGCTGTGCCGGGGCCACGGTCTGTGCGCGGACATCCTCCCGGAGGTCTTCCAGCTCGGCGCGGACGGCTTCCCGACCGTCGCCCAAGCCCAGGTGCCGCGCCACGCGGAGGCCAAGGCGATCCGCGCGGTGCGCCGTTGTCCGGCGCTGGCCCTGCGCGTCGAGGAGGGGACGCAGTCCAAGGCGCCCTCCCGCAATCTGCCGGTCCTCTCCCAGGGCCGCGGCCGGCGCGCGCTGGGCCGCTGACACGGGTCCGTGCGGGCCGCCCTCCGGGGCGGCCCGCACGGTCGCACGTCCGACAACGCGTAGAGGGCGGATCATCCGATCGGATGATCCGCCCTCTACTGCTGTGGAGCTAAGGAGAATTGAACTCCTGACCTCCTGCATGCCATGCAGGCGCTCTACCAACTGAGCTATAGCCCCAGGTCACATCCCGCCCGGTTTCCCCGGCGGCGACGCCAACTTTACACGGTCACCGGGGCCCAACACCAAATCGATTCCGTGGCGCCCGGTTCTGTCCGCATTGTCACCCGAACCGCGACGCGCGACGCGCGGTCACGCGGTCACGCGGTCACGAACGAATAGAAGCGCTTGAGCGTGCAGTGCTCATCGAGGAGCCGGCCGTAGATCGGTTCGCCTTCGAGCTCACGGTACGTCTCGATCGGGTCGCCTTTTATGATCAGCGCCCGCGCGCACTCCTCGCACCAGTACTGGTAGTCGGAATTGACCGGTTCCATGTCCCGGACGATCGGCGTCCCTCTGCCGCACCAGTCGCACCTTCGCCTGTGTGCACCCATCGCTCAGCTCCAGCTGTGGCCGCAGGCCGTACACGCGCAGGGGACACCGCCGCTGCCACCGAGGACTCGGGCGAGGTGCGCGGAACCGCGGGAAGGGCGGCGGAGTCGGGTCGAGGTCCGTCGTGTCAACACCCCGCCGAAGAGGTGGTCGACCTCCCCGTGGATGCTCGCAGGCATCAACAACTCCCTCCCGTAGGACCGCGCCCCCTTCCGGTCGTTTGATTCTGCCACGGCCGGACCAATACGGTCAGCGACGTCGGGGTACCGGTCGGGACACGGCTGGGCGCCTCACAGAGGTATACGCCCGTCGGCGCCTTCCCGCTCAACCAGCGACAACGAAAAAACCCGCCCTCGTACCGAGGACGGGATCTTCGTCATGTGATCTGTGGAGCTAAGGAGAATTGAACTCCTGACCTCCTGCATGCCATGCAGGCGCTCTACCAACTGAGCTATAGCCCCGAGTGTTCTTCCCGCTCGGCGGGCGAACAAGAAGAACTTTAGCCTGCGACCTGCCGGAAAGTGAAATCCGGCCCCCGGGCCGCACCCGGAGGTTCAGGGCAGGCCCTAGTCGTCGTCGCCGAGCACCGGTTCCGGCAGAGTGCCGGCGTTGTGCTCGAGCAGCCGCCAGCCGAGGGCGCCCTCGCCGAGGACGGACCAGCAGCAGTTGGTGAGCCCGCCCAGGCTCTCCCAGCTGCGCGGGTCGAGGCCGATCAGCCGGCCGATGGTGGTGCGGATCGTGCCGCCGTGGCTGACCACCACGAGCGTGCCGTCGTCCGGGAGCTTGTCCGCGTGCCGGAGCACCACCGGGGCGGCTCGGTCGGCGACCTCGGTCTCCAGTTCACCGCCGCCCCTGCGCACCGGCTCGCCGCGCTTCCAGGCGGTGTACTCGTCGCCGTACCTGGCGATGATCTCGTCGTGCGTCAGGCCCTGCCAGACGCCCGCGTAGGTCTCCCGCAGGGCCTCGTCGTGGACCGGCTGCAGGCCGGTGAGGGCGGCGAGTTCCGCGGCGGTGTCGGCCGCCCGCTTCAGGTCGGAGGCGATGATCGCGTCGGGCTTGAGGCCGGCGAGGAGGCGGGCGGCCCGGCGCGCCTGGGCGACGCCGGTCCCGGTCAGCTCCACGTCCGTACTGCCCTGGAAGCGGCGCTCCACGTTCCAGGAGGTCTGTCCGTGCCGCCACAGGATGACACGGCGGCCTCGGCCTCCGCCGGAACCGGACGTCTCACCGGCGGGGCTCAACGCCACCCACCACCCGGCTCCGCGGTCTCCGCGGCCTCCTCTGCCTCCTTCTGCCGGGCGTGCTCGGCGGCCTTGCCGCGGGTGGCCACGGCGTCCTCGGGCAGCTCCAGCTCGGGGCAGTCCTTCCACAGCCGCTCCAGGGCGTAGAAGACGCGCTCCTCGCTGTGCTGGACGTGGACGACGATGTCGACGTAGTCGAGCAGCACCCAGCGGGCCTCGCGGTCGCCCTCGCGGCGGACCGGCTTGGCGTCGAGCTCCTTGCTGAGCCGCTCCTCGATCTCGTCGACGATCGACTTGACCTGACGGTCGTTGGGCGCGGAGGCCAGCAGGAAGGCGTCGGTGATGGACAGCACGTCACTGACGTCGTAGGCGACGATGTCGTGCGCGAGCTTGTCGGCCGCGGCCTGGGCAGCGGCGGAGACGAGCTCGATGGAACGGTCGGTTGCGGTCACTACAAGGCTTTCGCTCGGCGGTCGTTTGCCTTCAAGGGTCTCACGGACCGCCGGGCGCGCCCCACGCGTTTCGGGGTGGGCCCGGCCGGCTGCCCCGTAGGGGCGTCCGGCCGGGCGTACCGCGGTCCGGTCAGGTGCCCGGCTCGTAGTCCTGGCCCAGGACCACCGAGACCCTGGCGTTCCCGGAGACCTCGCCCCGGGTGACGGACTCGGTGGGCAGCCCCAGGGTCTTGGCGACCTCGGAGGCGTTCTCCTTGTCGGCGTCGTCCGCGTAGACGACCTCGGAGGCCGCGGCCGCGGTGGCCGTGCCGCCCTCCAGGAAGGTGAAGCCGCCGTTGAGGAGCACGACCCGGGCCTTCTCGGTGTTGTCCGCGACACCGGTGGCGTTGCGCACGGAGACGCTGACGGCGGCGTCCTTGTCGGGGCTCTTCGCGGTGCCGCCGAGCACCTCCTTGACCACGCTGTCACTCGTCTCCGCGGTGAGCGTGCCGTCCTCCTGGACCGGCAGCAGCGTGGTGCTGTGGTCGCCGCCCTTGGCCAGCTCGGCCAGCCGGGCGAGGAAGGAGCCGAGGTCCTTGTCGGTCAGGGGCGGCTCGATGATCTGCCCCAGGGTCTGGATGGTGGTCGTCGCGGCGCCCGCGTCGGACGTCATCTTCCGCAGCACCCCCTGCATGACCTGCCCGAACCGCTCCAGCTGGGCGTCCTGCGCCTCGCCGGAGGCGCGGTGGGTGGCGTAGGCGACGGCCATCTTCCCGGTGAGGGTCTGGCTCTTGCCCTTCTTGACCAGGGGGGCCTCGCCCTTCTTCTTCGCGGCCGGGTCGGGCACGTCGGCGTCGGTGTCGATGTCGATGTTGCCGACCAGGTCGACGAGGTTCTGCAGGTAGGGCGTGTCCAGCCGCCAGGTGCCCTCGATGTCGGTGCCGAGGGCCGTGTCGAGGGCGCCCCGGGTACCGCCGGATCCGTCGTCCTCGACCGACTTGGCGAGCGTGGTGGTGGTGCCGTCCTCGGCGGCCAGGGCCAGGGAGTTGGGCAGCAGGACGGTGGTGCCCCGCTTGGTGGTGGTGTTGTCGACGAGCAGCGCGGTGGCGGTGCCGCCCCCCTTGGTGTCGTGCAGGTGGACGACGAGGACGTCCCGTTTCTGGGCGCCCGCGGCCGTCGTGGTGCCCGTACCGGCGTCGGAGCCGGCCAGCTTCCCGGCGTACCAGAGGTAGCCGACGCCGCCGGCCACGACCAGGGCGAAGACCACGACCAGGGCGACGATCCGGCTGCGTGCGCGGCGCTTGGCCTCCTCGCGGCGCTCGGTGCGGTTCTCGGTGAACTGCAGCCAGTCGATGACGTCCTCGGAGTCGCCGTCCGGCTCCTCGACGAAGGCGAACTGCTCGGTGCGGTACTCCCGTTCGGGCGCCTCGGAGTCCGCGGCCGGACGGTCGTCATGGCCGTCATGGCCGTCGGGGTCGGTTCCGTCGTCGGCCGGGCCGGGTTGCTGCGGGATGTGCGCGGTCTGCTCGGCGACCCGGGGCTGCTGTCCGGTTCCGCCCTGCGCGGTCTGCCCGTAGGAGTCGCCGTAGGGGTCGTACGGGGCGGCCGTCGCGTCGCCCTGGGGGGTGCCGTAGCCGCCCTGGGCCCCGTAGGGGTCGTAGGAGGGCGTCTGCGGCTGCTGCCCGGTACCCGTCCCGGTCCCGTAGGGGTCGTAGGGCTGCGAGGGCTGCTGCGTGCCGCCGGTGGTGTACGGGTCGTAGCCGTAGCCGCCGTCGTAGCCCTGCCCGCCCTGCCCGTGCTCCTGCCCGTACGGGTCCTGCTGCCCCTGCTGCCGGTACGGGTCGTACGGCTGCTGCGGGGCCTGCTGGGCCGGTACCTGGGTGTCGGCCTGGCGGTAGACGGGCCGGCCGTACTCGTCGTAGCCCACAAGCCCGTACGGGTCGTCCCCTCCGTCGCCGTATCCCGCGTCGTATCGGTCGTTCACCGGTGCCCCTCTCGGCTCACTCGCCGCGGTACAGCTCGCGCTTGGCGATGTAGCGCACGACCCCGTCCGGCACCAGGTACCAGACGGGATCTCCCTTGGCGACTCTCGCACGGCAGTCCGTCGAGGAAATGGCCAGGGCGGGGACCTCGACGAGCGAGACGCCCCCCTCGGGCAGGCCCGCGTCGGTCAGATGATGGCCGGGCCTGGTGACGCCCACGAAGTGCGCGAGGGAGAACAGTTCCTCGCTGTCCCGCCAGGTGAGGATCTGCGCGAGGGCGTCGGCTCCGGTGATGAAGAACAGGTCCGTGTCGGGGTTGAGGGCCCGCAGGTCGCGCAGGGTGTCCACGGTGTAGGTGGGCCCGCCGCGGTCGATGTCGATCCGGCTCACCGAGAACTGCGGGTTCTCGACGGTCGCGATGACCGTCATCAGGTAGCGGTCCTCGGCCGCGGAGACCAGCCGGTGGCTCTTCTGCCACGGCTGCCCGGTGGGGACGAAGACCACTTCGTCGAGGTGGAACCGCGCGGCGACCTCGCTGGCCGCCACCAGGTGCCCGTGGTGGATCGGGTCGAAGGTGCCGCCCATGACGCCGAGGCGGCGCTTGCCCGGCTGCGACGGGCCGCTGCCCGGGCCGCCGGCCCGGCGCGGCGCCGGACGGTGCTCGGCGCCGCTCGCCGGCTGCCCGGCCGTGCCCTCGGCCCCCGCCCCGGTCGTGACCACGGGCTCGGTCGGTCCCCCGGCCGTGCCCTCCACCGGACCGGTAGGCATGTCCTGCTCTCCCATGCGTGCAGACCCTACCGGCCCTCTCTGAACGCTCCGGCCGCCAGGTGTGCCCTTTGGCCACGCCCGAACAGACCCCGGGGGTCCGGAGGGACTACCGGTCGCGGTTGAAGCGGGTCGTGATCCACAGCAGGACCAGCAGGCCGGCCAGGACGCAGCCACCGACCAGGTAGGGGTTGAGGCTCTGGTGGTTGCCACTGTGCTCTCCGCCCTCGGCGGCGAGGGTGACCAACTGGGCAGCGGCGCTGTGGAAGCTCATCTTCGGCAGTACCTATCACGTGTGGGCGGGATAAAGACGTCGGCTCATCGTATGCGGGCGCCTTCTCGCCGATCACTCCGACTCCGCCGTTGCGGGTCCCGGCCACCTCTCCGGTGCTTCCCCGGCGCCTCCCCAGCGCCTCCCCCGTGTCCTTCCGACCGTCCTCCCGCCGGTCCTCCCGGGCGGGTGGGCGACGGCGGGGCCACGCAACCATCCCGCGGTCCTGATCGTCCTTCTCGGGGAGCCGGGCTGCTCGGGAACGGTGCTCCACGCGCGTTCCCGGCCGCGTTGCTCTTCCGCTCCACCGGTCTGCCGGTCCGTGCCTTCTCCACCTAGGCTGGGCCTCGGTCCCGGGGTGGCGGAAGGGCCGGACGGGAGACCGCCGAGGGACGGTACCGGGAACCGCGAAGGTCACAACGGACCGCGAAGGTCACACAGACGCACATGGGGGACACATGTCCGACGGCCATCAGCACAACGGGCACGAGAAGGTGCCGAGCAGGCAGCGCAGGCGTTTCCCCGGAATCTCCTCGCGTGCCTACGAACACCCCGCCGACCGCTCCGCCCTGGTGGCGCTGCGCAAGCTGACCGGTTTCGACACGGTCTTCAAGGCCCTGAGCGGTCTGCTGCCCGAGCGCAGCCTGCGGCTGCTCTTCCTGTCCGACTCGGTGCGCGTCTCGGAACGGCAGTTCGCGCACCTCAACGTCATGCTGCGGGACGCCTGCTACATCCTGGACCTGGAGAAGGTCCCGCCGATGTACGTGAAGCAGGACCCGACGCCGAACGCGATGTGCATCGGCATGGACGAGCCGATCATCGTGGTCACCACGGGGCTGGTCGAGCTGCTCGACGAGGAGGAGATGCGGGCCGTCGTCGGGCACGAGGTCGGGCACGCGCTGTCCGGGCACTCGGTGTACCGGACCATTCTGCTGTTCCTGACGTCCCTCGCGGTGCGGGTGGCCTGGATTCCGCTGGGCAATGTCGCGATCATGGCGATCGTGACGGCGCTGCGCGAGTGGTTCCGCAAGTCGGAGCTGTCCGCGGACCGCGCGGGGCTGCTGGTGGGCCAGGATCCCCAGGCCTCGATGCGCGGCCTGATGAAGATCGCCGGCGGCAACCACCTGCACGAGATGAACGTCGACGCGTTCCTGGAGCAGGCCGAGGAGTACGAGGCCGGGGGCGACCTGCGCGACTCCGTGCTGAAGATCCTCAACGTGCTGCCCCGCTCCCACCCGTTCACCACCGTGCGGGCCGCCGAGCTGAAGAAGTGGGCGGAGACCCGCGAGTACCAGCGGGTCATGGACGGTCACTACCCGCGGCGCGACGAGGACAAGGACGCCTCGGTGCGGGACTCCTGGCGCGACTCGGCGAGCAGTTACGCCGGTGACGTGAAGAACTCCAAAGACCCGCTGATGAAGCTGGTCAGCGACATCGCGGGCGGCGCCGGGGACCTGGGCGACCGGGTCCGCCGCGGCTTCGGCGGCTTCACGTCCTCGGGACCGAGGCCCGCGCAGGGACCGGACGGGCCCCAGGAGCCGGGTACGCCCTCGGACCCGGACACCGGGGGCGACCGGCCGCCGCGCGACGGCACCTGAGGCACGGGCGTCACACCCGGGGCTGCGCCTCCGCCGCCAGCGAGCCGCACAGGGCCGGAGCGCCGTCCGCGGCGTACGGGTCGGTGCCGGCGGGGCCGCCCTCCTTGGCCGTGCCGCCCGCCAGCAGGGGCCGCAGACGGCTCGCGGAATCCTCGGAGCAGGACAGCGGACCGGCCTGGACGGAGGAGACGACGAGCTGCGTCTGGTGCAGGCGCAGGTCCTCGCGGTCGAAGCGGAAGTGCAGCTCGCGCCGGACGGTGAACAGCGACACCCGGGATCCCGGGCCCGCACCGGCCGGCCGCAGCGCGTACACCGAGGTGTGGTCCGCGGTGACCTCGAGGGTGCCGGAGTCGGCCTCGGAAGCCTGCAGGGTGCCCTGGACGCGGATCCTGCGGTCGGCCAGCTCCGTGCGGGAGGGGTCGAAGCGGACGAGCCACCCGGTGGGCGCGTGCCGCCCGTCCGGGGCCGGCCGGGTGAAGCTCCGGTCGAACTGGTCCTGCTGGTCGACGCCGAGCAGGACGCGTACGGAGCGGGTCTGCCCGCCGGTGAGCACCTCGGGGTCGAGGGCGGACCGGACGATGTAGTCCTTCGCGGTGAGCAGCGCCGTCACGACCTGCCCGTCCGAGAAGTGCGCGGTACGGCGGGACGCCGGGAGCGTCACCCCCGCGGCCCCGATGCGGAACTGCGCCGCCGGACTGTTGTCGTACAGCCGTTCGGAATCGGGAGTGCCGGGCACCTTGCCCTCGGGGGCGAGCGGGATCACGGTCATGCGCAGCGGCTCGACGGCCTCCCCCGCGCCGGGTGTCCCGGAGGGATGGCGTACGCCCATGTAGATCGCGGTGCCGAAGGCCACGGCGATCAGCATCACGAGGATCAGCACCTGCCGGGACAGACCCCGGTGCCGGGACGGACGGCGGCGTACGGCGGGGGCGTGGTCGGTGATGCGCTCCCGGGCGGAGAACTCCTGGAGGCGGGCAGCCCGGACGAAGGTCTCGTCGAAGACGACGGACCGGTACTCGTCCTCGCCACCTCCGGGGGTGCCCTCGGGTGCCCCTCCGGGTGGGTCCGCAGGCCCTGCCATATCTTCAGAGTAGGTCGCGGGAAGCCCGCGTAAACTCCGTGGCGCGCGCCAAGTTGCGGCGGCTTCCCACCCGGGCCGGCGATTCCGCCGCCGCCCCGCACGAGAAGCCTCAGGGGCTGCTCGGGATCACCGGGACGTCGGGCCGGGAGTAGTCGGCGGAGGCGGACGGAGCCACGCCGCCGCCCTGTTCCAGGCCGGTCGAGGCGGGCGGCGGCACCGGGTCCTGCCGGTTGTTCCCGGAGGACCCCCGGTAGACGGCCGAGAAGGCGAGCGCGACCATGCCGACGCCCATCACCAGGGCGAGCATCCAGGCGACCGGGCGGTGCCAGCGGACCTGTCTGCCGTACGGCCCCGGGTAGCCGTAGTCGTCCTCCGGGGCGCCGGGGCCGTCGGCGAAGTCGTCGTCGACGTCGTCGCCCCGGTGGCGGCGGCCGTACCGTCCGTGGCCGCCGTACCGATCGGTCGTCGGGCGGGTGCGGTGGGCCTCGGCCTCGGAGGCCTCGGCTCTGGCCCGGGCGGCGGCGAGGAGGCGTTCGACGGCGGTCGGTTCGTGGACCACGGCCGCGCCGATGAAAGCCTCGTCGAAGACCACGGAGGCGAACTCTTCGTCCGACACTCCGCGGTCGTGGTCGTCGTCGGGCTCCCCGCCGTCAGGGAACGGCGTGCCCCCCACGTCCTCCGGCACCTCTCCAGAGTAGACCGGAGGGGTCAATTTGGGCAGACGGTACGGAAATTCGTCCGCCTGCCCCGTGACGTGGGTCAGCGGCGGACGTGTCCGTCGCCGGTCACGATGTACTTGGTGCTGGTCAGCTCCGGCAGGCCCATCGGTCCCCGGGCATGCAGCTTCTGCGTGGAGATGCCGATCTCCGCGCCGAAGCCGAACTGGCCGCCGTCGGTGAACCGGGTGGAAGCGTTGACGGCGACGGTGGTGGAATCCACCAGTCGGGTGAACCGGCGGGCCGCCTGCTGCGAGGTGGTGACGATGGCCTCGGTGTGACCGGAGGTCCACAGCCGGATGTGCTCCACGGCCCGGTCGAGCGAGTCGACGACGGCCGCGGCGATGTCGTGGGAGAGGTACTCGGTCTCCCAGTCCTCCGTGGTGGCCTCCACGACCGTCGCCGCGGAGTCCTTGGCGTACGCCATCACCCGCTCGTCGGCGTGCACGGTGACCCCGGCCTCGGCCAGGGCGTCCAGGGCGCGCGGCAGGAACGCGGGGGCGATGTCCTGGTGGACCAGGAGGGTCTCGGCGGCGTTGCAGACGCCGACCCGCTGGGCCTTGGAGTTGACCAGGATCTCCACGGCGGTGTCGAGGTCCGCGTCGGCGTCGACGTAGACGTGGCAGTTGCCGGTGCCGGTCTCGATGACCGGGACGATCGACTCCTGGACGATCGTGTTGATCAGGGAGGCGCCGCCGCGCGGGATGAGGACGTCGACCAGGCCGCGGGCGCGCATCAGCTCGCGCACGCTGTCCCGGCCCTCGCCGGGCACCAGCTGCACGGCGTCGGCGGGCAGCCCGGCGCCGCCCACGGCGTCGCGCAGCACCCGGACCAGCGCGGTGTTCGACCGGTACGCGGAGGACGAGCCGCGCAGCAGGACCGCGTTGCCGGACTTCAGGCACAGGGCGGCGGCGTCGACCGTGACGTTGGGGCGGCCCTCGTAGATGATCCCGACGACGCCGAGCGGCACCCGGACCTGCCGCAGGTCGATGCCGTTGGGCAGGGTGGAGCCGCGGACGACCTCGCCGACCGGGTCGGGCAGCGCGGCCACGTCCCGCACGTCGGAGGCGATCGCGCGCACCCGCTCCGGGGTGAGGGTGAGCCGGTCGATCATGCCCTCGCTGATGCCCGCCTCACGTGCCTTGGCGACGTCCTGGGCATTGGCTTCGACGATCTCGCTCGCCCGGACCTCCAGCGCGTCCGCGACGGCGAGCAGCGCGTCGTCCTTCGCCGCGCGGGGCAGCGGCGCGAGGGTGGCGGCGGCCCCCTTGGCCCGGTAGGCGGCCTGGTTGACCGGAGACATCGAGTCGTATGGCGAAAGCGTGGTCATGGGGGAAGGGTAGTGCGGCCGGAGGGTCCGACCACCGGTATCCCGAACCCCGAGACGCCGGGGGCCGTGGCCGCCGGCACGAAGGGCCGTGGCGCTCGCGGAGGGCCGAACCGGTCTCCCGGCTCAGAACGGATGTACCCCCACCGGCGTCGCCGGCGCGGGGCCGTAGCCCGCAGCGATGCGCTGGTGGTAAGTGGCCCGGTCGATGACCTCCAGGCCGACGATCTCCCAGGGCGGCAGCCCCGCGGTCCGCCGGTGCTCGCCCCACAGCCGCAGTGCCACGGCGGCGGCGTCGTGCAGGTCGCGGGCCTCCTCCCAGTAGCGGATCTCCGCGTGGTCCTCGGCGTACCGGCTGGTCAGCAGGAAGGGGTGGTCATGGGCGAGCTGTTCCAGGGCGCGGCGGACCTCGGCGATCGGGGCCAGGCCGCCGGAGACGCTGAGGGTGACGTGCCACAGGCGCGGGAGGTCCCGGGGCTCGCCGCTCTGGAACCGGTCGCCCGCCGCGACGCTGGCCAGGGCGCGTTCCTCGCCGACCGCGCGGGAGCCGGCACCACCGCGGGACGTCGTCGTCCCAGGGCGCACTCGTCTCACGACGGCCTCCTTCACGCACAGGCCGGCCCCGGGGCCGGGCAGATGTGTTCCCTGGGTCAAAGTTGAGCAGGCCGCCGGGCGTCGTGGGGCGGTTTTGCGGAACGTCCACCGCGGGGGGCGCGCGATCCGGCACATTTACGGATGCAGGACCACCAGATCGTCCCTGTGTACGACCTCGCGTTCGTACTCGGGGCCGAGATCGCGGGCGAGGTCGCGGGTGGAGCGGCCGATCAGCCGGGGGATCTCCTTGGCGTCGAAGTTGACCAGGCCGCGGGCCACCGGCCGCCCTTCGTGGTCCCGCAGCTCGACCGGGTCGCCCGCGCTGAACTCGCCCTCGACGCCCGCGATCCCGGCCGGCAGCAGCGACTTGCGGCGCTCGACGACCGCGCGCACCGCGCCGTCGTCGAGGGTGAGCGAGCCCTGCGGGGTGGACGCGTGCTGGAGCCACAGCAGCCGGTCGGCCGAGCGCCGGCCGGTGGGGTGGAAGTAGGTGCCGGTGTCCGCGCCGGCGAGGGCGTCACCCGCGTGGACGGTGCTGGTCAGCACGACCGGGACGCCCGCGGCGGCGGCGATCGAGGCGGCCTCGATCTTGGTGACCATGCCGCCGGTGCCGACGCCGGCCTTCCCGGCGCTGCCGATCTCGACGTGGGCGAGGTCCTTTGGGCCCCGTACCAGCGAGATCCGCGAGGTGCCGGGCCGGGCGGGGTCTCCGTCGTACACGCCGTCCACGTCGGACAGCAGGACCAGCAGGTCGGCGTGGACCAGGTGGGCGACGAGGGCGGCGAGACGGTCGTTGTCGCCGAAGCGGATCTCGTCGGTGGCGACGGTGTCGTTCTCGTTGACGACCGGGAAGGCGCCCATCGCCAGCAGCTTGTCGAGGGTGCGGGAGGCGTTGCGGTGGTGGGCGCGGCGGCTCATGTCGTCGGAGGTGAGCAGTACTTGGCCGACGCGGACGCCGTAGCGGGCGAAGGATGCGGTGTAACGGGCCATCAGCAGACCCTGGCCGACGCTGGCGGCGGCCTGCTGGCGGGCGAGGTCCCGCGGTCGCCGGGCGAGGCCCAGGGGGGCGAGTCCGGCGGCGATGGCACCGGAGGAGACGAGGACGAGTTCGCGCTCTCCCCCGCTGCGGACCTTCGCGAGCACATTGACGAGTGCGTCGACCCGGTCGGCGTCCAGGCCGCCCGCCGCGGTCGTCAGCGACGAGGATCCGACCTTGACGACGATCCTGCGGGCCTCGCTCACGGCCTGCCTTGCCCCTGCCACCTGCTGCTCCGTCCCCTCGTGCCGACCACGGGGCCGGCCTGGGCGCCCCACCGGCAATCTACGCGAAGCGGGGCGGGGAACGCCCGCCCGTCCAGCCTCCGGACGCCCGCGCGTAACCATGCCCTCACCCAGGGCTGATGTGAAAAAGCTTGCATTGGTTGCCTATAGAAATAAAAGCTTCCGGAAACATAGTGTGAACGGGTGTCACCCAACGCTTCTCGCCCCCAGCGCATCCTCCTCAGATCGGGGAAGAGCCCCTACGACGTCTTCCCCGTCGAGGAAGCCCTTCAACACGACGTGTTCGCCAGCAACGCGGGCAACCTGATCTTCAGCGACGCCACGCACAAGATTCTCGAGACACCGCACACCACGGTGGTGTCCAACGGCATCCGGGCTGACGGAACTCCCGCGGGACGCATCAACGAGGAGTACGACGCCTTCGTCGTGCCGCTCGCCAACGCCTTCCGGCCCTCGTTCGAGGCGAGTCTGCGGCGGCTGACGCGGCTGATCAGCCAGTTGAAGATCCCGGTGATCGTCGTCGGCATCGGCGCGCAGGCGGGTCTCGACTACAACCCGGCGCGGCTGAAGCCGATGGAGCCGGCGGTGCGCGAGTTCGTCTCCGCCGTGCTGGACCGCAGCGCCTCGATCGGCGTGCGCGGCGAGTTCACCGAGAAGTACCTGAACGGCCTCGGGTTCAAGGACGTCGACGTCATCGGCTGCCCCTCGCTGTTCATGTACGGCAAGGAACTCGCCGTGGAGAAGCGGGCGCAGGAGCTGACCGCCGACTCCCGCATCGCGATCAACGGTTCGCACAACGCGGTCCGCAGCCAGGGCCTGGGCCGGGTCATCACCCGTACCCACGCCCGCTACCCGAACCTGCGGTTCATAGGCCAGAACCTCAGCGACGCACGGCAGCTGCACTGGCGGGACCTGTCCGACCCGAACGGGAAGGTCACCGGGATGCCGACGCACCCCGACCACCCGATGTACCGGGAGGACAAGGTCCGCGTCTACATCGACCCGGTGACCTGGATCGACGATCTGCGGGACTTCGACTTCTCCTTCGGTTCCCGCATCCACGGCAACATCGCGGCGCTGCTGGCCGGTACGCCCGCGAACGTGCTGTGCTCGGACTCGCGCACGCTGGAGCTGTGCCGCTACTTCGAGATCCCGCACCACACCCTCGACCAGCTGCCCGAGGAGATCGACCCGGCGCGGCTGTACGAGGAGACCGACCTCGGCGCGCTCACCGGCAACCACCACGAGCGGTTCGAGCGGTTCACCTCGTTCCTCGACCGCAACGGACTGGACAACACGTTCACGCACGGCGACGGCGGCGCGGCGTACGAGGAGCGGCTGCGCTCGCTGGACTTCCCCGGCGGTGTCCGGCCGTGGATCGACACCGACCCCGCCTCGCTCATCGCGCGCTTCGGCTGGCTGCACACCCGGGTCGGCGAACTGACCGCGGACAACGCCAAGCTGAAGAAGGAACTGGACCGCGTCAAGGCGGGAACCAAGGCCGCGGCCAAGACCGCCGCCGGGAAGACCACCGTGGTCGCCCCCGCGTCCCGCTCGGTGTACCGCAAGGCCCGCCGGGTCGTGGGCCGCCCCCTGCGCAGGGCGCTCAAGGGAGGACGCGGCTAGGGCCTGTCCGGCGGATCATGCCGGAGACGCGAGGACTTGCACGCTCATCTGCGGCGTTGTCGTCGGTTGCCGACTCCCCCGAGCTCTCGGCTCCTCCCCCACTCTCGGCTTCGCTCGAGCGGGGGCACCCCCATGAGCAGGGGGGACCCCCATCGCGTCGACGCCCTCCTCCGCCTTGCAGCTGAACGCACCAGTCCTCGCTCACCCCAGCTGGACGGATACCCCGTCCATTGCCTCCGACTTGATCCGCCGGACAGGCCCTGGGGCCGCGCCGGGCCCCGCGGCCGGGGGCGGCCCCGGTCCCGGGGCCTCCTCGGGCCATAGCAGTCACCGGTCACTCCACACGGTGCGGACACGCGCGTGTCGTCCGGACGTCGGTACGCGTTAACCCGGGCGTCCGTCTCTGCGACGAACCCTGGAGTGACCGCGTGCCCCTGCCCCTGTCCCGAACCGGTCGGCCGTCCCGGTCCGGCCGGCTGTCCCGATCCCGTCGTCGGCTCATGGCGAGCGTCGGCCGACGCCGTGCCTCGCCCCGTCCGTCCGGCCGTCCGCTCGTCGTCAGAGGGCTGACGGCGGCCGTCCTGGCCGGCGCCTTCGTGGCGCAGACCGCCGGGGCGCTGCTCCCGGACGTCCCGCTGCTGCTCGCCGCGACCGCCGTCTCCCTGACGGTCGAGGGCGTGCTGTCCCGGTGGCAGCCCGTCATGTCGTCGCTGCTGGCCAAGTGCCACGCGGACATCACCGTCCGCCACGTACTGCGCGATCTGCTCCTGGTGGTGGGCCTGCTGCGGCTCGGGGAGCACGACCGGGAGCCGCAGTTCGCGTGGCCGGTCGCCGGTCTGCTCGTCTTCTACGCGCTGCACTGCGCGGTCCAGGCGGTGTCGGTGCTGGTCCGCCGTACCCGCACGCTGCCGGTGCTGACCCGGAACATCGACGCCTCGGCGCTGCGCCTGTCCCCCGCCCCGGCCGCGCTGCTGCGCCGTCCCGGCCACCGGCTGCTGCTCCTGGGCCTGCCCACGACCGCCGGCCTGGCCACGGCGGCGGTGACCGGGGACCCCCTGCCCGCGGCGGCCGGGACCGCGGTGTCGGTGGTGCTCGCGGCGGCGGGCCTGGGCGCGCTGCTGGTGCGGCTGCTGCCCTCCCGGCGTCCGGCGGGCGAGCAGGAGGTGCTCGACTGGTTCGACGCCTGGCTGGACGACTACCGGCCCACGGTCGGCCTGTACTTCTCCGGCGGGGCGTCCTCCGCCTACCAGGCCAACATGTGGCTGGAGACGATGAGCAGGCTCGACGGGCGGCCCGTCGTCGTCCTGCGCGAACGGTTCATGGTGGCGAGGATCGCGGCGACCGACCTCCCGGTCGTGTGCCTGCCGAAGGTGTCCACCCTCATGCGGCTGGAGCACTCCACGCTGCGGGTGCTCATCCACCCGTCGAACTCCGGCAAGACCTCGCAGGTGCTGCGCATCCCCACGATCAAGCATGCCTTCGTCAACCACGGGGAGAGCGACAAGCTGTCGTCCTGCAACCCGTACGCGAAGGCCTACGACGAGGTGTGGGTGGCCGGCCCCGAGGCGCGTGAACGGTACGCGCGGGCCGGGGTCGGTGTCGAGGACAAGGACGTGGTGGAGATCGGCCGCCCCCAACTGGACGCCGTGCGCCCCTGGTCGGGTCCGCCGGCCGACGACGCCCGGACCACCGTGCTGTACGCGCCGACCTGGGAGGGCTGGGACGGCAACCCGGGCAACACCTCGGTGGTCGCGGCCGGGGAGAACCTCGTCCGGGCGCTGCTCGCGGACCCGGGGGTGCGGCTGCTGTACAAGCCGCACCCGCTGACCGGCTCGGTGGAGCCCACGGCGGGCGCCGCCGACCGGCGCATCCGGGAGCTGATCCGGGCGGCGAACCGGGAACGGCCCGCGGGGGCTTCGGGTCCCGCGGGTTCCGCTTCGGAACTGGACCGGCTCACGGCGGAGCTGGACCGGCTCGCGGCGGAGCTGGACCGGCTCACGGCGGCCGGGGTCAGGGAGGGCGCCGACCAGATGGAGCGGATGCTGGCCCAGTCCGCCCCGCCGCCCGGCCGGGCCGAGGCGGTGGCGAAGGCCACGGCGGCCTGGGAGGAGGCGTACTGGGCGTCCCTGCCCCAGGACGAGCACCAGGTCGTCACGGACGTACGGCCCGCCCTGTACTCCTGCTTCAACAACGCCGACCTGCTGATCAGCGATGTGTCCAGCGTCATCAGCGACTTCCTGGCCGGCGGCAAGCCGTACGCGGTGGCGAACACCAGCGGGATGTCCGAGGACGCCTTCCGCGCCGCGTTCCCGACGGCGGCGGCGGCGACCGTGCTGACCCCGGACGCGAGCGGGGTGCCGGCGCTGCTGGAGACGGTCCGGCACCCGGAGAAGGACGGACTGGCGGACGCTCGCGCGGAGCTGAAGCTGCGTCTCCTGGGTCCCGACGAGCCGACGTCCCGGGAGCGCTGCGACACGGCCCTGCGCGCCCTGTCCACGGCGGCCCTGAACCACAGGGCGTGTGGTGAGGAACAGGCCGAGGCGCGGCATCCGCGGTCTCAGCGGCTCGCGGAGGACCTGCTGCCCGCTCCGCGCCACGCGTCCGACGCCGGTACGGGAGCCGACGCCGAGGCGTCGCGGTCCGTCACGCCGCCGTCGCGGCCGGCGCCTCCGGGGTGACCTTCTCGGCGGAGGCCAGCAGACGGCGGGCCCTGCGGGCGGCACGGCGCAGGACGGTGGCCTTGCCGCCCTCGCGGTAGCCGGGGAAGGCGCGGGCCTCCCGGGGCGTGGCGAGGTAGACGTCGTCGGGGATTCCCGCCGCCCGGTCGCGGAAGTGCGGGTACACGAGGTAGACGCGTCGGCCCCGCCGCTCCATCAGGGCCGGCGCCTGCTTCTTCGACGCCGTGAACTTCACCGCGTCGAGGAGGAGTTCGAGCCGCTGTTCGGCCACCAGGTGCAGCCTCAGCCGTTCCTCGACCTTCAGGTGCCGGGCGACGCCCTCGGTCCAGTGAGCGTCCATCAGCGGCTTCGCCAGCTCCAGTTTGCGCCGCCGCACCCGGTCGCCGTCCTTGAGGAACCTGGGGCCGAACTGCGGGAGCAGGGTGATGCCGAAGGGCCGCACCATCAGCCGGTCGCGCTGAGGGCCCTCGGGGACGAGGTCGGCGATCAGGTTCATCAGGAGGCGGGCGGAGTCGAACCGCAGGACGTAGCTCCCGCTCTTGGTGACGTGCTTGCCGTCGTCGCGGCCCACCAGGTAGTAGCAGGTGTGGTCGGCGACCACGGAGACGCCGTTCGCCCTGAGGTACGCCTCCATGGTGAACAGCGCGTCCTCGCCGGTGTAGAGCGACTCGTCGAACCGTAAGCCGTGCCGGTCCAGCAGGGCGCGGCGGAACAGCTTCTGCGCGCTGAGCGTGTACATGATGTTGGAGGAGTGCACGTCGGTGCGCTCCACCGTGCGGTCGAACATCGACTTCGGGGCGCCGCGGTTGACGCCCTCGATCCGCCCCAGGACGACATCGGTGCCGGCCCGGTCCGCCATGGCGACCATCCGCTCGAGGGCCTCGGGGCCCAGCCGGTCGTCGGCGTCCAGGAAGAAGACGTACCGCCCGCGGGCCTTGTCCAGGCCGACGTTGCGCGGGCCGCTGGGGCCGCCCGAGTTCGCCTGCCGGATCACGGTGACGCGCAGGGACGCACGTTCCGCGAACTCCTCCAGGTACTCCCCCGTGCCGTCCGTCGAGCCGTCGTCGACGGCGACGACCTCGACGCGTTCCGGGCCGATGGTCTGCGCCTCCACGGAGGCGAGGCACTCGACCAGGTACGGCATCGCTTCGTACGCCCCGATGACCACGGTGACGTCAGGCTGCGCCACGGTCACGTTTCCCCCCTCGTTGTGGGATATTTCCTTTGTATCGCCCCATACTCTCCCTGTTAGACGGGTGTTCGAGGTCGAAGGTTGCCCCGGACCACCGTTCAAGTGACCTATGCCACAAGGGTGTTGTGGCAGTCGGTCGGCGGTCGGCGGTCGCCCACGCAACAGGGCTCGGCCCCCGAGAAGGTTCTTCTCGGGGGCCGAGCCCTGTGATGCGGTGGGGCCGGAGCCGCTCAGTTCACCGCGGTGCCGTCCGTCTCGCCGGTCACCGACGCCGTCTGCGCGGGCAGCGCGTCCGCCGGTTCCACGTCCGGGCCGCCGACCGCGGTCCGGGACCCCTGGCCGAGGTTGCGCGTCTCGGCCTTCCGGGCGAGCTGTGCGACCGCCGCGTTGAACTGGTCGATGGAGGCCGGCTCGTCCGGGCCCAGCAGGTAGCGCTTGAGCTCGCCCCGCTCCCCGGCCAGCGGATCGGCCTGCGGGTCGCGGACCGCCTCGAGCAGCTCGGCCAGCCCGGCCGCGTCGTTGGACAGGATCACGGCGGCGCGCACCGCCGTGTTCTGCCGCTTGAACTCCTCCGCCCCCAGCTCGGCGGAGTCGGTGACCGCGTACGGCTTGCCGCTGGCGATGAAGTCGGAGACGACGCTGGAGATGTCGGAGACCATCGCGTCGGACACGTTGAAGCAGTCGTACAGGCGCGGCTGGGCCCCCGTGATGACGCGGTGCTCCCAGGCGGGGAAGGAGTTCCAGTACGCGGTGTTCCACTCGGTGCGCAGCCGGGCGGTCTCCTCGTGCAGCGCCACGTCGATCACGCCGTCGCGGCTGGCCTCGGCCTCGTCGCCCTTGTCGTTGCCGCCGGCCAGGGCGGTCAGCCGGGCATCGATGCGGGCCAGTTCGGCCCGCGCCCGGTCCTGCGCCGCCGTGTCGACGGTGAAACGGGGGTCGGCGGCGCGTTCGGCCGCGGCCTGCTCGATCAGTGCGGTGATCCGCTCGTGGGCGGCCTTGGCCTGCGCGCTGCGGGTGCCGGTGAAGGGGTGCGGCTTGTAGAGGACGCGGACCGCGGGGTCGGCCGCGATCAGCCGCTTCACGATGTTCTCGCCGGCCAGCAGGAGCGAGGTGTTGCCCGGGTTGTCGTCCCAGCCCTCCCAGGTGGGGGCGTACAGCACCGTCGGGCGGTGTCCCTCGGCGGGGCCCGCGGCCGTGGCCTGCCAGGTCTCGATGGGGGCCAGCTGCGGGCGGCCGACCTCGACGATGTCGTCGTCACGGACGCCGACGTCGGCGATGGCGTAACGGTCGCGGCCCGCGCGGCCGGCCGTCCACACCTCGTCGTAGACCTTGCTGAACGGGTTGACGCTGGCGAGCTTGTCGCTGTCGCCGTGCCCGATGAAGACGTGCTTCATGGTCGGGACGCGCAGCAGGTGGATGTTCTTGCCGACGTTCGCCGCGTACAGCGCGACCCGCACCGTGGACAGGTCCAGGTTCATCAGGTGCACCCCTCCGGGCACGCAGACGACCGGGACCGTGGTCGGGGCCAGGTTGGCCAGGATGACCCGCTCGCGCAGGATGACCAGCGGCCGGGTGTCCAGCTGCTCCATGGCCTCCAGCCACATGTTGACCTGGTACGCGGAGTCCTTGGAGCCGGAGAAGTACAGCACCGTCTCGGGCCGGTACTCGCGCAGCCAGTCGTCGACCGCCACCAGAACCTGGTCGGCCTTCGGCGGTATCCGCCGGCCTCGTACGTAGGGCACCAGGGCCAGCACGTACGCGAGGCCCAGGGCCACCGTGACGCCGATGCAGACGAACCCGATGAGCGGCGAGTCGAGGGCCGCGGCGAGGAGTATGCCGCCGACCGCCACCAGGTCGAGGTGGAGCATCTTCTCCGCGGCGCGGTGCGTCAGCACGCGCGGCGGCGCGTCCGGGATCCGGATGCGGGACGCCAGGTCCACGTTGCGGGTGGCCACCGGCATGCGCCGGCGGTTGCGGATCAGCGTGGTCAGCGCGCCGTGCGGGGCCTGAAGGCCGTAGAACGCGATGAAGCAGGCGATCGCCCCGTAGTAGATCAGGTTGTCCGCGAGGGACATCCGGGCCAGCAGCAGGATCAGCAGCAGCTGCCGGATCAGGAAGCGGATCGACAGGCCCGCCCGCACCTTGCTGAGGCGGTTGACCAGGTAGCTGCCCCTGCGGTGCAGATAGTGGTCCGCCAGGTACGTCACGGCGGCCGCTGCCGCGAAGGCGGGGACGCTCGGGACCAGCGCGGCCAGCATGAGGCAGGGGAAGCCCAGCAGCATGAGGACCGCCGCGGCCAGCTCGGCCGCGCTTCCCACCCGGGCGACGCGAATAGCGGTGGATATCAACGGAGAAACCTGCTCTTGGAGGGGTGAGTGCCGGTTTGTGCCTGTGGGTAATTCGTTGCCGACGGATTCAGGCCCCCGCGAACACCCGCGCAGGAACTGCGTAAACGGGAGGCCGCAGAGGCCTGAATTACCGGAGTCTATTTGCCGTCAATTATTACACGCCGTCCTGACGGTCCAGCACCGACGCCAGTGCCTGCTCGAAGCCGCTGGCGCGGGCCGCGCCCGCCGTCGGGTCCTGCTGCCGTACGTCGATGACATGACCGGTGAGCTCGGAGAGCAGCACGTCCAGGGACGTACGGGCCACCGCCTCGGAGGACAGCAGGCTGCCCGCCGGCTCCTGACCGAAAGCCTTGGTCCGCATCGGCGTGGCGGTGCGCTCCGGGTTGACGCAGTTGACGCGGACACCCTCGCCGGCCCACTCGTCGGCCAGGGCCTGGGTGAGGTTCACCATCGCGGCCTTGGTCGAGGAGTAGAGGCTGTACTCGGCGCGCCCCCGGGTGTAGCTGCTGGAGGTGTAGAGCAGCAGCTGGCCCTTGCTCTCGGCAAGGTACTTGTACGCCGACCGGGCGATCTGCACGGGTGCCAGGTAGTTGACCTTCAGCGCCTCCTCGATGGTGGCGTTGTCGGTCTCGGCCAGCTTCCCGATGCGCAGCACACCGGCCGTGTTGACGACGTAGTCGATGCGGCCCGTCTCGGCGTACGCCTTGGACAGCGCGTCGTCGACCTCCTCCGGGTTCTCCACGTGGGTACCGGTGGTGGAGCGGCCGAGCGCGTACACCGTGGCGCCGTAGGACTCGGCGAGTTCGCAGATGTCCTTGCCGATGCCGTACGAACCGCCGAAGACGACGACGGTCTTGCCGGTGAGCAGCTCGCGGTAGGCGTCCTCCCCCATGGGCTCGGGGGTGGCGGTGGAGGCGAGCTGGAACAGCTTGTCGGCGATGAAGACGTCGACCGGCTGGGTGACCTTCATGTTGTACTCGTCGCCCGCGACGACGTGGATCGGCACGTCGGGCAGGTACTTGAGCACGACCGAGCAGTCGTCCGTGGCCTGGAAGTTGGGGTCACCGGCGGCGACCTCGTAGGCACGGCGGATCGTGGACAGCTTGAACGCCTGCGGGGTCTGTCCGCGGCGCAGCCGGGCGCGGTCCGGGATCTCGGTGATGAACTCGCCGTCGTCGCCGTGCGTCCGCGTGACGATGATGGTGTCGGCGGACGGGATGGCCACGTCGACGGCCTGGTAGCGCTCCAGGGCGTTCACGCAGTCGTCGATGACGCGCTGCGACAGCAGGGGGCGGACGGCGTCGTGGAAGAGGACGTTGCGGTCCTCGCCCTCGGCCAGGCCCTCGCCGAGTGCCGAGATGGCCCGCTCGGTGGTCTCGTTCCGCGTCGCACCGCCCTCGATGACCCGGGTGACCTTCTTGAACCCGGCCTTGGCCACGATCTTCTCGATGTCGGGCACGTAGCCCGGCGCCATCAGCACGATGATGTCGTCGATCGAGTCGGCGTTCTCGAAGGTGGTCAGGGTGTGCTCGATGACTGCCTTGCCGGCGATCTTCAGCAGCTGCTTGGGGATCGAAAGACCCACCCGCTGACCGGTGCCACCGGCCAGGATCACTGCGGTGGTACGGGGCTTGGCTATGTGCTGGAACACAGGTGACCTACCTTGGGGCATCAGGGAACTGCAAAATGGTCCCACTTGTGGTTACCGCAATGCAAGGTGAGCGCCCTTCCTCGCATATGTGCGCGCCACCTTTCATTCACCTTAGACCCCCGGTGGCCGGACGACGGTTCCCGGGCCCCCCGGATCGTCGCTGTGAGTAACCGCACAGGCGGGAAGCCCGTGACCGCGCGTACGCCGACGGTCGCCGCGGCGGCCCCACTTCCTTCCGGAAGGCACGAATCTTCACGGTCCACAGGGCGGGGCTGCACCTTTTCTTCATATTCGGGGTGCGACAAAGAGTGAAGCGCCCGACAACAAGAAATTCATCTTGTCCGCCCACCCTTTCCCGAAGAATTCCCCCATAAAGATTCGGCGGCTTTTCGGTCTCGGGGAGGAGAACGAGGGCGGAGCCCGGGACCGTGTCGGTCCCGGGCTCCGCCCTCGTCGTCCGGCGGCCCGACGGCCGCCGGACGGCCGTCACACCACGTGAACGCCGGGGCGGCCCGCCTCCACCCGCAGCCGCGCCAGCGTACGGGGCGTGGCCTGCGGCTTCACCACGGTGTCCACCACCCGCACCCTCGCGTCGATGCCGCCCCGGCGGATGTCGAACAGGTGGTAGCCGCGGTGGGCGTCGAGCAGCTTCCAGTGCGGGTTGTCCGCGCGCCGCGGGTCCCACTGCTCACGGAAGGCGGCCTGGTCCTGGTCGCCGTTGCTGGAGACGGACGTACCGACGAACTCGGCGCCCACCACGGGGGAGGACGGGTCGGCGAAGTCCTCCCTGAGGTCGCTGATCATCGTCAGGTGGCGGTCGCCGGTGAGCACGACGGGGTTGCTCACCCGCCGGAACTCCCGGAGCAGCGCGTTGCGTTCGGCCTGGTAGCCGTCCCAGGCGTCGTAGAACCAGAGCTTGCCCTCGCCGACCTGGAGGTCGGTCTCGGCCATCATGATCTGGGAGGCGATCAGGTTCCAGCGGGCGGGCGAGTGGCGCAGTCCGTCGACCAGCCAGCGCTTCTGCGCGGCGCCGAGCATGGTCAGCGACGGGTCCTGGGCGCCCTCCTGGCCGGTCGCCTGGTCGCTGCGGTACTGCCGGGTGTCGAGCACGTTGAGCCGGGCGAGGCGGCCGAACTCCAGCCGGCGGTGCATCCGGATGTGCGGGCCGTTCGGGACAGCGCTCGCGCGGACCGGCATGTGCTCGTAGTACGCCTGGTAGCCCGCGGTCAGCCGGGCCGTGAACGCGTCGTGGGGCTGCTTGTCGGGGTCCTGCGGGATCTCGCCGGCGAAGTCGTTGTCGATCTCGTGGTCGTCGAAGGTGACCACGAAGGGGGCGCCCGCGTGCATCGCCGCGAGGTCCGGGTCGGAGCGGTACTGGGCGTACCGGTTGCGGTACTGGGTCAGACCGTACGGCTCCCCGCTGCCCTCGTGACGGCGTACGCCGGTCGCCGACGGGCTGGACTCGTAGATGTAGTCGCCGACGAACACGACGACGTCCGGGTCCTGTTGGAGCATGTCGGCGTACGGCGTGAAGTAGCCGTGCTGCCAGTTCTGGCAGGAGGCGAGCGCGACCCTCAGGTGGCCGCCCGCGCTCTGCGCGGGGGGAGCGGTGCGGGTGCGGCCGGTCCGCGAGAGCTGTCCGTCGGCGCGGAAGCGGTACCAGTACCGCCGGTCCGGGCGCAGCCCGCGTACGTCGACGTGGACGCTGTGGCCGTAGGCGGGCCGGGCCCGGGCGGTGCCCCGGCGGACGATCCACCTGAAGCGGGGATCCTCGGCGAGCTGCCACTCGACGGGCACCGTGCGGTCCGGCATGCCTCCGCCGTTCAGGGGGTCGGGGGCGAGCCGGGTCCACAGCACGATCCCGTCCGGCAGCGGGTCGCCGGAGGCGACTCCCAGGCTGAACACCCCGTCGGGCAACGGTTTCCGTTCCGCCGCGCGAGCGGTGGCCGGCAGCCACAGCTGGGCGGAGGCCGCCGCGCCGAGCGCGGCGGCACCGGCGGTCAGGACGCGGCGGCGGTCGGGCGATACTGCTCCGGACATGGGTGGACTCCCCTGCCTCGCATGCGGTGTGGACACGGGGAAGTTGTCGGTCCGGAAGGTCCGCGCACTGAACCCACAGGGTCGCGTGCATGACAATAAAACGGACAAGAGGAAACCCGCCCCGGCACGGGAACGTCCCGTTGCCCGGGCGGGTCCTGAAGGTGAGCGGCGGGCGACGGACGGGAATTTCCGCCGCCGGAGCCGTCCGGTGCCCTTCTCAGGCCCTGCAGGCCCTACGACTTGTCGCGGAACGGGTCGAATTCGTCGTACTCCTGCTCGGCCTCGTCCCGTTCGGCCTGCCGGTCGCGGCGGCGCTGGGCGGCCGGGCGGGGCGTCTCGAAGCGGTGGTCCTCGCCGCGCCGGCCGAGCATCTCCGCACCGGCGGTCACCGTCGGCTCCCAGTCGAAGACGACCGCGTTGTCCTCGGGGCCGATGGCGACACCGTCGCCGGTGCGGGCTCCGGCCTTCATCAGCGCCGCTTCCACGCCGAGCCGGTTGAGCCGGTCGGCGAGGTAGCCGACGGCCTCGTCGTTGCTGAAGTCGGTCTGGCGGACCCAGCGTTCGGGCTTCTCGCCACGTACCCGGAACAGTCCTTCGTCCTCGAGGGTGACGGTGAACCCGGCGTCGTCCACGGCCTTGGGCCGGATGACGATGCGCGTCGACTCCTCCTTCGGGCGGGCGGCCCGCGCCTCGGAGACCAGCTGGGCCAGCGCGAACGACAGTTCCCGCAGCCCGAGGTGGGCGACGGCGGACACCGCGAAGACCCGGTAGCCGCGTGCCTCCAGATCCGGCCGCACCATCTCGGCGAGGTCCCTGCCGTCCGGCACGTCGGTCTTGTTGAGGACGACGACGCGGGGACGGTTGTCGAGACCGCCGTACTGCCGCAGCTCCTCCTCGATGACGTCGAGGTCGGAGACGGGGTCGCGGTCGGACTCCAGCGTCGCCGTGTCCAGCACGTGCACGAGCACACTGCACCGCTCCACGTGCCGCAGGAACTCGAGCCCGAGCCCCTTGCCCTGGCTGGCCCCCGGGATGAGCCCCGGCACGTCGGCGATGGTGTAGACGGTCGAACCGGCGGTGACGACGCCCAGGTTGGGCACGAGGGTGGTGAACGGGTAGTCGGCGATCTTGGGCTTGGCGGCGGAGAGCACGGAGATCAGCGAGGACTTGCCCGCACTCGGGTAGCCGACCAGCGCCACATCGGCGACGGTCTTCAGCTCCAGGCCGATGTCCCGCAGGTCTCCCGGCTCACCGAGCAGCGCGAACCCGGGCGCCTTGCGCCGCGCGGAGGCGAGGGCGGCGTTCCCGAGCCCGCCCCGGCCGCCCTGGGCGGCGATGTACGAGGTCCCGTGTCCCACCAGGTCGGCGAGCACGTTGCCCGCCTTGTCCAGGACGACGGTCCCGTCCGGCACCGGAAGGACGAGGTCCTGGCCGTCCTTGCCGCTGCGGTTGCCGCCCTCGCCGGGCTTTCCGCTGGTGGCCTTGCGGTGCGGGGAGTGGTGGTAGTCGAGCAGTGTGGTCACGGACTGGTCGACGGTGAGGATCACGTCGCCGCCCCGCCCGCCGTTCCCGCCGTCGGGTCCGCCCAGCGGCTTGAACTTCTCACGGTGGACGGAGGCACAGCCGTGACCTCCGCTACCCGCGGCGACATGCAGCTCGACGCGGTCCACGAAGGTGGTCATGTGGGGTGCCTCCAGAGACAGTGAGGTGTACGTGCGTACGTATTTCCTGGTTAACACGCGAAAGGCGGACCCACCTTCCCGCCGGGGAAGTGAGGTCCGCCTCGCGAAAGCTTCCGATCAGGCGACCGGAACGATGTTCACGACCTTGCGGCCGCGGTGGGTGCCGAACTGCACCGCACCGGCCTCCAGCGCGAACAGCGTGTCGTCGCCACCACGGCCGACGCCGGCGCCGGGGTGGAAGTGGGTGCCACGCTGGCGGACGAGGATCTCACCCGCGTTGACGGCCTGACCGCCGAAGCGCTTCACGCCGAGCCGCTGGGCATTCGAGTCGCGACCGTTCCGGGTGGACGATGCGCCCTTCTTGTGTGCCATCTCTCCTCAGTCCCTTACTTCGCAGCCGCGGGGATCTCAGTGACCTTGATCGCCGTGTACTGCTGGCGGTGGCCCTGACGACGGCGGTAGCCGGTCTTGTTCTTGTAGCGCAGAATGTCGATCTTCTGGCCCTTGTGGTGGTCCACGATCTCGGCCTGGACCTTGATGCCGGCCAGCACCCACGGGTCGCTGGTGACGGCGTCGCCGTCGACGACGAGCAGGGTCGAGAGCTCGACCGTGTCGCCGACCTTGCCCGTGGAAATCTTGTCAACCTCAACGATGTCGCCGACAGCAACCTTGTGCTGGCGACCACCGCTGCGCACGATGGCGTACACGCGGATCTCACTCTCACTCGAAGAACGGCACCCCGCAGGCCAGCCGCCCGACAGACACACGGGCAACCTCTCCCGAGCCATTCCATGCACCCGGGAGGAAAAGGTTTACGGGGATGTGGCAGTCCCGATGGACACGCCGACGGTCAAGGTTACGGGGCGTGGCCCCAAGGGGTCAAACCGGGCCCCGACCACCGGTGACGGCGACGGGCGCCCGGTGGACGGGGCCCCGTCCGGTGGGTCAGTTCTCGAGCAGGTGGGCGCGCCCGAACATGGCCGCCGCGACCCGCGCGGTCGGCGTGCCGGAGTCCAGGTCCGCACCGGCCTCCCGCAGCACCTCGACCACCTCGTCCGCACCCTTGAACAGGGCGCCGGCGATGGGGGCCTGGTCCCGGGCGTTCCGCAGATCCGGGTCGGCGCCGAGCCTGATCAGGGCCCGCACGGTGCCGGCGTGGCCGTGATAGGCGGCGAGCATCAGCAGGGTGTTGCCGGCCGCATCGGTCACGTCCACCGGCAGCCCGTGCTCCACGAACTCCACCACCTGCTCGGTGCCGCCCTCGCGGGCCAGATCCATGGCAAGGGCCACGACGCGCTCCGTCTGCTCAGGTGTCAGACCGTCCCTGCTCATGCGCATCTCTCCTGGTCGAACGGTCGTGCTGGTCAAACGACAGTGCTGGTCAAGCGGTTGCGCCGGTCATGCCCATGAGGACGTCGGGCGATGACTGCGCCGTGCCCGGCGCGGACCACTGTGTGGTCCGCGCCGGGCACGGCGTGGGGCGTACCGCCTGCCCCTCGGGCGGCCGGGCTCAGAGGTTGCCGGCGGCCAGGGCCTCGATCGCCTTGCGGACGCCTTCGCCGTAGGCCGGGTCGGCCTTGGTGCAGTTGGCGATGTGCCGCTCGACGGTCTGCTCCGACGCGCCGTTGATGGCGCGCGCCGTGTTCTCGAAGAGAACCTGCTGCTGCTCGGGGCTCATCAGGCGGAACAGGTTCCCGGGCTGCTCGAAGTAGTTGTCGTCGTCCTCACGGAAGTTGAACCGGTCGGCGACGGCACCCACGGCCTGGCTCGGCTCGCGGTAGGCCGGCTGCTCCTGCCAGCGTCCGTACGAGTTGGGCTCGATGCCCGGGGTGGACCCCTGGTTGCCGTCCACCCGCATGCCGCCGTCGCGGTGGTAGGTGTTCACCGGGTTCTTCGCGGCGTTGACGGGGATCTGGTGGTGGTTCACGCCGAGGCGGTAGCGCTGGGCGTCGCCGTAGGAGAACAACCGGCCCTGCAGCATCCTGTCGGGCGAGTAGCTGATGCCCGGAACCACGTTCGCCGGGGTGAAGGCGACCTGCTCGACGTCCGCGAAGTAGTTCTCGGGGTTGCGGTTGAGCTCCCACTCGCCGACCTCGATCAGCGGGTAGTCCTTCTTCGACCAGACCTTGGTGAGGTCGAAGGGGTGGAAGCGGTAGTTCTCCGCGTCGGCCTCCGGCATGACCTGGATGAACAGCTTCCACTTCGGGAAGTCGCCGTCCTCGATCGCGTCGTAGAGGTCGCGCTGGTGGGACTCGCGGTCCTTGCCGACCAGGGCCTCGGCCTCGGCGTCGGTGAGGTTCTTGATGCCCTGCTGGGTGCGGTGGTGGAACTTGACCCAGAACCGCTCGCCCTCGGCGTTGATCAGGCTGTAGGTGTGCGAGCCGAAGCCGTGCATGTGCCGGTACGAGGCGGGGATGCCGCGGTCGGACATCACGATCGTGATCTGGTGCAGGGCCTCGGGGAGGTTGGTCCAGAAGTCCCAGTTGTTCTCGGCGTCGCGGAGGTTGGTGCGCGGGTCGCGCTTCACCGCGCGGTTGAGGTCCGGGAACTTCAGCGGGTCGCGGAAGAAGAAGACCGGGGTGTTGTTGCCGACCAGGTCCCAGTTGCCCTCGTCCGTGTAGAACTTCAGGGCGAAGCCGCGGATGTCGCGCTCGGCGTCGGCCGCGCCGCGCTCACCGGCGACGGTGGAGAACCGGGCGAACATCTCGGTCTTCTTGCCGATCTCGGAGAAGATCTTCGCGCTCGTGTAGCGCGTGACGTCGTGGGTCACCGTGAACGTGCCGAACGCACCCGAGCCCTTGGCGTGCATCCGGCGCTCCGGAATGACCTCGCGGTCGAAGTGCGCGAGCTTCTCCAGGAACCACACGTCCTGCAGGAGCATCGGACCGCGCGGACCGGCCGTCATGGAGTCCTGGTTGTTGGCAACCGGCGCGCCGGCGGCCGTCGTCAAGGGCTTCTGGTTGTTCTCGGTCAAAGCTCGCTCCTCGGTGAGTGGTTCTTCGCCTGTGATCAATGCCTGCGGTCCTGGCCGTCCGAGCATCCGCGCGAGCCGCTCCGCGGCTCGCATCGCATACCCTACGTTGGACAAGGTCTAAGTCAAGGCGACTTTCAGAACCATACCTGTTCTTGAGCTGGGTTCCATCGCTGGTTAGGGTGACATGCATGAGTGATCTCTTGAAGAGACTTCGGGAACGTGGCTGGCGCCTGACCGCACAGCGGCGTGTCGTCGCCGAGGTGCTCAGCGGAGACCACATCCACCTGACCGCCGACGAGGTGCACGCGCGGGCGACGGAGCGGCTGCCCGAGATCTCCCGGGCGACGGTCTACAACACCCTGGGCGAACTGGTGTCCCTGGGCGAGCTCCTCGAGGTCTCGACCGACCATCGCGCCACGCGCTACGACCCGAATGCGCGCCGTCCCCATCACCACCTGCTCTGCGACCGCTGCGGAACGATCCGCGACGTGCACCCGACGGGCGACGCCCTCTCGGCCCTTCCGGAGTCGGAGCGCTTCGGATACACGGTCTCCGACGTCGCGCTGACCTACCGCGGCATCTGTCCGAACTGCGCGGCGTGATGCCGGGGCCGGGGCGCGGCCGAAGGCGGCGGCCGGCGCTCCGGGGCCCGGGACACCCGTCCCGCCCACGGTGTCCCGCGGGGCGGTCCGGCGTTCGAGGTCCGGTCCGGGGCGG
>NZ_LIQT01000142.1 GCF_001418415.1 Streptomyces hirsutus
GGACGGCGGCCGGCGGGGCACGGGGTGCTCATCGGGGTGCGGGGTGCTCATCGAGGTGCGGCCGTGGGCGGATTCGGTTCCGCGACGGGTCAGGGGCCCGGTGGGGAGCCCGGCCGGCCGTCCGGTGGAGAGTCCGGCCCGGATCCCGGCTCCGTGGCCGGTGGCGAGTCGACCCCCGTGACCGGCGGTGATTCGCCTCCCGTGACCGGCCGCGCATCCGGCCCCGCGACCACCGCGCACCGGGCCAGCCGTGCGGCGAAGCGGCCGTGCGGGGCCAGGGCGGCGACGGCGTGGGCGTCGGCAGCGGTGTCGACGTCGCGCAGGGACGGCAGGTCGCGCACCCGCAGGCCGGCGGCGAGGAGCCGGTCCCGTTGGACCGCTCCCGTCCCCGGGGTCGACATGGGCACGCCCCGCAGCAGGGCGGGATCGGGGCGCGCCAGACCGAGGGCCCAGAAACCGCCGTCCTCGGCCGGGCCGAAGTGGGCGTCGCAGTCGGTGAAGTCCACGGTGAGCAGCTCCGGCGTCACCTGCGGGGTGTCCATGCCGATGAGCAGGGCCGGGCCGTCGCAGCGCGCGAAGGCGTCCGCCAGCCGCTCGTCCAGCCCGCCCGCGCACTGCGGCACGACGTCGAAGCCGGGCGGCAGCCAGGGGCCGGGGGCGCCGTCGAGGACGAGGACGCGCCGGGAGGCGGGCGTGGCCGCCACGGCGTGCAGGGTGTCCGCGAGGGCCGCCTCGGCCAGCTCGGCCGCCTGACCGGGCGTGAACGGCGGGGTGAGCCGGGTCTTGACCCGGCCCGGCCGCGGCTCCTTGGCGATGACGAGGAGCGTGGTCAACGGACGGTTCCTCCTCCGTGCGCGGGGGGCTCGCGCAGCACGCGCCTCATGTCCCGTACGGCCTGCCAGGTGCCGCGCCAGGTGCCCGTCACCTTCGACGCCCCGGTGCGCGGCAGGTACGGCACGTCGTGCTCGGCGATCCGCCAGCCGGCGTCGGCCGCGCGGACGACCATCTGGAGCGGATAGCCGCTGCGCCGGTCGGTGAGGCCGAGGGCGAGCAGGGGGGCGCGGCGGGCGGCGCGCAAGGGGCCGAGGTCGTGCAGGCGCAGCCCGGTGCGGCGGCGCAGCATCCGTGCGAGCGCGAGGTTGCCGGCGCGGGCGTGCGCGGGCCACGCGCCCCGGCCCCGCGGACGCCGTCGGCCGAGCACCAGGTCGGCCTCGCCGTCCCGGACCTCGCGGACGAAGGGGACGAGGAGCGACGGGTCTAGGGAGGCGTCGCCGTCGCAGAAGCACACCACGTCGGCGGTGGCGGCGGTCAGCCCGGCGTGGCAGGCGGCGCCGAAGCCCCGGAGCGGCTCGTGCACGACGGTCGCGCCGTACGCGCGGGCGACCTCGGCCGAGCCGTCGGTGGAACCGTTGTCGACGACGAGGGCGCGCCAGCCCGGCGGGATCCGTTCGAGCACCCAGGGAAGTGCCTCGGCCTCGTTCAGGCAGGGCAGCACCACGTCGACGTCCGGAGGAGTCGTCGTCACGGGTTCACCCTACAAACGCCAATCGGGCATACCGGGCTTTCGCTCCTCACGAAACGCGGACGTCCGAGACCGGGGCGGTGCCCGGGTGCGTACCGGCGACGGCACGGTCCTATGTCCCGGCGCGGTCCTACGCCCCTCGCATTCCGGCCCGCGCGAACTCCGCCATGCCCTCCTCGAAACCGACCTCCGGCTTCCACCTCAGCCCGACCCGCAGCCGCGACGAGTCCGCGGTGATGTGCCGTACGTCCCCGAGCCGGTATTCGCCGGTGACGACCGGCTCGGGCCCGCCGTACGCGGTGGCCAGCGCCCGGGCCATCTCGCCGACGGTGTGCGGTTCACCGCTGCCGGTGTTGTACACCGTGAGCACACCCCCGGCGGTCTCCGCCTCCAGCGCCACCGCGTTGGCCGCCGCCACGTCCCGGACGTGCACGAAGTCCCTCAGCTGCCGCCCGTCCTCGAACACGCGCGGCGCTTCGCCCCGGGCGAGCGCCGAGCGGAAGAAGGAGGCGACACCGGCGTACGGGGTGTCGCGGGGCATCCCGGGCCCGTACACGTTGTGGTAGCGCAGCGACACCGCCGACCCGCCGGTGGAGCGGGCCCAGGTGGCGGTCAGGTGCTCCTGGGCGAGCTTGGTCGCCGCGTACACGTTCCGGGGATCGGCCGGGACGTCCTCGCCGACTAGGCCGGGGGAGAGGCCGTCCCCGCACACCGGGCAGGTGGGCTCGAACCGGCCCGCCTCGAGGTCGGCGACGGCACGCGGCCCGGGCCGTACGACTCCGTGCCGCGGGCACTCGTACCGCCCCTCCCCGTAGACGACCATCGACCCGGCCAGCAGGAGACGCCCGACGCCGGCCTCCGCCATGGCGGCGAGCAGCACGGCGGTGCCCAGGTCGTTGTGCGAGACGTACTCCGCCGCGTCGGCGATCCCGTCGCCGAGCCCGACCATCGCGGCCTGGTGGCACACGGCGTCCACACCGGACAGGGCACGGCCGACGGCTGCCGGGTCCCGCACGTCGGCGCCGGGGTCCTTCCGCACGTCGAACACGAGCGGCTCGTGTCCGCGCTCCCGGAGCACGGCGACGACCTGGGACCCGATGAACCCGGCGCCGCCGGTGACCAGTACGCGCATACGGCCACGCTAGGTCCGCACCGGCGCCGTACCACGGGACCACGCCCGTAGGCCATGACTCGGTAAGGCATGCGGGGGAAGCGTGCGCGGGTGCGTCGAAGCAGGGCAAACCGGAAATCGTGCGAGAGGCTGCCGCCCATGACGGCATCACCCTCCACCGACACCCCGTACCGCTACGACGACCTGACCGCCCTCTACTTCAACTGCACCCTCAAACCGTCTCCGCAGCTCAGCCACACCCAGGGCCTGATCGACAGGAGCCGGGCCGTCATGGACGCCGCCGGCGTGACCACGGACCTGATCCGCGCCGTGGACCAGGACATCGCACCCGGCGTCCACCCGGACATGACCGAGCACGGCTTCGCCACCGACGCCTGGCCCGAGCTGTACGAGAAGGTGATGGCCGCCGACATCCTCGTGCTCGCCGGCCCGATCTGGCTGGGCGACAACAGTTCCGTCACCAAGCGGGTCGTCGAGCGTCTCTACGCCTGCTCCTCACTGCTCAACTCCCAGGGCCAGTACGCCTACTACGGCCGTGTCGGCGGCTGTCTGATCACCGGCAACGAGGACGGCGTGAAGCACTGCGCCATGAACGTCCTCTACAGCCTCCAGCACCTCGGCTACACGATCCCGCCCCAGGCGGACGCCGGCTGGATCGGCGCGGCCGGCCCCGGTCCGTCGTACCTCGACCCCGGCTCGGGCGGCCCGGAGAACGACTTCACCACCCGCAACACCACCTTCATGACCTGGAACCTGATGCACCTCGCCGCCCTGCTGAAGCGCGCCGGAGGCATCCCCGCCCACGGCAACCAGCGCTCGCAGTGGGACGCCGGCTGCCACCCGGACGCGGACAACCCCGAACACCGCTGACCGCCCCGGCGGACGCGAGGGTTTCACCGTCCGCCGGGCAGCCCGGGACGGCCGCTTTGTCCGTCGAACGGGAGCGGGACGAGTGACGCCCAGGAGGCGGGCGGTACAGGAGGTGGGCGGTACAGGGCCGGGCGACTGAAGCGGCCGAGGCTTCCACGGAACAGCCGAACGCCTGTCCCTCCGGGTTCATTTGCCGGGTTCTGGCCCGTACCACTGGAGCGCCTGGCCTGTGGCGGCGGCGATGCATTCGAAGTCCCGGTCGCGGTGGAGGAGGGTCAGTCCCCGCAACTCGGCCGTGGCCGCCACCACGAGGTCGACGGCTCCGGCGCTGCGGTGCTGTCCGCGCTGGGTGAGGGTGTCCTGGACCTGCCAGGCGCGGTCGTAGGCGCGGTCTTCGACCGGCACCCGGCCGAAGAGTGGACGCGGGTCCTCGATGCCTTGCGCACGACGCACGATCCGGCACGGGCCCGGCACGGCTTGCGGCCGTGTGGCGCGTGTCACGGGTGACGGAGGCCCATCTCGGTCATGCCGCTGCCCGTGAGGGCGGGGGCCAGCAGGGGCACCCAGAAGACGGCGATCGCGAGCGCGAGCGAGGTGAGGCCGACGCCCCGGGCGACAAGACGACCCCGCGGCAAGCGTTTCTCTGCGGTGACGATGGCGGCCAGGCCCACCATGGCCCAAAGATTCATCACGCCGAACGCCGTGAGCAGCAGCATCAAGGACCAGCAGCATCCCAGGCAGAACGCGCCGTGATGCGCTCCGGCACGGAGGTGGCGCGAGGGGCCGCGGTACGACGCGTAGCGCAGCAACAGGCCGATCGGTGAGCGGCACTTGGTGAGACAGAAATCCTTGAGGGCGGTGAGCTGGTAGACACCGTTGACGGCGAAGACGGCGGCGGCCGCCACCGTCCCTGCCGTGGGATGTGCGGTGGCGACGTGCGTCGCGCCGACGGCCAGGGCGTATGCCGGCAGCCCGGCGGCGGCCCAGACCAGCACGTAGCCGGCGGTGAACGCGATCATGCGCGGCGCCCGGTGAACGGGGGCCGTCCGCGCGTACAACGAGGCGACGGGTGCCGTGGCCGGCAGCATCATCGCGGCCATCATGATCGTCCATGTGCCGATGAAGGCGGGCAGCTGCCCGGCCATGGTCCGGGACCCCATGTCCCCCCAGCGCAGTGCCACCCACGCCCAGGCTGCGGCCGCCGTGAGCAGCACCAGCCCGGAGTAGCTCGCGCTGTGCCGGGCGGTGATCGTCGTCCTGGTCACGCCGACCATGAGAAGGGCGCCGAGTGGGCGTTGCGGCCGGTGAAGTCCCATGAGCGGCCGTGTACGGCATTGCCGACGGCCCGCGTCGATCGGGCGATCGTCAACGTGCTGTTCGCCGGGTGGAACATGCCGGTCAGCCCCATCACGGGACCGTCCTCGCCGAACTGTGGGGCCACCTGGTCCTCGATCTCGATGTCGATGGCGTCCGCCACCTGCACCGTGTGACGGCGACCGTCGTCGTGGAAGTCGATGGAAACGCGTTCGACGCCGAGGACCTCGCCGATGAGGGGGGCGAGCGCCGCCATCGGTCCGCCCACCTGCCCGGAGAAGACCTTGCCCAGCGCGTCCGCCTGGCTGTCGTCGGCCGAAGCGTCGACGTACAGCACGACCTGCCAGCCGCCGTCGGCCATCACGCGGGGCGCGTCGGCGAAGACGACGACGCTGTGGTCCGCCACGTCCACGCCGTCGACCTCACCCCGTGCGACGTGGAACGCGAGAGTCACCTGGCAGCGCTCGTGGTCGGCGGGTGCGGTCAGACCTGAGGTGGTGCACGGACACACGGTGTCGCAGTTGCAGCTTTCAAGATATGTACCGTTCACATTCCAAGCCATTTTTGTACTCCTGCCTGGTTCACACGCCCGTCGGTGATGCGAAGCGGCGCCCAGTCGACAGAGCGAAAGGCCTGAGGCGAGCGCCGACCTTGTGCGGCGCCTCGACCTCATGAGGAAAAACTGGGGCCGTGGACGCGCGCCGCGCGCCCGCTCGGCCACAAGATCGACACCAGGAAAGCTCCTGGGCCCGAACGGCCGCCCGAGTACTTCCCAGGCTAGTCCCGCACCCGCACACCACGCCCGTTCCGCCTGCCTGCACGGCCTCCGGCGGCGGCAGGCGCGGGTGTACGAGATCGTTGCCCTTGTGGTGAGGGAAGCGGAATCCGTGACCGCGACCAGGCTGTCGCCGCTCCGCTCGGTGCCATGATTCGGGCGGTGGTGGCGGCCTTGGGCCCGGGGGCATGCGAGCGCGGCGACGTCAGTCACCGCGGCTCGGGACTCCGTCGGCCTCCTCCCGTCGAATCCGGAGGCCCTGCCGGGTCGGTACGAGGCTGCGGGGGAGAGGCACGGGATTCCGCGGCCGTACCGAGTGAACGGACCGCCGGCTTGGGAAGCTGCGGTCATCTGCGGTCGATACGGCTGCTGAGCTGGGCAGACAGCCGGACTGCGACCTCTTCGGTCTGGGCCTCTTCACCTGCGGCGATGGCTGTGGGGCAAACGCATCGGTGTCCGCATCGCCCGCAAAGGCATCGACTCCAGCGAGCGGCTCGGCCGACGCAGGTGGGTCATTGAACGCACCGTGTCCTGGCTGACCGGCTACCGCCGCCTCACCCACCGTTACGAGCGGAAACCGGGCAACTACCTGGCCTTCCTCGGGCCGGCATCCGCCCCCTGCTGCTACAAGCGGTTCCTCGAACTGACCCTGTAGGAAACGGTCTTGGTGCCCTATACCGTTGCCTCGTCACCTGTCGTTCGTGGAGGTCACCTGTGTCGGATGAGTCAGAAGAGACCATGCTCACCCACATTCCGCCAGACGGGGTCGCCCCGGGGAACGGCTATAGCCATGTGGTGGTGGGCGAAGGCCGGCTGGTCGTCATCTCCGGGCAGGTCTCACTGGACGAACAGGGAAATGTGGTCGGGAAGGGCGACGCGGCCGCCCAGGCCCGTCAGGTCTTCGAGAACCTGCGGCGCTG
The DNA here is from genome assembly GCF_001418415.1 of Streptomyces hirsutus. Taxonomy (GTDB): domain Bacteria; phylum Actinomycetota; class Actinomycetes; order Streptomycetales; family Streptomycetaceae; genus Streptomyces; species Streptomyces hirsutus. Next base: position 6,534 of record NZ_LIQT01000142.1, read on the forward strand.
CCTGGCGGCAGGCGGCGCCACGTTCGCCGAGGTCGCCAAGTTCACCTTCTACGTCACCGACGTCGCCATCCTGCCGGAGGTACGGGCCGCCCGCGACGCGCACATCGACACCGCGCGTCCGCCTGCCAGTACCGCAGTACAGGTGGCCGCCCTGTACCGGCCGGAGCTCATGCTGGAGGTGGAGGCCCTCGCCATAATCCCCTGGTGACTCGGCCGGCAGGATGCGGTGCAACCGGTCGAAGACCCCGGCCTGCTGCCACCGCTCCAGGCGGCGCCGGCAGGTCTGCCCGGAGTCGAACCCCAGCTCCAGGGAGCAGCAGTTGCCAGGCTATGTCGTGGTGGAGGACGTAGAGGATGCCCTGCAGGCAGCGCCGGTCGTCCACCGGACGCGGCCCCGGCGCCCGCTCGGGCCAGGGCGGCAGCAGCGGCTCGATCAATGCCCACAACTCGTCGTCCACGATCCACGGTCGAGTACCCACAGCATCACGAACGGCCGAATCGTCAGCCCGGTCACGCCCGACCAGGGAACCTCGACAAGATCGTGTCACGAGTTCTCAGCGACTCGTACGCGTACTGCTACCCGCAGGGCCGCTCGACCGGGGCGATCTTGAAAAACGTCGTGGCGCGAGTCACCGTGGGTTCAAATCCCACACCCACCGCACATGTGGACGGCTCCTGACCAGGTAAGTCGGTCAGGGGCCGTTGTGTTGCGTCCTGCCCGCGGGTTCCCGCTGTTCCCCGGTGTTCCCCGCTCGATCGGGCGCGACTGGGGCACGGCAGCATGTTGAGTGCAGCTGTTCCCCTGGAGTGTCCTGCCTCCAGCACATAGGTCGGGGGAAGCGGCCAAGCCGAACAAAGAAGCGTTCTGACCTGCGAATCGTCGGCGTTCCGCGGCGCGAGTAATCCCAGAGGGCCGGCTCACACCGCGCTCAGCCGCGGACATGCTCAGCTGTGCCGCCTCGTCCTTCGACGGCATGCGTGAGCGGATCTCTTCGCGGAAGTGCACCGGCTCGTATCCGAGTTCGGCGAGCCTTGCGCAGGTGCCGCCCGGCCCGGTGTCCTCCTGGGTGATCGCGGATCCGGCGACCAGGGGCATGGGGAGGTAGCTCGTCGCGAGCAGGACCGGCTTGCCGTCCAGGACGAAGCGCCGGCGCCTCACACATGTCGTCCCGTCGCCGATCAGGTCGAGGCCAGGATCGCGCATCCCCGGTCACCGGTTGGCGCATCCCTCTTCGCGCAGTTTTCGCCACGTGCTACGAGCCATCCTGTGCCGGCTGCGCACCCCTCAAGTGGCCGGCCGTAACAGGGCTACCGAGGCTTCGCGCTGGTCGTGGCCGGGGTGGTCGGCACTGGCCGCGACCCGGACGGTCGGCGTCGCCTCGGCCGGCGGGATCTTCGACGCCTCCGACCTCCTCCGCGCCCTGCCCCCGCTGCGGCCAACGCCCATGGATGTTGATCCGCGCCGCTGTTCTCGCGGACTCGTGAGGGGCGGGCCGTATGCCGTCCACGGGGTGCCGTCTGTGGCCGATGCCAGTTTTCAGGCCGGAATTATCGATTTCTGGACGAAATTACTTGCCACTCTTTACAGATGTAGTCGGAACTAATCGAAAATGTTCGGAAGCTTGAGATCCGGTTCATTGCTCGGTGCGGTTGAGCACACCGCTCACGTTCAGGACCTCGTGACATCCCTGCGCCCGGAGGCCGGTGGCCGGCGTGCCCGGCTTCGCACAGGTCACTTCGATGGTCACGGTGTCGTTCGCGGGGATCTTGATGGGGGTGACCCAGTGGTAGTCCTGGTTGCGGAAGGTCTCCAGGGCGATCGTGGTGATCTTGCGGTCGCCGAAGCTGATCGTCATCACCCCCTCATCACCCTGGAAGTTGGCGACGACGATGTCCGTCACACCGAAGACGCTCTTCTCGGGCACCTTGTAGGTACCGGTCTCGGTCTCCCCGCTGGACGTCTTCAGGTCGATGGTCGCCGAGCTCTGCTGAGCGCTGCCGACCGTGGTGCCGTCGCCGGTCGAGGTGCCGTCGCCGCCCGCTCCGGAACCCTTCCCCTGGCCGTCGGGCGAGGTGCTCGCACCGTCGGAACCGTTTCCGGGTGTCTGCCCGTTGCCGCCCTGCTCTCCTGCGGGCGTGGGGCGCGGCTGGACCGCCTCGCTGACCGCCTCCTTCGCGGCGCTGCGCACCGCCGGGCGGACCAGCGCGAACCAGGCGAGCAGCAGCGCGAGCAGCAGCGCGAGCAGGGCGAGCAGCCATTTCGGAAAGATGGGGATCTGGACGAACTCCGCGTCCAGCGGCGGCCGGTCGGCGTTCTCGTCCGGCTGGGTCTCGTTCTGGTCACCGGTCTCGGCGGTGACCAGGGTGAACGGCCACACCACCGGGGAGCCGAACCACACGGGCTTGCCCGTACGGACCCGCAGCCCGACCTCGACCGACTCGCCGGGCTCCAGCTTCGGCTCGGCCGGGTTGAAGGCGAACGCCAACTCCTCGCCCGCCTGGCCGGGGGTGAAGCCCACCTGCACCGGGGCGTTGCCCTCGTTGCGCACCGCCAGTCGATAGCGGCCGCGCAGCCAGCCGCGCCGGCGGCGCGGCCGCAACTCGGTGCGCAGCTCGTGGAACTCCTCGACGTGCACGGTGGTTTCGGGAACCCGTACCGCGTCGGGATGCTCGATCGGCAGGATCCGTACCGCGAGAGGCAGCTCGCCGGCCCGGATCTCCGGGGAGCGCGGCGGCTCCAGACGGATCGTCACCGTCTCGGAGGTGCCCGGGTAGAGGGAGACCCGCGCGGGTTCCACGGTGGTCCAGGAGGCACAGTCCCCGACGACCTCCAGGCTGTAGGCCTCGACGATGTCGCTGTCGTTGCGGACGGTCAGACTGGTCGTGGCAGTGCCGCCCGGTGCCACTGTCACGACCGGGATGTCGAGTCCGGGCGCACCGGGACCGGAAGAGGCTGCAGAAGGCGTCACGCCGCCACGGTAGAAACGCCCGCAGGGGTGCGCCGAGGGGCGCGAGGGCAACACCCGGGCAGTCGTGGTGCCCGCGAAGCCGCCGTCGACTCGCCCGCGGCAGTGGGTCGTTGATGTCACTCGACGGCTCCCGCGCGCCGCCTTCCGGTGTTCCTCCCGGCCCAGCGATCCTCCCCCCGAACCCATGAACAGGTAACCCCCCATGTCCTGCGTAGAGGAGAGCACCCCTGTCATGTCTGCCTCCACGTCTTACGAGCCCGCCGCCGGTTCCGGGCACCAGGTCTCCCGCACCGGTCGGCCGGACCGGGTGACCGTGGCGGTCTACGCCGCCGATCCGATCCTGCGCGTCGGCGTCGTCCAGCAGTTACGCCAGCGCCCCGAGGTCGACCTGCTCGCCGACGCCGAAGCCGAGGGGGCCCAGGTGTCGCTGGTGGTCGTGGACCACGTCGAGGACGACGTGGCCGCCCTGCTGCACCGGCTGCGGCTCAACTCCGCCACCCGCGTGGGCCTCGTGGTCGGCACCCTCGGGACCGGCGCGCTGCAACGCGTCATCGAGTGCGGCGTCCCGGCGGTGCTACGGCGGGCCGAGGCCGACCAGGACCGGCTCGTCCACCTGGTCCTCGCGACGGCCAACGGAGAGGGAGTGCTTCCCGGCGACCTGCTCGGCAAGCTGCTCTCCCATGTCGGCAGTCTGCAGCGCTCGGCGCTCGATCCGCAGGGCCTGTCCCTGTCCACGCTGACCACACGGGAGGCGGACATGCTGCGCCTGGTGTCGGAGGGCCTGGACACCGCGGAGATAGCCCGCAAGACCGCGTACTCCGAACGGACCGTCAAGAACGTCCTGCACGAGATCATCACCCGCCTCCAACTGCGCAACCGGGCCCATGCGGTGGGCTATGCGCTGCGAAACGGGCTCATCTGACGACAGTGGGGTACGTCGGTGCTGCCCGAAAGCACACCGCACGTTTCCCCCGGGTATGGCCCCCGCCGCCCTGCCGCTTCGTGCGCGGTCGTCGCAGGGTGGCGGGGGCACATCTACGTGCCGCACCAGACCGCGAGGGGGACCCTCCATGCGAACCGCCGGCCCCGGCGGGCGGTACCGCCCGAGAAGACTCGGTCTGTCGTTGCTGCTGCTCGTCCCGCTGCTCGGGATGACGGGGGCCTCCGGGCAGGACGGCGCCGAGTCCGCGACGCGGGCCGCGGCTGCTGACACCACGGACACCCGTATCGCCTACGCCGGCACCCGGCACCGCAGTCTCGGCCAGGTGGCCACCAAGACCTCCAGCACCCCGCTGTTCGGTGCGGGCCCGGCCCACCACGACGTCCAGCCGTCCGCCCTCGGCGACCAGATGGTCTTCGCGAGCCTGCGCGACGAGGAAACCCCGCAGATCTACCTCCGGTCCGCAGACGGTTCCGTACGGCGTCTGACCAGCGGCATGGACGCGGCGAACCCCCGGCTGACCCCGGACGGCACGTCCGTGGTGTTCGACGCCGCCCGGTCCGGTGGCCCGGGCGGCGGGACGCAGCGCGACCTGTGGCTGGTGCACACCGACGGCACCGGCCTGACGCGGCTCACCGACACCCCCGCGAACGAGGAGGGCCCGACCGTCTCCCCCGACGGGCAGCGGTTGGCGTACGCGAGCGACAGCGACGTACCGGCCGGAGAGCAGATCTACGTACGGCCCCTGAACGGCGGCACCGCCACCCGCGTCACCTCCCCCGCGAACGGGACGGCCGGCGAACCGGTGTGGAACCCGGTGAACGACGACGAGAACCGGGACTGGATCGCGTACACCGCCACGACCACCGTAGACGGGCAGAGCGTGCCCCGGCTGCGGGTGACGAACGCGGCCGGGACCGGTGACGAACCGCTGCTCGGGGGCGCGCGGGCACAGTGGCGTGCCCATGGGGCAGCGTGGCTGCCCGACGGGGACGATGTGCTGTTCCTGAGCCCCGAGAACACCTGTGAGTGCGAGGGCGACTGGGACCACGTGTTCCAGGCGACCGCCCACGTCGACGAGGTCCCCTCGCTCGTGCTGAACGAGAACCGGGAGGTTTCCTCGGTCACCTGGTCCGGTTCGCTCGACGGCGGCGGCGCGGTGGTCGAGCGCACCTCGGCGGCCGGCCCGCACGTGGTGACGCTGCAGGACGCGCGTGCGGACGGCTCCGACCCGCGCGACCTGGGGCTGACGATCCTTGACGAGGACCCGGCGGCCGACACCAACACCGATCCCGCCAAGGACCCGCTGTTCCAGCCCGGGGCCACGTACGACCCGTGGACCGAGCGGCAGAACTACACGCCCGACGGCCGCCGGATCGTGCTGACCCGCTTCGAGGACGGCCCCCAGGGCCGGACCGAGCGGATCTGGATCGCGGACGCCGACGGATCGAATGCGCGGCCCATGCCGCTCGCGGGACGCGGCGCGACGGACTGGGACACCGACCCGACGTTGTCCCCGGACGGCAAGTACCTCGCCTTCACCCGGACTTCGCCGGGCGGCGTCGGCGGGCCCAGCCGCATCCTCGTCGCGGACGCGGCCACCGGCGCGATCACCGGGCAGATCACCCCGCCGGCCGGGGAGCAGACGGGCGGCGACGCCCAGCCCACCTGGTCCTCCGACGGCACCACCCTCGCGTTCACCCGCAACGAGGTGATCGACGGCAACAAGCACATCTGGACCGTGTCCAGCGACCACTTGGACCAACAGGACGACCTGAGTGCCAAGATCTGCCCGGGCGATTGCGAGGTCATCGACGACAGCCCGGCGTTCTCGCCGGACGGCACCACCATCGCCTTCAACCGCAAGAGCGGCGGCGGCCAGGTCGACCAGGGCGGCGGCATCCTGCTCACCTCCCTCAAGGGCGACGACTGCCGGGTGCTGACGCCCGCCGCCGCCCCCGACCTGCCTGGCGCCTGCGGACGGCAGCTGCCGGACACCTCGGCCACCGGACCGTTCCAGCCGCGCGACGCCGCGTGGACGGCCGACGGTGAGAGCCTGGTGATCAGCTCGCGGGCCGAGACAGCGGTCAACAGCCCCGAGAAACTGAGCCTGTTGGACGTCGACTCAGGCGACCTCACCCCGCTCACCAGCACGCTCCCGGGCCGACAGAAGGAACCCAGCGTCCAGCAGTCCGTGAACCTCGCGGTCCACGCGCCCGGCACCACCTCCGAGGTCACGGTCGGCAAGTCCACCACGGTCGGCGTGGACCTGGTGAACAACGGTCCCGCGGCCTCCCCGGGCACCACCCTGACCATCGTCCCGCCGACCGGTGTGTGGGTCACCAAGGTGACCTGGCCCGGCGGTGTCTGCGACGCCGCCTCCCTCCAGTGCGATGTCGGTGTGGTGCAGCCCGGCACCACCGTCACGGTGAGCGTCACCCTCACCGGCCTCACCGCCGGAGACCAGCCCGTCGACTGGTCGGTGACCGGCACGGTCCTGGACCCCGAGCCCAGCGACAACGCCGGCCGGACCATGGTCCCGGTCCGCGAGGCCACGCCGTCCCCGTCCCCGACGCCGACGCCGACGCCG
>NZ_LIQT01000143.1 GCF_001418415.1 Streptomyces hirsutus
ACCGGGCGCCCCGTCCTCGTGCTGCCTGCTCGTCCGTGTGCTCGTCCGCGTGCGGGTCGAGAGCCTGACGTCGCCGTCGGCTTTTCCGGCTCCTGGTCAGGGCACTTTCTGCGCCGTGGCTTCGCCACCGACGCCCGCGTCATCGGTGAAGCCGCTACCACGGCCACGAACTCCGCCGACCAGCTGCGTCGCGCGCACGATGCCGCTCAGGACGTCCGTGGGCGCCGAAGCAGGCAGCGACGGCGGCGGACGCGCCACGGGGGTGTTGTGGCTTACGTCTCATTGCCTGTGCATGCGGGAGAAAGTATGAAGATCCTTGTTCTTTTCTGTGAATGGGGGGATCCAAAATGAGGAAGAGACGCGGACCCAGATGTTCGCGCATACTCGGGTTCAGTTTGTACGCGCTGGCTGGCTGCTTAGCCGTCGAGATCGGCGTCCCGGGGCTGCAGGCCGACGCCTCCACCGCACAACCTGTCTCGTCCGTGGCGGAGGAGTCTGACGACGTCGAGGCGAAGGTCGGTGCGGCGCGTATCCGCGCGGCTTTGCTTGGTCAGCGCGTAGAGGTCACCGCGCTGCGTACGGAAAGTTCAACTGCCTACGTCAATCCCGACGGCTCGGTGACCGAGGAGTCGTCCACCGGACCGACGAGGGTCAAGGACGAGAGCGGAACGTGGCGAGACGTCGACACGACGCTCGTTCGCCGTGATGGGGTTGTGCAGCCGATGCAGGCCGCAGCGGACATCAGCTTCTCCGATGGTGGTTCGGGTGCTCTCGCGGAAGTGAGCGAGGGCAGTCACACGCTCGGCATCGGCTGGGACGGCGATCTTCCCCGGCCGACGCTCGAGGGCAACACCGCGACCTACAGCGATGTTCAGCCCAACGCCGATCTGGTGGTCTCCGCACTGCCGGAAGGCTTCTCGCATCTCCTCGTGCTGAAGGAACGGCCGAAGGAGCAGGTGGAGCTGAGAATACCCGTCGCTGCCGACGGCTTGACGCTCCGTAAGGCTTCTGATGAACGGCTGCTCTGGGAGAGCAAGGACGGCAGAGATGTGGCCACGGCGCCCGTTCCCGTCATGTGGGGAGCTACTGAGCGCGCTGCGTCCGGTGAGCCGGCTGATGTCACCGATGTCGCCGTCACGGTGGAGGGCAGCGGTGACGGGCAGACTCTGGTTCTCACGCCGGACCATTCGTTCCTGCAGGATCCTGACGTGAGATACCCCGTGACTGTGGATCCGACCAACACGCTGCTCGGTCCCGTCACGGACACCTGGGTCCAGGATGCTGCCTATCCGACGTCCCAGCGCGGCTCCACCGAACTGAAGGCGGGGACGTACGACGGGTCGGAGCGTGCTCGTTCCTACCTCAAGTTCGATGCGGCCCGATTCCGCGGCAAGCGCGTCATCGACGCCGACCTGCGTCTCTTCTCCCACTGGTCGTCGACTTGCTCGACGGACAATGCGGGGATCGAGGTCCGACGGGTCACCAGCGACTGGGACCCCTCCGCCATCTCCTGGGCGAAGCAGCCGAGTACGACCACTGCGGCGGCTCCCGTATCGAAGGCGGCAAAGGGCTACAACGCGAATTGCCCCGCTGGACAGGTCTCGTGGGACGTCGACGGCATCGTCCAGGCGTGGGCGGACGGTCAGCCCAACTACGGGGTGCGTCTGGCGGCTGTGAATGAGAAAGACCCCCTCACCTGGCGGCGTTACCGATCGGCTAACTACGTCGACGGGTCGCACGACTCCGGGACTGAGCCGTCACTGATCGTTACGTACAACTCCGCGCCGACGACTCCCACGGAGTTGGGGGTCAGCCCTCGTAAGGCCGGCACCCCACTTGTGGTTCGGTCGCTCACGCCCACCCTCCAGGCCAAGGTCGGTGACAGTGACGTCGAGTCCGCGTTGACGACCGAATTCCAGATTCAGCCCGATCCTGGATTCGCCGACACCACGTACACCTGGACCGGGAAGACCGCAAAGTTCACGCCGGACACCGTGGCCACGACGCAGGTTCCCACCGCTTCGGCGCTGCCGGACGGCACCCACCTTCGGGTTCGGGCGCGCACCAGTGACGGGATCGATACCTCCAACTGGTCCGGTTGGACGGCGCTCCAGGTCGACGCGAGCGCTGTGCTGCCCGCAGACTTGCCCACCCAGCTCCAGGCCGGAGCGACCGATACCACCTCTCCCCTGGTCACGGGCGTTGTCACCTCGCCCAATGGGGGCATGGTCGAGGCCCAGTTCCGGCTCGGCAACGCCAGTGGGACCCAGACCTTGGGCAGTCAGTTCGTGCCCAACGGCGAGCGCGCCGGTTTCAAGATTCCTGCCGACCGGCTCGATTCCGGTGGGCCGTTCAACTGGTCGATGAGAGCCTGTTACGAGGGCAAGTGCTCCGCATGGACCGAGAAGACCGCGATAGCCGCAGGATCCGGTACGGAGGTCGTCGAGACGCCCGCCAGTATGTCGGTGAGCGTTCCGCTCACCAAGGCCACCGTCTGCACCGGTACGGCCACCTGTGTCGGCGAAACCGGCACGGCGCTGAAGGTGGGCAGTGTCTCCGGCAAGAACTGGCGCACCTATCTCAAGGCCGACCTGTCGAAGATTCCTGCCGGAGCGCGAGTGACCGGTGCCACACTGCAGTTGCAGTCGAGCGCGACAACACCCGACCTGGCCGTACATGCTCTCAACGATGCATGGGCCACCACGGGGACGGGAAGTGACTTGGACAAGGTCACGGCTCCGGGTGTCAACCTGGATGCGGCGGCCCCTTGGGCGATCGACGTCACCGGTCTCGTCACCGGCTGGACCGACGGCGCCAACATCAACCACGGTCTGGTATTGCGAAGGGCGGATACTGCGCCGAGCACGGCGGGCATCAGTTTCACCTCGGCCACATTCACGGTCGAGTACGGGCCAGCCACACCGCCGTCACCGCCTGAAGGGCTCCGTGCGCGGGCGGGGGACGGGGGAGCTTTGGTCATGTGGGACGCCAGCGCGGACAGCGGTTACAACGACACGGACCTCACCTACGAGGTGACCGCACTGGATGCCGACGGCGCCGTGGCAGCCAAGCGCACCACGCACGGTACGGACATGGTGATCACCGGCCTCACCAACGACGCTCCCTACACCTTCAAGGCGAGCGCCTCGAGCCCGTACGGCACCAGCAGCACGGTCACCAGCGATGCAGTCAGGCCGCTGCGTGCTCCCCTGAGTGCCGCCACCTACACGGCGACCGTCAACGAGTATCTCGAAGCCACCGCTGCTTTGAACACCGGCGCGCACAACAGTGCAAGCGCCGCGATCAACGGTCGGCCCCATGCCGAGAAGTACTCCTGGTTGTTGAAGGCGGAGGAATTCTGGCTGATCGATACTCGCGACGCCCTGAAAGCAGACAGCCTCACCTATACGTCCATCACGTCCACTCTGTCGGACGTGCTGGCGATGCCTTCTGCTGACGGCTCGGTGACCGTCCGTGCCACGGTGAATGAAAAGAGAACGCTCGCCGACACACCTGAGGAACCAGAGACCGACGAGACAACCACCCTCTACACCTTCTCCGGGAAGGATTCGCCCGTACTGCGGAGCAAGATGAACGCCGCGCAGTACGAACAGCGGATGTCCAAGGGTGACGACGCCTACGGTGCTGTGACGCACAGCAGCGTGGAGAGCGACATCTCTCCCACGGCATCCACGAGGCAGGTCCCCTCTACCCTCGGCGCACTTGCTGTGGACCAAACCCAGTACACGCCGTACGCCACCGTGAATGACAGTGGTACAGCGAAATGGGCCAGGGCTCACTGGAACGACCGGCACGAGTACAGCCAGGACTGCACCAACTACGTTTCCAAGGCGCTGTACCACGGTGGCGGAATGCGCATGAAGGGAAAAAACAAGAACAAGAAGAGCGTGGACAACTGGTGGCGCATCAAGCACTCCTCGCCGCCGCACTCGGGTGGGGGGTTCTACTACACCAACTCTCACACGTGGACCGTCGCTGACAAGATGGAGACGTTCCTGTCCAAGCACAGCTACGGCATCGTGAACACCGAATCCAAGCAGAAGGAGGCCAAGGTCGGCGACGTGGTCTTCTTCAACTGGGGTGGAAAGGGGGGGTGGGACCACGCGGGCGTCATCACCAAGATGTCGAAAGGGAAGGCCTACGTGAGCGCGCACAACAACAACCGCCTGAACCAGCGCCTCGACACCTACATCCGAAGCCAGAGGGGCACGTGGGCGAACATCCACCGCGTCAGGCCGGAGTGGTACTGATGCTCAAGACCTCAAGAGCCAAGTGGTTCGTGGCGGCACTCGTCACCCTGTGTCTGGGCGGAGGCGTCCTCGCATGGTGGCTGCTCCATGAACCGGCGCCCTACGCCTTGCGGGACACCCCCGAGGTGAATGTGACGGTCCGCGCCGCGGAGTCCACCTACCCCGAGGTCAAGGAGGTCGCTCGCGAGGTCGAATTGGTCCTCAAGGTGTATATCCAACGCCTCCGGGGTGGTGACGCCGCGGACCTGGCCGGGGTCGGTGCCCCGTGGTACACCGGCCGGGAGGAGGCCGCACAACACCTGATCGCCGAGTTCGGCACGCACGCCGACAAACCGGTCGAAGCAGTCGTGGCCGACCCCGTCGCACCGGGCCTGGCCACCGTGGAACTCCGCTTCGGTGACGGCCGGAAGCAGGTGCTCGACCTCACCCGCGACGACGATGTGTGGTGGTTGAGCGTGGGGAACGGTGATCCGGTGAAGCCGTAGGCACCGGTACCCCTTGATGGATCACGACCGCCGTCCAGAAGCCTTGTGCTTGTGGACGGCGGTCGCTTGCGCGGCTTCGCAGACCGTTCACAACAGCGCAAGGCGGGTCGACCTGATGACGGCGGAGGACGGGAGCCGCTGAAAGAGATCCGGCTTCCCCATCGCCTTGTCCAAGGCGGTGATGGGCGCCGGATGGTGGTGGCGTAGCAGTGGTACGTCGCCGTCCTCATCCGCTCGATTTCCGGCGCGAGCCGCTCGCCGATCGTGGTCATCGGATCCAGTCACGCTCGAAGCGAGGACGCGCCTCGGCCGGGTAGTGCTCCAGCACCTCCGTGATCCAGTCCATCTCCGGGGGAGGGGCTGCCCGGTGAGAACACCGGGCAGCCCCTCGCCGTTCGCGTGCGGGTCACGCGATGTGGTCCTCCTCCAGCTCCGCGAAGTGTTTTTCCTGGAATTCCATGACCATGCGCTTGGCCTCGGCGTCCGGCAGGGTGCGGCCGTACGTCGCCTCGACGTTGGCGGCGAACTCGCGCGGAGTCGGGTAGCCGCTGTCGCTGATCGACCGCTTGAAGACCTGGTAGTAGGCCTCCTCGTCCGGGAGCGGGGCCTCCGGGGTGCCGCCGCCCTCGCCCAGCTCACGGGTACGGCCGGGGCCGACCGGGATGGGGAAGGTGCCGGTGTCCTCCGGGGACGGCTCCTGCACCGGGGGTGCCTCCTCGAACTGCCCGCGGTACTGCTCGGCCCGCTCCTGCTCCGCCGCCCACGCGGCGTACTGCGGGTCCTCGGCGGGGTCGTAGGTGGGGTCGTAGCCGCCGTGGTACTCGACGGACTGCGGGTCCCGGGCGTGCAGCCACGAGCTCTGGTCCGGGTCGGGCGGCTGCTGCTCGTACGGGGCGTTCGGGCCGTGCTGCTCGTACGGGGGCATGAACGGCGCGTCCGGGACGTCCCGGGGGCCCCGGGTGTCGCGGAAGGCCCGGGGGTCCTGGGCGGCGCGGTGGCCGCCGTCGCGGTGGTCCTCGTCGTGCGCGCCGCCGTCGTTCTCGTCACCGGAGGTGCCGTGGTCGCCGCGGTTGCCGGGGCCGCCCGTCAGTTCGGGGCGCTGTTCGGCGGGCGGGGCCGCCTTCTGCAGGGAGAGCGCCGGTGCCGCGGCGGCCGGGCCGTCCACGGTGGCCCGGTGCTCGGGGGCCGGCGGGATCACCGCCGGTTCGATACCGGCCGCCGCCAGACCCGCCGGGGCCGTCTCGGCGAGGGGGACGCCGTACTTGGCCAGGCGCAGCGGCATCAGGGACTCCACCGGGGCCTTGCGACGCCAGCTGCGGCCGAAGCGGGAGCGCATCCGGGCCTGGTAGACGAGACGTTCCTGCTCCAGCTTGATGACCTGCTCGTAGGACCGCAGTTCCCACAGCTTCATCCGCCGCCACAGCAGGAACGTGGGTATCGGCGAGAGCAGCCACCGGGTGAGGCGGACGCCCTCCATGTGCTTGTCCGCGGTGATGTCGGCGATCCGGCCGACCGCGTGCCGGGCGGCCTCCACGGAGACCACGAACAGGATGGGGATCACGCTGTGCATCCCCACGCCGAGCGGATCCGGCCAGGCCGCCGCACCGTTGAAGGCGATCGTCGCCGCCGTCAGCAGCCACGCCGTCTGACGCAGCAGCGGGAAGGGGATGCGGATCCAGGTCAGCAGCAGATCCAGGGCCAGCAGGACGCAGATGCCCGCGTCGATGCCGATCGGGAACACGTAGCTGAAGTTCCCGAAGCCCTTCTGCAGGGCCAGTTCGCGGACGGCCGCGTAGGACCCCGCGAAGCCGATGCCGGCGATGACCACGGCTCCGGCGACGACCACGCCGATGAGAATCCGGTGCGTCCGTGTCAGATGAATGGGCGCGGCCACCCGTACTCCCCTCCTCAAGCGTGTTGTTGCGCGCAACAGAGTGGCACATGTGTGCGGAGAACGAGTGGCCGGTTCCGTATCGGAGCTTCACCGCATGCCTTCGGGCACGTCTTCGGGCACGTGCTGATCCCGTCTTCGCGCCCGTCCGGGGGCACGTCGCCGTGGCCCCCGGACCTCAGTCCTTCGCCGGTGCCGGGGAGGACGCCGGCTTCGACGGCGAACCGCTCTCGGCGGCCCCGCCGGAGCTCTTGCCGTCCTTGGACCCGGTCACGGTCTTCACCGCTTCCTTCGCCGCCTTCTTCGCGTCCTGCATCAGGTCGTCGGCGTTCGGCGCCTTGTCGCCGGCGAGACCCGCCCCGTTGTAGTCGAGGGCGATGACGACGTTCTCGACGCGGGCCACGACCGTCTGCTGCTTGAAGGTGCCTTCCTTCTTCTTCAGGTCGTAGCGCACGGCCGTCGCCTCGTCGCCGGTGTCCGCGACCGGTTCGGACGCCGTGTCCTCGGCGCCCTCGGCGGCCTGGACCTCCTTGACCCGCTTGTCGTAGTAGTCCTTGGCCAGTTCGTCGCCCGCGCCCCGCGTGGTGTCCGACTCGAAGCGCAGCATCGACACGCTCAGCCAGCGGAACTGCGAACCGTCCACACCCTTGCTGGCGAGGCTGTCCCAGGAGCAGCCGGCGCGCGTCGAGATGTCGTCGGACTGGCTCTCCTTGCCCGACTTCGCCTTCGGTACGAGGTCCTCCAGGGTCTTCTTCGACAGGACGTCGCACGCTTCCGGCAGATCCTTGTACACCGCAGCCCGCACCGTCGGGGACGGGCTCGCGGATGCGGACGCCGACGCCGAACCGTCGGCCGCCTTGTCCTTGCCGTCGTCGGAGCCGGAGTCCGAGGAGCAGCCGGCGGCGATCAGCATCGCGGGGACGGCCGCCGCGCCGACAAGGACGCGGTGGAGGCGCTTCACTCTCCCCCGCTGTCCGGACGACGTGGGTGGGGTCCCCCTGTCTCGCTGTGCTCGTCGCTGCATGCTTCCTTCACTCATGACGCTCGTGTTCCCTGCGGTCAAAACGGGCTCCAGGGGGTCACCGTACGCGGTGAGTCCACCGTGTGGTCTTCCTTCGGATGCTTCGCGCAGGGCCGTGAAGGAGGCGTGCGCGAGGCTCAGCCGCTCAGCGAACCGGCCAGCAGAGAGGCCAGTTTCCGCGCCCTGTCCTGCATTTCCTTGCTGTCCGGGACGGTGCCGACGGTCGCCGGCTGCTCCGCGTACTCGATCGTCACGATCACGTTGGACGTGCGGAACGCCACAGTCACCGAGCGCTGCTTGACGGTGGATCCGGAGCTGCTCAGCTCGTCGTCGATGAAGGCCTCGTCACCGAATTCGTCCAGCAGGCGGGGCTGGAGGTCGGCGGGCGGGACGGACGGTGACGCGGGGGAGGACCCGCCCTCGGACGGCGAGCCGGAGCCGGAGGTCTTGGTGGCCGCCGCGGCGTCGGCACCGGAAGAACCGGAAGAACCGGAAGAACCGGAAGAACCGGAAGAACCGGAGGTTTCGGAGGGGCGGGCCGAGGGGGACGAGGACGCGTCCGGATCGGCGGACGCGCTGCCGCCGCCCTCGCCGGCGTCGTCGTCCGTGCCCGCGGAACCGGACTCCGTGGCGGTCGGCTCCGGAAGGTCCGCCGCCGTCCGCTTCGTCGCGAAGAGTTCCTCGGCCTGACTGTCGTCGCTGACGGCGTGGTCGTAGGAGACGACCCGCTCGAAGTCGATCACCAGGCGGTTGGTGGCCTCGACCGACTCCACCTTCCAACTGCAGCCCACCTTGCGGTCGGTGTCGTACGTGAGCGTCGCCTCGCCCGCGTACGCCTTCGTCCGCTGGGCCTCGTCGGTCATCTCCCCGATGCCGGGCAGGAGTTCGTCGAGCGTCTTGGGGCCGACCGCGCCGCAGGGCTCCGGAAGCGTGGCGTACCTGCCGGGCTGGGCCGCCTGCGACGCCGTCCCGGCGCTGCCCGGATTGGAGTTGTCCGACGGGCTCCCGTCGCCCGAACTGCCGGTGCATCCGGCCAGCAGGGCCGCGAGGAGCGCGGCGACGCCGGGTACGTAGGCCCTCCGCTGCACGGCCGGGCTCCTCTCGACGGTGGGCGCGGGCCTCGGCCCGCGGGGTCTACCAGTGTCCTTGCTGCTTATTCGCTTGCCGCACGGGGGCACCCCCGGCAGACAATGTGTATCGCACGCACTGCCGTGAACGCCGGTCCGAAGTCCCTTTCGTCGATCCTGGCGACGGTTTTTGCGCTTTCGCACTTCTGTTTGTTTTTCGGGGGAATGAGGGAAATATGTCGTACGTGGAGATGCCGGGCGCGAAGGTGCCGATCCGCCTGTGGACGGACCCGGCGTCGGTGGAGGAGGGCGCCCTCCAGCAGCTGCGGAACGTGGCGACCCTGCCCTGGATCAAGGGCCTCGCCGTGATGCCGGACGTGCACTACGGCAAGGGGGCGACGGTCGGCTCGGTCATCGCGATGCGGGGCGCGGTGTGCCCGGCGGCGGTGGGGGTCGACATCGGCTGCGGCATGTCGGCGGTGAAGACGTCCCTGACGGCGAACGACCTGCCGGGCGACCTGTCCCGGCTGCGCTCGAAGGTCGAGCAGGTGATCCCGGTCGGGCGCGGGATGCACGACACCCCCGTGGACCCGGCCCGCCTGCACGGGTTCGCGACCGGCGGCTGGGACGACTTCTGGGGGCGGTTCGACGGGGTGGCGGAAGCGGTCAAGTTCCGTCACGAGCGGGCCGGCAAGCAGATGGGAACGCTGGGCGGCGGGAATCATTTTGTCGAAATCTGCACGGACACGACCGGTTCTGTCTGGTTGATGCTGCACTCCGGTTCCCGGAACATCGGCAAGGAACTCGCCGAGCACCACATCGGCGTGGCCCAGAAGCTCCCGCACAACCAGGGCCTGGTCGACCGCGACCTCGCCGTCTTCGTGGCGGACACCCCGCAGATGGCGGCCTACCGGAACGACCTGTTCTGGGCGCAGGAGTACGCGAAGCGCAACCGCTCGATCATGATGGCGCTCCTGAAGGACGTGATCCGCAAGGAGTTCAAGAAGGCGAAGCCGGCCTTCGAGACGGAGATCAGCGCGCACCACAACTACGTGGCCGAGGAGCGCTACGACGGCATGGACCTGCTCGTCACCCGCAAGGGAGCGATCCGCGCGGGCTCCGGCGAGTTCGGGATCATCCCGGGCTCCATGGGCACCGGTTCGTACATCGTCAAGGGCCTCGGGAACGCCGACTCCTTCAACTCGGCGTCCCACGGCGCCGGCCGCCGCATGAGCCGCAACGCGGCGAAGCGGCGCTTCTCGACCAAGGACCTGGAGGAGCAGACGCGGGGTGTGGAGTGCCGCAAGGACTCCGGTGTCGTGGACGAGATTCCGGGCGCGTACAAGCCGATCGAGCAGGTCATCGACCAGCAGCGGGACCTCGTGGAGGTCGTGGCGAAGCTGAAGCAGGTCGTCTGTGTGAAGGGCTGACCGCGGGAGCCGGTGCCGCCCTCAGCGCTCCCGGTGGATCTTGCTGTTCGACGCCTGGGCGCGCGGGCGGACGACCAGCAGGTCGATGTTGACGTGGCTGGGGCGGGTCACCGCCCAGGTGATGGTGTCGGCGACGTCCGCCGCGGTGAGGGGCTCGGCGACGCCCTCGTACACCTGGGCGGCCTTCGCCTCGTCGCCGTCGAAGCGGGTGAGGGCGAACTCGTCGGTCTTCACCATGCCGGGCGCGATCTCGACGACGCGGACGGGCCGGCCGACGATCTCCAGGCGCAGGGTCTCGGCGAGGACGTGGGCGCCGTGCTTGGCGGCGACATAGCCGGCGCCGCCCTCGTAGGTGGCGTGCCCGGCGGTCGAGGACACGACGACGACCGTGCCGTCGCCGCTCGCCTCCAGCTTGGGCAGCAGGGCCTGGGTGAGGTGCAGGGTGCCGATGACGTTGGTCTCGTACATCCGGCGCCAGTCCTCCGGGTCGCCGGTCGCGACCGGGTCGGCGCCCAGCGCGCCGCCGGCGTTGTTGACCAGGACGCCGATGGTCCTGAACGCGGTGGCGAACTCGTCGACGGCCGCGCGGTCGGTGACGTCGAGCGGGTACGCGGTCGCCGTGTGGCCCGCCGCGTGCAGCTCCTCGGCGAGTGCCTCGATCCGGTCCTTGCGGCGGGCGGTGAGGACGACGCGGTAACCGGCCTCGGCGAGTCCGCGTGCCGTGGCGGCCCCGATCCCGCTGCTCGCGCCGGTGACGACGGCGATACGCGACGCTGCGGACGGTGTTGCGGCGGCCATGGGGCTCCTCCATGCGGGCGACTGCGGTGCCGGGCCCGGCCAGGATATGCGGGAGCGGGCGGTCCGCCGGGGCGGCCCCGGCCCGCGCGGGCGCACGGGTGCGCCAGTGCGGAGCGGTGCCGCGTGAGTGTGGTGGGTGCGGTGGGAGTGGTGAGTGAGGTTGGAGTGGTGGGGGTGATGGGAGTGGTGGACCCGTGGGGTCAGCCGTGGCGCGGGGCCCACATGATCACGGCCATCCCGGCCAGACAGATCAGCGCGCCGGCGATGTCCCAGCGGTCCGGGCGGTAGCCGTCCGCGACCGCGCCCCACAGGAGCGAACCGGCGACGAAGATGCCCCCGTACGCGGCGAGGACGCGGCCGAAGTGCGCGTCGGGCTGGAAGGTCGCGACGAATCCGTACGCGCCGAGGGCGAGGACGCCGCCGGCCGCCCACATCCAGCCGCGGTTGTCCCGTACGCCCTGCCAGACCAGCCAGGCGCCGCCGATCTCCAGGATCGCGGCGAGGACGAACAGGGCGGCGGAGCGGACGATCAGCATGCGGGCAGCTTCGCACGCGGGTTTTCGGAATAACGGGAGAGGGGGACCCGTTCATGGGTATAGTTGAACCGTCAACAATCTGGAAGGTGAGCGGCCATGCAGTTCGGGATCTTCAGCGTCGGTGACGTCACGCCCGACCCGACCACGGGGCGTACCCCCACCGAGCGCGAGCGGATCAAGGCCATGGTTGCCATCGCGCTGAAGGCGGAAGAGGTGGGCCTGGACGTGTTCGCCACCGGCGAGCACCACAACCCGCCGTTCGTGCCGTCCTCGCCGACGACCATGCTCGGCTACATCGCCGCGCGCACGGAGAAGCTGATCCTCTCCACCTCGACCACGCTGATCACCACCAACGACCCGGTGAAGATCGCCGAGGACTTCGCGATGCTCCAGCACCTGGCCGACGGCCGGGTGGACGTGATGATGGGGCGCGGCAACACCGGGCCGGTCTACCCCTGGTTCGGCAAGGACATCCGCGAGGGCATCAACCTCGCCATCGAGAACTACGCCCTGCTGCACCGCCTGTGGCGCGAGGACGTCGTCAACTGGGAGGGCAAGTTCCGCACCCCGCTGCAGGGCTTCACCTCCACGCCCCGCCCGCTGGACGACGTACCGCCGTTCGTCTGGCACGGGTCGATCCGCTCGCCCGAGATCGCCGAGCAGGCCGCGTACTACGGTGACGGCTTCTTCCACAACAACATCTTCTGGCCGGCCGACCACACCAAGCGGATGATCGAGCTGTACCGGGCCCGGTACGCGCACTACGGGCACGGCACGCCCGAGCAGGCGATCGTCGGCCTCGGCGGCCAGGTGTTCATGCGGAAGAACTCGCAGGACGCGGTGCGCGAGTTCCGTCCGTACTTCGACGTCGCCCCCGTCTACGGGAACGGGCCCTCGCTGGAGGAGTTCACCCGGCAGACCCCGCTGACCGTGGGCTCCCCGCAGCAGGTCATCGAGAAGACGCTGTCCTTCCGCGACTACGCGGGCGACTACCAGCGCCAGCTGTTCCTCATGGACCACGCGGGCCTGCCGCTGAAGACCGTGCTCGAGCAGCTCGACCTGCTCGGCGAGGAAGTCGTGCCGGTGCTGCGCAAGGAGTTCGCCAAGGACCGCCCGGCCGACGTGCCGGACGCCCCGACCCACTCCTCGCTGCTGGCCGGCCGGGAGGTGACCACGGTATGAGCGTCGTCGTCGTATCGGCCGGGCTGAGCGTGCCGTCGTCCACCCGGCTGCTCGGGGAACGGCTGGCCGCCGCGGCCACCGGGCAGGCCCCGTCCGACGTGCGGGTGATCGAACTGCGGGACCTCGCGGTCGACATCGCGCACAACTTCACCAGCGGTTTCCCGGCACCGGCGCTCGCCGAGGCGATGGACGCCGTGACCGGCGCGGACGGGCTGATCGTGGTCACGCCGGTGTTCTCGGCGTCGTACAGCGGGCTGTTCAAGTCGTTCTTCGACGTGCTCGGCGTACGGGACCGGGAGGCGCTGGCCGGCAAGCCGGTGCTGATCGCCGCGACCGGGGGCACGCCCCGGCACTCGCTGGTGCTGGAGCACGCCCTGCGCCCCCTCTTCGCCCACCTGCGCGCGGTCGTCGTCCCCACGGGGGTGTACGCCGCGTCCCAGGACTGGGGCGACAAGGGCCTGGACGCCCGGATCGAGCGGGCGGCGGGCGAGCTGGCCGCCCTGACGGGCGCGCTGTCGGCCGCCTCCGGCGGTACGGGCGGCGGTACGGGCGGCGGCGCGGACGGTGGCGGCGCGATCAGTGTCACGCGCGGGGGCGCGGCCGGCGACAAGTTCGACGCGCGCAACGTGGTGCCGTTCGAGGAGCAGCTGGCCGCGCTGCGGTCGGCGGGCTGAGCGCACCGGGGCGCTGCACGCGCTGCACGCGCCGAAGGCGCTGAGTACAGAGCTCCCGGCGGTCTCCTGGACAGCGGCCGTCGGGTGAGGCGACCGGTTCCGTCCGGTTCCGGTCGCTCGCGAGGATCCGGTCGCGGGTGGGGACGCCTGCGACCGGACCGCGAGCAGGGCCGTGCGCCGGACCGTGACCGGATCACGGGGCGCACGGCAGTCCGGGTGAGAGGGCGGGAGGACGAGAGGGCGGCGGTGTCCGGGCCACCGGTCGTTCGCCGGGGCGGCGGTCCTTGGCAGACTGGCACCCGTGCCCCCTACCGCGTCCCACACCCCCACCGTGCTGCTCGCCGAGGACGACCGTGCCATCCGCAACGCCCTGGAGCGCGCCCTGATCCTGGAGGGCTACCGGGTCACCGCGGTCGCCGACGGCGTCGAGGCGCTGGCGCAGGCCCACCGCAGCCGGCCCGACGTCCTCGTGCTGGACGTGATGATGCCCGGCATCGACGGGCTCCAGGTGTGCCGGGTGCTGCGCGCCGAGGGCGACCGCACCCCCGTACTGATGCTGACGGCGCTGGTGGAGACCGCCGACCGGATCGCTGGGCTGGACGCGGGAGCCGACGACTACGTCGTCAAGCCGTTCGACGTCGAGGAGGTCTTCGCCCGGCTGCGCGCCCTGCTGCGCCGGGCGGCACCCGCGCCCGCCCCCGCTCCCGAGTCCGTCGAGTCGTCGACGCGGGAGCCGGGGCCCAAGACCTCGGGAACACCCAAGACCTCAGGAACACCCAGGAACTCCGGGACGCCCGGGACATCCGGGACGACGGACGGGCGGACGGGCGACCCGGCGGCAGGGCGGTTCGTCGAGGCGGCCGGGCTGCGCATGGACCCGCGGGCGCGCCGGGCCTGGCGGGGCCGGCGCGAGCTGGAGCTGACCCGGACCGAGTTCGAACTGCTGGAGCTGCTGATCCGCAACGCGGGCATCGTCCTCGACCACTCGACCATCTACGACCGCATCTGGGGCTACGACTTCGGCCCGGGTTCCAAGAACCTCGCCGTCTACGTCGGCTATCTGCGCCGCAAACTCGACGAACCCGGGGCGCCGCAGCTGATCCACACGGTGCGCGGGGTGGGTTACGTGCTGCGGGAGGACTGAGTGGCGCGCGACACCGTCGGCGCCCCGGGCACCTCACCTACCCCGGGCACCTCACCTACCCCGGGCACCTCACCTACCCCGGGCGTCTCACGTGCCCCGGGTACATCGCGTGCCCCGGGTACGTCGCGTGCCCCGGGTACGTCGCGTGCCCCGGGTACGTCGCGTACTCCGGGTACGTCGCGTACTCCGGGTACGTCGCGCACGTCGGGTATCCCGGCCGGGCGGCGTCGGTTGCGGCTGCTGTCGCTCGGCACCAAGTTCGCGGTGGCCTTCGCCGCGGTGACGGCCACGGTCACCGTCCTGATCGGCATCCTGTCGTACGGCGCCGCCGCCCGGCTGCTGCGGGTGGACCAGCAGATGGTGTTCGACGAGGTCGTGCAGGACCTGCGCGGCGAGGTGCGGGCGAACCGGATGGCACCGGTCGACTTCTCCTCCGCCGCCCCCGGCCACGACCTGGTGCGGCCCGCCCGGACGGACGTCCAGGTGCTCGGGCCGGACGGCCGGATCGTCGACCCGGGCGACCCGGGGCTGCCGGTGGTCGCCGCCGACCGCGCGGTCGCGGGCGCCGCCACGGCGGGGCGGGTGGTCGAGCACGCGGACGTCGACGTCGGCGACGACATCTACCGCGTCGCGACCGTCGCGCTGGGCGACGGCCGGGGCGCGGTGCAGGTCGCGCAGGAGTTCAGCGACACCGAGGACCTGCTGCGGACCCTCCAGCGGCGCACGCTCGTCCTGATGGCGGCGGTGGTGACCGCGGCCGGTCTGTTCGGCTGGTGGCTGGCCCGGCGGATCACCCGCCGCCTGGTCGTCCTCACCGCCGCCGCCGAGGACGTCGCCCGCACCCGCAGGCTCGGCATCCAGGTGCCCGTCACCGGTCACGACGAGGTGGGGCGGCTCGGCCGCGCCTTCGACCGGATGCTCGGCCGGCTCGCCCAGTCCGAGGACGACCAGCGCCGACTCGTCCAGGACGCGGGCCACGAACTGCGCACCCCGCTCACCTCCCTGCGGACCAACATCTCCCTGCTGCGCCGTATCGACGAGCTCCCTCCCGACACCCGCGAGGAACTCGTCGCCGACCTCACCCAGGAGGCCCGTGAACTGACCGACCTGGTCAACGAACTCGTCGAACTCGCGGCCGGCCAGTCCGACACCGAGCCGCCGTGCCGGGTCGACCTCGCCGACATCGCCGAGGGCGTGGCCGCACTGGCACGGCGCCGAGGCGGACGCGAGATCACCGTCCACGCGAGCGGCGACACCACGACCGACGGACGGCCCGGCATGCTGACGCGGGCGGTGTCCAACCTGGTCGAGAACGCCGTCAAGTTCGACCGGAACGGCACCGCGCCCATCGACATCACGGTCGCGGGGCCCGCCCGGCCGGGCACGATACGGGTGGAGGTCCGCGACCGGGGGCCCGGCATCGCCGCAGGTGATCTGGTCCGCGTCTTCGACCGCTTCTTCCGCGCCGCCGACGCCCGCTCCCTCCCCGGTTCGGGCCTCGGCCTGTCCATCGTCCGCGAGGTGGCCCTGACCCACGGGGGCGCCCCGTACGCCGTCCGCCGGCCCGGTGGCGGAACGGTGATCGGCTTCACGGTGGGCGGCGGCCCGCTGACGGACTCCGCCGACGAGGACCTGGGCACCTGACGCGCCGGTGCCGGTGCCGGTGCCAGTGCCGGTGCCGGTGCCGGTGCCGGTGTCAGTGACGGTCCCATGCCGCCGTCGCCGTCCCCGCCGCCGCGTACGGACCGTCGGAGGTGAGCATGTATGCGAGCGGGGGCGCTCCGTACGCGCCCCGGAAGGGGAGGAGTGACGACGTGCTGACCGATGAGGAGACCGCCGCGCTGGCGGCGATCGACGAGGCGGCCCTGGGACGGACCCTGCTGGAGCTGATCGGCGTGCCGAGCGTGACCGGGAGCGCCGCCGAGTCCGAACTCCAGCACCAACTGGCCGGCCGGCTGGAGTGGCTGGGGATGGAGGTCGACCTGTGGTCCATGGACCTGCCCGCGCTGCGCGCCCATCCCGGCTTCCCGGGCATGGAGGTGCCCCGCGAGGAGGCGTGGGGCCTGGTCGGAACCACCCCCGACGGCGGTGACGGGCCCACCCTGATCCTCCAGGGCCACGTCGACGTCGTACCGCCCGGCGACCTCGAGGCCTGGGGGGACGGCGACCCGTTCGTCCCGCGGGTGACCGGGGACGTCGTGCACGGGCGCGGCGCCTGCGACATGAAGGCGGGGCTCGCCGCGCACCTCGCCGCCCTCGCCGCGATACGGGCGGCCGGGATACGCCTGCGCGGCCGGGTCGCCGCCCACTTCGTCGTCGGCGAGGAGGACGGCGGCGTCGGCGCGTTCGGCACCCTGGAGCGCGGGCACGGGGGCGACGCCTGCGTCATCGCCGAGCCCACCGCCGGCACCCTGATCACCGCGAACGCGGGCGCGCTGACGTTCCGGCTCGCGGTGCCCGGCAAGGCGGCGCACGGCAGCGCGCGGGAGCAGGGGGTGAGCGCGGTCGACGCGTATCTGCCGCTGCACCGGGCGCTCGCCGACCTGGAGGCCGAGCGGAACCGGGACCCGTCCCCGCTGCTCGCCGAGTACCCGATCCCGTACGCGCTGTCGGTGGGCACCGTACGGTCCGGGGACTGGGCGAGCAGTGTGCCGGACCTGCTGGTCGCCGAGGGCCGGCTCGGTGTACGCCTCGGCGAGGACCCGGCCGAGGCGCGCGCCGACCTGGAGCGGTGCGTGGCCCGGGCCTGTGCCGCCGACCCCTGGCTGCGCGACCATCCGGCGACGGTGACCTGGCCGGGCGGCCTGTTCGCGAGCGGCCGGCTGGAGGAGGGACACCCGCTGCCGGACGTCGTCGGCGCCGCGTACACGGACGCCACGGGCGGCCCGGCCCCCCGGCAGCGCGGGGCGACGTACGGCAGCGACCTGCGGCACTACACCGGCGCGGGGATACCGACGCTGCAGTTCGGGCCGGGGGACATCGCGGTGGCGCACAGCGCGCGCGAGCAGGTGTCCCTGCGGGAGACGGTGGCGGTGGCCCGGACCCTGGTGCTCACGGCGCTCAGGACGGTGGGGACCAAGTGAGGCGGACGGTGACGGCGCTCACTGTCCCGCACGGGGCCCTGTGCCACACTCGCCCCGTCGTGGTCGAACGCGCGTACGTGGAGGGGGGTTCGCGCGTGCTGGAATGACTCCCGCGCTTTGTGTTATCCGGCCCTCGGTGACGGCTCTCCTCTTGTGACAGTGCAGTACGAGCCAGGACCGAGAAGGAGCGTGGACGAGCGTGGCAGCGAGCAGCGAACCCGGCAGGGAGACGGTCGAGGCCGCACGGCGCGGCGACATGCGGGCCCAGGACGAACTCGTCGCCGCCCACCTCCCGTTGGTCTACAACATCGTGGGCCGGGCCCTGAACGGGCACCCCGACGTGGAGGACGTGGTGCAGGAGACCATGCTCCGCGCCCTCGGCTCGCTCGGCTCGCTGAAGGACCCCGGCAGCTTCCGGTCCTGGCTGGTCGCCATCACCATGAACCAGATACGCCGCCACTGGCGCAGCGAGAGCCACGGCGGGGCGGCGCCGGTCCGTTCGGGCCTGCACGACGCGTACGAAGTCGCCGACCCGGGCGCCGACTTCGTGGACCTGACGATCCTGCGGCTCGGACTGGAGGGCCAGCGGCGCGAGGCCGCCGAGGCCACCCGCTGGCTGGACCCCGACGACCAGGCCCTGCTGTCGCTGTGGTGGCTGGAGGCGGCGGGCGAGCTGACGCGGGCGGAGGTCGCCGCCGCACTGGAGCTGCCGCCGCAGCACACCGCGGTGCGCGTGCAGCGGATGAAGGCCCAGCTGGAGACGGCCCGGTTGGTGGTGCGGGCACTGTCCGCACAGCCGCGCTGCGTCCTGCTGGACGACATCACCGAGGCCTGGGACGGCGTCCCCTCGGCCCTGTGGCGCAAGCGCATCGCACGCCACGCCCGGGACTGCACCGTCTGCGCGGGTTTCCAGTCGGGGCTGGTCCCGGCGGAGGGCCTGCTGGTCGGACTGGGCCTGGTGCCGGTGGCGGCGGGCCTGCTCACCGCTCTCGGCGCCGGGACGGCGGAGGCGGCGCCGATGTCCTTCGCGGGCCGTGCGACGGCGGAGCCGGGGGACACGGCGACAGCGTCGTACGGGGAAACGCCGACGGAGCCGTACGGGGAAACGGGCGGCCCGGTGCCCGCCGGCTCCCCGGCCGAGAACCTCGGGACGGTGGAGGTGGGCCGACGCCGTGCGAACCGCAGCGCAGGCGACCGCACTCGCGGCCGTACGAACGGCCCCGCGGGCAGCCGCGCGCAGAACCGCGCACGGAGGAGGCGGAGCAGGAACATCGCGGCCGTGGCCGCGGCGCTGCTGGTCACCGGCGGCGCGATATCCGGGTGGGCCCTCCTGACACCGGACGGCGAAGCGGACAAGGTGCAGTCGGCCTCCGCCGGCCGTCCCGGATCCACCGCGTCCGAGCCCGCGTCACCGAGCCCTTCCTCCTCCGCATCCGCCGCTGCCTCCGCCTCCGCGTCGTCCTCACCCTCACTCTCACCCTCGGCCTCCGCCTCGCCGGACGCCTCACGCAAGCCGAAGTCCTCGGCCACACCGAGCTCCGAGGCGACCCGTACGAAGTCCGCCGCCGCCCCCGTACAGCCGGAGAAGACGTCGGCGCGCCCCGAGCCGGCACCGTCCACCGCGCCCGCGGCCGCTCCGGGAGGCACCCGGGCCGCCCAGGTCCTGGCCCTCACCAACACCGAACGGGCCGCGGCGGGCTGCTCACCGGTGACGCTCGACAACCGCCTGAACAAGGCGGCCCAGCTGCACAGCGAGGACATGTCCGCCAACAACTACTTCTCGCACACCGGGCAGAACGGCAGCAGTTTCGTCGACCGCGTCACGGCGCAGGGCCACCCGAGCCCGGGTGCCGAGAACATCGCCCGCGGCCAGAGCTCCGCCGAGAGCGTCATGGAGGCGTGGATGAACTCCGAGGGCCACCGCGCGAACATCCTCAACTGCTCGCTCACAACGATGGGCGTCGGCGTGGTCACGAGCGACTGGACCTGGACCCAGGTGTTCGGCCGCTGACCACCCTGTTCGCGGCAGGTGGGTCCGGTCCCGGTTCGGCACGGAAGTCCGGAAGTCGTCGACTGCCGCCCCGGGCCCGTTCAGCGGAGCCGGTCGGGGCTCCAAGCGTGGTCCTGCTCGCGGACGTACTCACGGTGATCGGCGTCGGTGGCGAGTTCGGCGCCCCTCAGGGTCGGCTCCGAGGGCGCGCACTCGTACGCGGTGAAGCGCTTCGCCGGCCGAACGGCCACGAGGGCGGTGCGGGCTGCCGCCTCCGGCGCGCGAGTCTCCTCTTCCGAGAGCGCGACGCGGTCCAGGAGAGCCGCGTTGCGAAGCCAGAACTCACGGTCGCCCGCCTGCTGGAATGCGGACAGAACGCCCGAGTTGTTCAGCCCGCGAAACATTCCGCACCTGTGACGTCCCTCACGTGTTCGAAGGTTCGGCAAGGTGTTCAGATGGCCGGGAATGACCCCTTCCGGGCGGCGTGGTGCATGTGTTCCCCCTGGTCGCCGCTGGTGTCCGAGCGGTAACTTAACGCTGTGGTCTATGCCTGCGTGTGCCGAGGTGATCACCTTGAGTAGAAATTTGGTCGGGTAGGGCATGCGCGTTTACCCCCTCCGATCAGAAATCCTGCAGTCGAGGACCCAGAGCGGTGTCCTCCGCGGCGTCATCTCTCCTCCGTGAACGATGAGTTGACGTTGCGTTGGCAGGAGAGGACCAGGTCCCGTGACCGTGAACGATCTGCTCGCGCTACTGGCGGCCATCACCGCTGTGCGCGTCTTCCTCCCCGACATCGTCGCGGGGATGCGTCGACTGCTGCGCGCCGGCGCCCGGATCGGCGTCGCCGAGTTGCTGAGCACGCAGCCGGTACGAGCCGTGGCCACCGAGGCCCGTGCTGCGGCCTCCGTCCGGGACGAGGAGGCATGACGATGTCGGTCCCCGAGGACAGTGACGCGCGCTCCGCCCTCCCCACCACCTCGGAGGAACTGAACTCCTTGCAGGGCATCCACTACGAGATGCCGTCCGACCTGGACGCCTTCTACCGGATGTACGCTCGCCCGCAACTGCGCTACGCAGCCACCGTGCTGGGCGACATGAAGGCCGCCCAGAGTGTCGTGCGCCGTCTCTACACCCATCTCTCCCTCAACTGGGCCGTGGTCCTGCTCGAGGACGGCGGACCGGAGGCGTACGCCTGGCGTGTGCTGAAGATGAGCGTCGAGCTCCACATGCGCATGACCGTCGGCCCCGCCGCCGACGGGCGCAGCACCACGCCCGCCGGGAATGCGCGAACCACCGCCGTTCATGAGGCCGTCCGTGCCACGCTGGAGAACATGCGCACGCAGCTGGCGGCCATAGAGTCCCCCCCTCGGCCTCTATACGGCCATCGCCGCACTGCCGGAACGCCAGTTCGACGTGATCATCCTGCAATACGTGCTGGGCTACCCCTGCAAACAGGCCGCCAACATCATGGGCATCAACCCGGCCACGGCCCGGACCCACCGGCGCCTGGCCCGCAAGCGAATCGCCACCAAGCTCGGCATAGACCTGGGTGACGACGAGGAGAAGGAGTAAGACCGTGCCGCGCAGCTTCGACGAGTACCTCGACCAGGCCGCCCTCCCGGACACGGTCACCGACGCCGACCTCGACGCACTGAAACAGGAGATCGTCCGCGACGTCACCGCCACCCTGATGTTCGGCGCCCGCCCCGCACCCGAGGGCTGCTACCCCACCGCACTCGACGGCGCGGAAGCGGCACTGACGGCCTTGTCCACCGAACTCATCCACAGCACCGACGCCGCCGGGTGCCTGGCCCGCATCGCCGACGCCCCCTCCGACGCCGACGGCGCACTGCACTTCGGCTGCGTGCTCAACCTTGCCCAGGAACCCGACAGCGCCCTGTGGTGGTGGCAGTTCGCCGCAGGCGCCGGCAGCGCCACCGCCGCTTACTGCCTCCACCTGTTCCACCTGCTGCGCGGCGAACTGCCACCACCAC
>NZ_LIQT01000144.1 GCF_001418415.1 Streptomyces hirsutus
CGGGCCACGGCGGGTACCGGGGCAGGGCGGGTACCGGGGCAGGGCGGGCGCGGATGCCACCGCGGTCCCCGCGCTCACGTCCTCGCCGGTACCGGTCGCCGGAGGAGGTAGACCGCCGCGGTCACGACCAGGACGACCATGCACGCGATGAACACCAGCCCCGCGTCCCTCAGACCGATGAGACCGTCCAGTACGCCCACGCCGATCACCGGCACCGAGATGCCCGCATAGGCCACCACGAACAGCATGGAGATCACCCCCGCCCGCTCGCCCGCCGGAGACACCTCGGCCAGCGCGGACAGCGCCCCTCGGAACGCCAGCCCCTGGCCGGCGCCGCCGACGATCGCGCTCAGCACCACCAGCGCGAGCAGGTCCCAGTGCAGCGCGCCGGCGAGCAGCACCAGCCCGGCGAGGAGGCCGGCACAGCCCCACGGCAGTGAGCGCGTCGCCCCGACCCGGCCGACGGCCAGTTGCCCGGCGGTCGAGGCGAAAAACGCCAGCGCGACGACCAGACCGCTCAGGGCGCGGTTCTGCACGTTCAGGAACTGCTCGAGGAACGCCGGACTGACCGCCGTGAACACCCCGAACAGCGCGAAGCCCACGAACGAGGCGATCGCCGCCGGCCCGAACACCGCCCGCGCCTGCGGGGGCAGGCCGGGCCGTCGCGGCCGTGCGGTGCTCAGCGGGCGTCGCTCCCGTACGGTCTCCGGAAGCCTCAGCAGGACAACGGCCGAGCCGGCCACCAGGGCCAGGTGCACGACGAACGGCAGGTACAGCGGTTCGGCCGCGTACTGGGACAGGACTCCGGCGAGCAGCGGTCCGCATCCCAGCCCGCCCATGTTGGCGGCGGTCGCGACGAAGGTGGCGCGAGCGGCGCCGCCGGGCGGTGCCAGCTCCATCACGAACGCCGTGGCGGCCCCGGTGAACAGCCCGGCGGACAGTCCCGACAGCAGTCGCCCCGCGTACAGCCACCCCAGGTCGGCGGCGCTGAGGAAGCAGACGGCGCTCAGGGCGGCGAATCCCAGACCGCACAGCAGCACCGGGCGCCTGCCCACCACGTCCGAGACGTTCCCCGCCAGCAGCAGGACGCCGATGACCCCGAAGGCGTACACGGCGTACACGACGGTGACGGTCAGCTCGGAGAACCCGAACTTCTCCTGGTAGAGACCGTAGAGAGGGGTCGGCAGCGTGGTACCGACCATGCACACGGCGAACACCGCACCGCTGAGCACACACGCGCGCCACCCCGGGCGATCACCGGCCATGCCGCCGACGGTAACCCCGTATGTGCCGCGGTCCCGTACGGCACGCCACCGACTGCCGGGAGAACCGGGAAGGTCTCACCCCGTCTCGGTACCCGTCGCACTGGCCGGGAGGTCTCCCGGTCCCGTAGGGCTAGCCAAGAGCATTTCGCCTTTCACACCTCACAGCGTTCGTTTTCCTGAGGGAGGAAATCGGTCCGCCGGCGGAACGTCACTCGGCAGCGCCGCGACGGGACATGGACCCCGCCCAAGGCGTCTGAACCATCTTCCGATGCCGTGAACCCGCTGGTGGAGAACGTCGCCCCCGGGTCGTTAGGGCTTCGAGGGCTCCGCCGCACAGCCCATCACTGCCACCTCCCGACACCCCTCAGTCCGACCCCGGGAACGCACGAACCTCGCCCCGGGCAGTGATCGATCCGTTTTCGACAGGAGCCTTGACACAATCAACCCAACACTGTGTGATAACCGCCACTGTAGGGCGTGAGAGGGGTCACACCGTGAAATCAAAGGCAGCCATCCTCTGGGAGACCGGCCGGCCGTGGAGCGTCGAGGAGATCGTGCTCGACCCGCCCCAGCAGAACGAGGTCCTCGTACGGATCGAGGCCGCCGGCATGTGCCACTCCGACGATCATGTCCGGGCCGGCGACGGATACGCCGCGCTCCCCACTATCGGTGGGCACGAGGGTGCGGGCGTGATCGAGCAGGTCGGCCCCGGCATCGAGCACCTGGCCGTGGGCGACCACGTCGTCTTCTCGTTCCTGCCCGCCTGCGGAAGGTGCCGGTGGTGCGCGAGCGGACGGTCGAACCTGTGCGACTACGGACAGTTCCTGATGGAAGGCTCGATGATCAGCGGCGGGTACCGTGCGCACGCCCGGGGCAAGGATGTCGGCACGCTCTCCCTCGTGGGCACGTTCAGCGAACGCACCGTCGTGCACGAGACGTCGATCGTGAAGATCGACCCGGACATCCCCTTCGAGGTCGCCTGCCTGCTCGGCTGCGGTGTGCCGACCGGCTGGGGGTCCGCGGTCAACATCGGCAAGGTCCGGTCCGGCGAGACCGTCGTGGTGGTGGGCATCGGCGGCATCGGCGCGAACGCAATCCAGGGCGCCCGGATGTCCGGCGCGCAGAACATCGTGGCTGTCGACCCGGTGGCTTTCAAGACCGACCAGGCGAAGATTCTCGGTGCGACACACACCGCTGCCTCCATGGAGGAGGCGATGGGCCTCGTGCAGGACGTCACCCGGGGCGTCATGGCCGATGTCGCGGTGTGCACGATCGGCGTGGTCGAGGGGCGGATGATCCAGCCGTTCCTCGACCTCGTGTCCAAGGGGGGCCGCGCGGTCCTCACCGGCATGGCCCGCAACGTCGACGACCAGGCGACCCTGGGCCTGCAGATGTTCGCGCTGTTCGAGAAGTCCCTGCTCGGCACCGTGTACGGCGGCTGCAACCCGCGCGCCGACATCCCCCGCCTCGCCGACATGTACCGGACCGGAAAGCTCCAGCTCGACGAGTTGGTCACCCGCACCTACTCCCTCGACCAGATCAACGAGGGCTACGCCGACATGCTCGCAGGCAAGAACATCCGCGGCGTGATCGTCAACCAGTTCTGACCCGATCCCGCTGCCCAGGAGGCTCCGTGACGACGACGCACCAAGGCGACGACCAGCAGGACCTCGCCGACGAGAAACACCTCGCCGAACGGCTCAGCCACTTCGACCTCTTCAGCTGGGAGGACCAGCGGGTGAAGTGGGAGCTGTTCGACTACGCCCGGGGACGATGCCCGGTGGCACACACCGATGGAAACGGCGGCTTCTATATCGTCAGCCGCTACGAGGACGTCCGGCGGGTGATGGAGGACTGGGAGACGTTCTCCTCGACCGAGTCACCGCTGGTGCCGACCGGCGTGCCCTCGCTCTGCCCCATCGACGACGACCCGCCCATCCAGTCCGCGGCCCGGCAGTTGCTCAACCCGCTCTTCTCCCGCAAGGCGCTCGCGCCGTACGAGGAGGCGATGCATCAGACCGCGAAAGCCCTGATAGACGGGTTCGTCGACCGCGGCTCCGCCGAGATCCTGAACGAGTACGCCGGCCCCTACGTCGGCCGGATGCTGACGAAGGTGATCTTCAACGACCTGACCGACGAGGAGCTGAACGCGGCCCAGGAACTCGCGCTCGCCGTCGCCGAAGGGGCGACGCCGGAGCTGTTCGGACAGCTGTTCGTCATGTGCACCGAGTACCTGGAGCGTGCCAAGAAGCGCGGGATCACCGGCGACGGTGTGCTCGCCCGCCTCGTGGGCGGCCGCTTCGGCGACCGGCCCATCACCCAGGAGGAGCAAGTCGGCTGCCTGGGCATCCTGGTCCTCGGGGGCCTGGACACCACACGGGCCGCGATCGGCAACATCGCCTACCGGCTCACGCAGCACCCGGGGCTCGAGGACCGGCTGCGGAACCCCGCCTGGGTGCGCCGGGACATGGACGAGTTCCTGCGCCTCGACTCCCCCGTCGCCGCGATGGCTCGCGTGGCGACCCGGGACGTCGAGCTCAATGGGGTGCTGATCAAGAAGGGCGAGCGGGTACAGGTCCGGTTCGACTCCGCCAACCGGGACACCGCCAAGTTCCGTGACGCCGACCAGCTGGTCTTCGACGAGGCGCGCAGCGGCCACGCCGCCTTCGGCATGGGTGTCCACCGCTGCGTCGGTTCCAACATGGCCCGCATGCAGATCGAGATCGCCTTCGAGGAGTTGCTGAAGCGGGTCAAGAACATCAGGCTCGCCCCGGCCGCCGATATCAAGTGGGTTCCGGGCCAGAGCAACGCACTCCACACCGTCGACATCGAGTTCGACCGGGTGGGGTGATCGGCCATGAAGGTCAATTCCGATGTGACGCGATGTCAGGGACACGGCCGGTGCGCCCTGTTGGCCCCGGACGTCTTCGACGTGGACGACGACGGCAAGGTCGTCGCGCTGCTCGCGGAGGTCGGTGACGAACACGTCGCCGGTGTCCGCGAGGCCGTGACGAGCTGCCCGGAGACCGCGCTCGAGCTCGCTTGACAGTGTCCCGGCCCGACCTGGTTCGGGCCGGGACACCGCGCGCCCCCACGACATGCACCACCGTCAACTCCCCAGCCGTCGATGGCATCACCGCATCACCTGGCTCCAGAACCAGGCTGCAGACCTTGGCTTTCGAACTGGTTTTCAAAAGAGGCCGATGCCGATGACGAGCGCCGTCCAGGCCCTGGCCGCCGTCGCACGCGCCCCCACGTACCGTGCTCCACGGCACCGGCGATCCGACCTCGCGGTGGTACCGGACGTCGCGTACCGCACGGATCGCCGCTCAGACCGCGCGCGAGCGCGCGCTGCCCCGACGTCCGCGCAGCCGCACGCCCCTCCCGGTGGCGCCCGCCCCACCCAGTCGGTCGACGGTGGGGCGGGCGCCGCCGCAGTCGTTGCCGCAGGAGCATCCGGGGCGAGGGCGATGACTTAATCCATCAGCGCTTGGTAAAGTGTGAGTGCCACGCCTTCCCGCCCTCTCCTCGAGGTGGGCCGCAGACGTCGGCGTGCCGTGTGGTCGTCGCATCCGCTTGTCGCGGAACCCGAAGGGAGAGATGTGAGCTCGAAGGACGTTCTGACCGAACGGGCAGGCGCCGTACTGGTGGTCACGATCAATCGGCCGGATGCCAGGAACGCACTGAACCGGAACGTGGCCGAGGGGATCGCGGCGGCAGCCGACGAACTCGACGCGTCCGAGGATCTGAGGGCCGGCGTGCTGACCGGAGCCGGCGGGAACTTCTCCGCCGGCATGGACCTCAAAGCCTTCCTCCGGGGTGAGTCCCCGAGCCTGGAGGGCCGGGGGCTGTGCGGCATCACGATGACGCCGCCCCGCAAGCCGTTGGTGGCCGCCGTGGAGGGCTGGGCGCTGGCGGGGGGACTCGAACTCGTGCTGGCCTGCGACATGGTGGTCGCGGGCGAGACGGCTCGGTTCGGCGTCCCCGAGGTGAAGCGCGGCCTCGTCCCGGCCGCCGGCGCCGCACTGCGCCTGCCGGGCCGGGTGCCGCAGGCGCTGGCACTGGAGATGCTGCTCACCGGTGAGCCGATCGAAGCGCCGCGAGCCGCGAAGATCGGCCTGGTCAACCGTGTGACACGGGCCGGCGGGGCGCGGGAGGGCGCCCTGGCCCTGGCACAGAAGATCGCCGAGAACGGTCCCTTGGCGGTCCTGCGGACCAAGCAGATCGCGAGCGCCGCCGCGGACTGGGGAGCGGAGGAGGGCTGGAAGCGCCAGCAGCCGTTCATCGACGAGGTCTTCGCCTCCGAGGACGCCGCCGAGGGGGCACGCGCCTTCGCGGAGAAACGCCTCCCTGTCTGGCGTGGCCGGTGAAGGCCGGCGTCCTTGCTCGCAGGCGGCCCGACGTCCGTCCCCATGATCCCCGCCATCGGCAGGAAGAGAGAGAAACGTGAACATCACGGGAGCCAGCGCTCTGGTCACGGGAGCGGCGTCCGGAATCGGCGCCGCGGTCGCACGCCGTCTCGCGGCGGAAGGGGCCCGTGTCGTCGTCGCCGACGTGCAGGAGGACAAGGGTCGGAAACTCGCCGCGGAGATCGGAGGCGTGTTCGCCCCGGTGGACGTGACCGAGACGAGTCAGATCCGCGACGCGGTCGCGGCGGCGACTTCGATGGCGCCGCTGCGGGCCGTGGTCAACTCCGCCGGAGTCGGCGGCGCGCAGCGGACCATCGGCCGCGACGGCAGCCTCGAATCGGCGCACGACCTCGGGGCATTCGCCCGGATCATCGCGATCAACCTGATCGGCACGTTCGACGTAGTGCGCCAGGCGGCCACCGCCATGAGCACCAACGAGCCGGACGCCAACGGGCAGCGCGGGGCGATCGTCAACATGGCCAGTGTCGCGGCCTTCGACGGCCAGATCGGCCAGGCCGCCTATGCCGCCTCGAAGGGAGGCGTGGTCGGCATGACGCTCCCGGTGGCGCGCGACCTGTCGGCCGCGGGAATCCGCCTGAACACCGTCGCCCCTGGTCTGATCGACACGCCCATCTACGGCGAAGGCCCGGACGCGGAGGCCTTCAAGGAGCAGCTGGGATCGCACGTGCTCTTCCCCAAGCGCCTCGGCCTGCCCGAGGAACTCGCCAATGTGGTCCTGGAGTTCCTCAGGAACGACTATCTCAACGCCGAGACCGTCCGGGTGGACGGTGGCATCCGGATGCCACCTCGCTGACGACCCGGCCCGAGGCGCAAACGCCGCCGGCTCCNNGGAGCCGGCGGCGTTTGCGCCCGCAGTACTTCGCGGGGGCTATGTCCGGAGAGATCCCACGGCGAGGCCGGCCGCCATCAGACGGGGTACCGCACGTCCGGCGGTGGCGAAACCCGGCCCCGATCCGACGCCGGCCCTGCGCCGGTGTTCGATGCCGGCCGCGATCGTACCGATCTTGTAGTAGGCGAGGGCCAGGTGGAAGTCCCAGTGGTCGAGCGGTACGCCGCCCGCCGCCTCGTAGGACGCCGCCAGCGTGGGTGCGTCGGGCAGCCGGTCACTCGTCCAGGCACTTGGTGCGCCGAGGATGAGGTCGAGGGCCTCGTCCCGGTAGGCGCACATCGTGGCGACGTCCGCGACGGGGTCGCCGATCGTCGACAGCTCCCAGTCGACGACGGCTGCCACCTCGGGGAGGCGACCGTGCCCCAGGATGGTGTTGTCGATGCGGAAGTCGCCGTGGACGATCCCGGTGAACCGCTGCTCCGGGATCGCTGCCTCCAGTCGCCGCCCGAGTTCCGCCGCCGCGGCACGGACGTCGTCGTCCTCGGGAGCGACCAGCTCCCACTGACCTCGCCACCGACGCAGTTGCCGCTGCGCGTACGCGTCGGGCCGGCCGAAGCTTTCGAGTCCGACGGCCACATGGTCCACACGGTGCAGCGCCGCCAGGGTCTGAGTCAACGAGTTGATGACATGGGCCAGTTGGGAGTCGTCGAGGGCGGCCAGGTCGTCGCGTGACTGCACGCTGCGGCCGTCCACGTAGTCCACGACCGTGAAGGCGCCGCCGAGAGCCGACTCGTCCTCGCAGAGGACGACCGGCCGCGCGACGGGCACACCGCTCTCCCGCAGACCGGACGTCACCCGGAACTCGCGTGCCACGTCGTGTGCGGAGGGCGTACGACCCGCGCGCGGCGGCATGCGCAGGACCCAGCGTGACGCCCCGTCGCTCAGCACATAGGTCAGATTGGACCGCCCGCCGGTGATCAGGGTCGCCTCGAGCGGGCCTGTGGGAGTCGTGTCCGCTCCCGCCATGTGGCGGGCGACCGCGTCCAGTTCGTCACGGCTCAGATCGGTCATCGTTCGACTCGCCTGCGCAGGTGGCTCGGTCTTCACGAATGCTCCTCCTGACGGTCGCAGCCGGCCTCCGGCCACCCGGAACGTGCGGCGGCCGGCGCGGGCCGGGCCGGGTGTGACGTGATCGGCTCTTCCACGAACGGCCGATTATATCTATTGACGTTTGGTTTAGCGTAGCATGAGGCGGGCCGGACCGTCCGGTCGCGCATCCCAGGCGGGGAGGCCAGTACGTGACGGACACCGGACGCGGACGCATGTCGTTCCTGGTCCTCATCCTCTCGGCCATGGCGTTCTCGTCGCTGCAGTCGCTCCTCGTCCCCGTACTCGCCCACATCGAGCACACCTTCCACACCGATCAGCGGACGGTCGTCTGGGTTCTGACCGCCTACCTGCTCTCCGCCTCGATCCTCACTCCGGTGCTCGGACGCGTGGGTGACATGGTGGGCAAGCGCCGCATGCTGGTGGTGACCCTGGTCGCGCTGACCCTCGGGTCCGCGCTCGCCGCGCTCGCGCCGTCCGTCGGATGGCTCATCGCGGCCCGGGTGGTCCAGGGTGCGGGCGGCGGAGTCATGCCCCTGTCCTTCGGAATCATCCGCGACCTGTACGGCGAGGCGCGGGTCTCACGGGCGGTGAGCGTGCTGGCCGCCATCGGTGCGCTCGGTTACGGCGCGGGCATCATCGCGGCCGGACCCGTCGTCGACGTGCTCGGATATCCCTGGCTGTTCTGGCTGCCGACGATCACGACGGCGATCGCGGCGGTCGCGGCTCTCGTCGTGATCCCCGACTCACCGGTGCGCGGCTCCCGCGGACTGCCTCTGCTCCCGGCGTTCCTGCTGTCGGTGGGCCTCGTGGCCCTCCTGGTCGCCCTGAGCGAGGGCAACGTCCGGGGCTGGGTCTCGCCCGGCGTCCTCGGGCTGGTGGCGCTCTCGGTGCTGGCGGGGGCGGGCTGGGTGTGGACCGAGACGCGCGTTCCGGTGCCGATGATCGACATGGCGATGATGCGGCGACGCGGTGTGTGGTCGTCCAACTGCGTGTCGGCCCTGCTCGGATTCGGGATGTTCGCGGGTTTCGCGTTCCTGCCCCAGCTCATGCAGACCCCGCCCGAGGCGGGCTACGGGTTCGGGAGCACGATCTCGGAGTCGGGGCGCCTCATGCTTCCTTCCGCCCTGGCCATGTTCGTCGTGGGCTTCGCGACCTCCCCGCTCGTCCGGCGCTTCGGGTCCCGGGCGGTGACCGTCTCCGGGTCCGCCCTGGGCTCCCTGTCGTTTCTCGGTCTGGCCGGCTTCCATGCCACCCCGTGGCAGACGTGCGTCGCGGCCACGTTCCTCGGGGTCGGCCTCGGGCTCGTGTTCGCCACCGTCGCGGGCGTGGTGGTCGGTGCCGTCCCTCCCGAACAGACCGGCGCGGCCAGCGGGATGAACGCCAACATCCGCACGATCGGCGGTTCACTCGGGGCGGCGGTCATGGGCGCCATCGTGACGACCCGGGTCTCGGCGACGGGACATCCACCGGAGTCGGCCTACACCCTGGGCTTCGCGACGCTGGGCGTGGCGCTCGCGCTCGGCAGTATCACGGCCCTCTTCATCCCCGACCCCCGCGGGCGGCTGATCGAGAGCTCCGCGCGCGACACGGCACCGGCCGGGTCGGACATGGCCCCGTCCCGCCGCATCCCCTGATCCGGCGCGTACACGAGGCCCCGCAGGCCACCCTCCAAGGCCGGTCTGCGGGGGCCTCGTGCGCCCGCTACGGCGTCACCGGGACGCCTTGGTGAGTGGGTGACAGGTCACGACACCTCCCAGGTGTCGGGGCCCTCGACGAGGGCCTGGAGGTCGCCGTCGCCTCTTTGCTCGCGGTCGGCCCTCCCCTGGGCACGGGCCTGGTCGTCGTACGTCGGGCGCTGCACCTGACGGAAGATGCCGATCGGGGCGCGGGTCATCTCGCCCGTGGCGGTCAGTCGCGAGAGCGCGAACGCCATGGTCGGGTCCTCGGCGTGCGCGTCGTGGACCACGACCTGTCCCGCGTTCGCGGGCGTGACGTGGTCGACGTGCACCTCGCCGGTGGGCCGGCGGAAGACACCGAGCCGTCCCTGCCCGTCCTCGGCGGGTACGCCGAAGCGGACCGGTTCGCCGTGGACGAGCGGAATGATCGCGTCGGCGGCGGAGTCGCGGTCCTTCAGAACGTCGTAGGCACCGTCGTTGAAGATCGGGCAGTTCTGGTAGATCTCCACGAGCGAGGTGCCGCGGTGGGCGGCCGCGGCCGACAGCACCGAGGTGAGGTGTTTGCGGTCGGAGTCGACGGTGCGCGCCACGAAGGTGCCCTCGGCCCCCAGGGCGAGGGAGACCGGGTTGAAGGGATGGTCGACCGAACCCACCGGAGTGGACTTGGTGATCTTGCCGGTTTCGCTGGTGGGCGAGTACTGGCCCTTGGTGAGCCCGTAGATGCGGTTGTTGAACAGCAGGATCGTCATGT
This sequence comes from Streptomyces hirsutus, assembly GCF_001418415.1. Classification (GTDB taxonomy): domain Bacteria; phylum Actinomycetota; class Actinomycetes; order Streptomycetales; family Streptomycetaceae; genus Streptomyces; species Streptomyces hirsutus. The sequence continues at coordinate 10,062 of NZ_LIQT01000144.1, forward strand.
TGACGTTGCGGCGCAGGGCGTGGATGAGGTGGTTGCCGCCGATGGACAGGGCGTCGCCGTCGCCGGTGACGACCCACACCGAGAGGTCCTCGCGGGCGGTGGCGATGCCGGTGGCGATGGCGGGAGCGCGGCCGTGGATGGAGTGCATCCCGTAGGTGTCGAGGTAGTAGGGAAACCTCGAGGAGCAGCCGATGCCGGAGACGAAGACGATGTTCTCGCGGCGCAGGCCCAGACCGGGCAGGAAGCCCTGGACGGCCTTGAGCACCACGTAGTCGCCACAGCCGGGGCACCAGCGGACCTCCTGGTCGCTGGTGAAGTCCTTGCTGGTCTGGGGGCCGTCAGCGGCGGGCACCAGTGCCGTGCCGCTGTGCCCGTCCCCGACCACGGGGACGGGGAGGTCGGTGACCGTCATGAGGCCTCCTGCGAGATCTCGGTGAGATGGGACAGCAGCTCGTGCTCGAGCTGCTCTGCGCCGAACGGCATGCCGCGCACGGTGGTGAGGCGGCGTACGTCGACCAGATAGCGGTCACGCAGCAGGGTGGCGAGCTGGCCCAGGTTCATCTCCGGGCACACCACGCGGTCGTAGGCCGCCAGGACGTCACCCAGGTCTGCCGGGAACGGGTTGAGGTGACGAAGGTGCGCCTGGGCGATGTCGAGTCCGCGGCGGCGCACCCGGCGTACGGCGGCGCCGATCGGGCCGTACGTCGAGCCCCAGCCGATGACCAGCACGCGGGCCCGGCAGCCCGGGTCGTCCACGGCGAGGGCGGGGATCGACCGGGCCACCGCGTCGACCTTGGCCTGCCGGGTACGGACCATGAGGTCGTGGTTGTCGGGGTCGTAGGAGATGTCCCCGGTGCCGTCCTTCTTCTCGATGCCGCCGATACGGTGCTCCAGGCCGGCGACGCCGGGCGGTGCCCAGGGCCGGGCCAGGGTCTCGGGGTCGCGGGTATAGGGCAGGAAGCGCTGCCCCTCAGCCGGCGGGGTTGCGAAGCCCGGCTCGATGCGGGGCATCGACGCCACGTCGGGGAGTCGCCACGGCTCGGAGCCGTTGGCGAGGTAGCCGTCGGAGAGCAGTATCACGGGGGTGCGGTGGGTGACGGCGATGCGTGCCGCTTCGACGGCGGCGTCGAAACAGTCCGCGGGGGACTGGGCCGCGACCACCGGCAGCGGTGCCTCGCCGTTGCGTCCGTACATCGCCTGCAGCAGGTCCGCCTGCTCGGTCTTGGTCGGCAGGCCGGTCGACGGCCCGCCGCGCTGGACGTCGACGATCACCAGCGGCACCTCGAGCATCACCGCGAGGCCGATGGTCTCGGCCTTGAGCGCCACGCCCGGCCCGGACGTCGTGGTGACGCCGAGATGGCCGGCGTAGGACGCTCCCAGGGCCGCTCCGATGGCGGCGATCTCGTCCTCTGCCTGGAAGGCGGTGACGTCGAAGTTCTTGTGCCTGCTCAGTTCGTGGAGGATGTCGGAGGCCGGCGTGATCGGGTAGGCACCGAGGAACACCGGGAGTCCCGAGAGGCGTCCGGCGGCCACGATGCCGTAGGACAGGGCGGTGTTGCCAGTGATGTTGCGGTAGCGGCCGGGGGCCACGGTGGCGGGCTTGACCCGGTAGGAGACGACGAACGTCTCGGTGGTCTCGCCGAAGTTCCAGCCCGCGCGCAGCGCGGTGACGTTGGCGTCGCGGATCGCGGGTTTCTTGGCGAACTTGCTGCCGAGATAGGCGACCGTACCGTCCACCTCGCGGCCGTACAGCCAGGACAGCAGGCCCAGCGCGAACATGTTCTTGGCACGGGCCGCGTCCTTGCGGGAGAGCCCGAACTCCTTGACCGCCGCCACGGTCATCCCGGTCAGGTCGAGTGCGTGGACGGCGAAGTCGGCCAGCGAGTCGTCCTCCAACGGACTGGCGGAGTACCCGGCCTTGGTCAGGTTCCGTGCCGTGAAGTCGTACGTGTCGACGATCACCGTCGCTCCCGGCCGCAGGTCCCCGACGTTGGCCCGGAGCGCCGCCGGGTTCATCGCCACCAGGACGTCGGGCCGGTCGCCGGGAGTCAGGATGTCGTGGTCGGCGAAGTGCAGTTGGAAGCTGCTCACGCCCGGGATGGTGCCCTGCGGTGCGCGGATCTCGGCCGGGAAGTTCGGCAGGGTGGACAGGTCGTTGCCGAAGACGGCCGTGTCCTGGGTGAACCGGTCCCCCACCAGCTGCATGCCGTCGCCGGAGTCGCCGGCGAACCGGATCACCACCCGGTCCAGTTCGGTCACTCGTTCGCTCATCGGGGTGCCTCCAGGTGGGCTCGGACCATCGAGCGGGTGTCGTCGGCCCAGCCCTTGTCCGTGGCGTACGCGATCATCTCGTCGTAGCGGGTGCGCCACTGGTCGTCGCCGGACGGGTGGGCGCGGCGCCCGAGTTCGGCGACGTCGAGCCACACGTGTGCGGGGTCCCGTTCGTCGGTGGCGCGGGCCAGGCCGTCGGCCGCCAGCGCCCGTGCCGCGGTACGGGCATCGAGTTCGGTGACGACCGACAGCGCGGTCAGCAGGGCGGGGTCGAGGATGTCGATCCCCTCGGCGGTGACGCGCACCTGCATGGCGGCTCCTCTCCTCGAGGGGTGGGCGTGTGCGTGACGCCCTACCATATCAAACGTCGTTGGATTATTGTGGGGTGAGATCACCCGTCGCCAGGGGACGGGTGATCAGCCGGCATCAGGGGGCCAGTGCGGCCGTCGCGGTCTCCCAGAGCCGCTCGGCGGCGGCCGGGTCCAGGGCATAGGGGGCCACGCCCCCCGAGTAGTCCGGGCGGCGTTCCGCGACGACGGCGGCCGGCCGGCAGTCCTGGTAGTACCCGGCTCCCGCATGCGCGAGTTCGGGCGCGGTGGCGAGCAGGACCGACGTCGCGGCGCCCTGCTCGACGGACTTCATGGGCAGCCCCTCCGTGTCCCACCGGATGTGCCGCTGCAGTTCGGTGTGGACGATGCCGGGGTGAGCGGCGTTGGCCCGCACACCCCGGTCGCCCCAGCGACGTGTGATCCCGAGGGCGAGCAGCACGTCGGCGGTCTTCGACTGCGCGTACGCCAGCCACGGGTCGTAGGGGCGGAAGCGGAAGTGCAGGTCGTCGAAGACAACCGGCGAGCGCAGGTGCGCGGCGGAGCTGAGACACACCACGCGGGCGCCCGACGCCTCGGCCAGCGGCCTTTCCAGGCCGTGCACCAGCGCGAAGTGACCGAGGAAGTTGGTGGCGAGTTGCTGCTCCCAGCCGTACGGCGTGCGCTCCAGCTCGGGCAGCGCCATGATCCCGGCGTTGTTGACGAGCACGTGCACCGGTCCGGTCCACGCGTCGGTGAACCGGCGCACCGAGCGCGGGTCGGCGAGGTCCAACTCGCGGGCCTCGATCAGGTCGTTGCCGGTGCGCTCCGTCAGCTCCGCGGCGATCCGGGCCGCGGCGCCGGTGCGGCGGGCGGCGAGGACGACCCGGGCCCCCGTCACGGCGAGGGCGCGCGCGGTCTCGACGCCGAGGCCCGAGGTGGCACCGGTCACGATCGCCGTGCGGCCGGTGAGGTCGACGCCGTCGACGACCTCGTCGGTGGTGGTCGCGAAACCGAAACCCGTCAGCCGCTCCCCCGTCTCAGACATCGCCGTCCTCCTGTATCCGTACGGTCGCGGGCTCGCCGCCGACCGCGAAGCGCACCGGGAGGCTGCGCAGCCCGTGGGAGTTGGTGTGGCCGCCCCAGACCACGGGGCCGTCGAGTTCGAGGGCCGGAAGCTCGTCCAGGAGGTACTCCAGGACCGTCCGCAGCTCCAGCCTGGCCAGGCCTTCCCCCAGGCACCGGTGCCGGCCGCTGCCGAAGGTGAGGTGCTGGGTCAGGCCGGGGCGGTCGAGGTCGAAGGCGAAGGGGTCGTCGAACTTGTCGGGGTCGTGGTTCGCCGCCCCGAAGGCCAGCATCACCTTCTCGCCGGGGCACAGTTCGGCGTCGCGCAGGATGGTTTCGCGCCGTACGGTCCGGGCCATGTTCCACACCGGCGGGTGCAGCCGCAGGCACTCCTCGATCATCTTCGGCACCAGGGAGCGGTCGGCGAGCAGCCGGTCGCGGACGCCAGGTTCGGTGAGGAGGCGGTAGCTCATCGTCCCGATGCCGTCGACCGTGGTGCCGTGGCCGGCGACGACCAGGAGCTGCACCAGGCCGAGCGCCTCGACGTCCGAGAGGGTCTCGCCCTCGATCTCGGCGTTGACCAGCTGCCCGAGCAGGTCCTCGGCCGGCCGGCCGCGCCGGGCGGCGATCTCCTCCGCCAGGAACGCCTCCAGCCGCTGGGCCGCGGCCCTGCCCCGTTCGGGGTGGTCGGTGTCGGCGAACGCCTCCATGAACTCCTCACCGAGGGAGTGGATGCGCTCCCAGTCCGACCGGATGCCGAGGATCCGGCAGATCACCAGGACCGGTACGGGGCGGGCGAACTCGGTGACCAGGTCGGCGCGGCCCTGCTCGGCCAGCGGTGCGAAGCCGTCCGCGACGATCCGGCGGATGTCGGCCTCCCAGAGGCCGAGCGCCTTGGGTGTGAAGTGCGGAAGGACCAGCTTGCGGAACGCGCCGTGGCGGGGCGGATCGAGTTCTGCCGGAATCACCGGCATGGACTTGCCGGTCGGCGGGATCATGATGCCCTCGGTGACGGTGAACGTCTCCCAGTCCGCCGAGGCGGTGACGATGTCGGCGTGCTTGAGCAGGGCCCAGAAGCCGCCGGACGCCTCACTCCAGGCCACGGGACACCGCGCCTGCATGTCCGCGAGTGTCCCGAACAGTTCGTCGGCCAGTTCCGGCTTGCGGTTGTCGAGGTCCACGAGGTGTCGCTGTCTGCGGTCGTCGGTCACGGATCCTCCTCGATGATCGGACCGCGCTAATCTAACAGTGATTGGCTCCGGTGTGACCGCGTGACGCCTGTCACTCTGAGGGCCAGAAAACCCATCGCCGTTAGGAGTCCGGTGTGTCCTCCATGAACCCCTCTGACTGTGTCCTGGTCGAGCACGACGGGGCGGTCGCCACGGTCACGCTCAACCGCCCGCTGCGGCGCAACGCGCTGACCTCCCGGCTGATCCGGGAGCTGAGCGCCACCATGGCCCGGCTCACCGACGACGCGCGGGTGCGCGCGGTGGTGCTGACCGGCGCGGGGCAGGCCTTCTGCGCCGGACTCGACCTGCGCGAACTGGGCGAGACCGGGGACAACATGCGCTCGGCGGGCCCCTCGGCCGGCGACAACGCGCCCTGGCACCGTCCGGCCAAACCGGTCATCGCCGCGGTGAACGGCCCGGCGGTCACCGGCGGTCTGGAGATCGTGCTGCACTGCGACCTCGTCATCGCCTCGGAGGCGGCCCGCTTCGGTGACACCCACGCCCGGGTCGGCGTGCTGCCCGGCTGGGGCCTGTCCTACCTGCTCCCGCAGGCCGTCGGCGTGCGCCGGGCCCGGGAGATGAGCCTCACCGGGCGTCTGATCGGCGCTGAGGAGGCGCTCACCTGGGGGCTGGTCAACCGGGTGGTGGAGGGCGAGGACCTGCTCGCCACCGCCCGGGAGGCGGCACGGCAGATCGCCGAGCTCGACCCGGAGATCGCCGCCGAGTATCTGGCGCTCTACCGCGACAACGCCGCCTCCACGCTCGCGGAGGCGGCGCAGCGCGAGAGCTCCCGCTCACTGGCCTGGGCGGAGCGCATGTTCCGTCCGGAGAGCGTCGCCGCCCGGGCGGACGCGCTCATCGAGCGGGGGCGGGCCCAGAACTGAGGGCCGTCCGACGGACCGTTCCAAAGGCGCGGCGGCACGCACGGTGCCGTCGCCGTCCTCCGGCCCGATCCGCCGGTGAGCCCCTACTCCCGTGTCGCCGGCGGCAGGCCGAGGTGGTCGCGGAGGTTCCCCAGGAACGCCGAGTACCGGCTCGCGAAGGCCTCGTGCATCTCGGCCTCGACGCCGGCGTCGCAGTCGAAGTCGCCGTACCACTCGACGAACGTCCCGTTCGTGCGCGTCACCGGGCGGACCCGGATGGTCGCCCGGTAGCTGCGCACCGGGAACGGGTTCTCCCCGGGCGGGAAGTCGTAGGAGTACGACCGGTCGTCGGCGTCCATGGCCACCAGCCGCTCGCGGACCACCCGGCCCCCGTCGCGCAGCACGAGACGGCGTACGGAACCGACGGCCGGTCCCCCCTCGCCTTCCAGCCCGCCCTCGGACAGTTTCTCGACGAAGTCCGCGATGTCCTCGAAGCGGCCCAGTACCGCCCAGACGGTGTCGACCGGCGCGGGCAGGACGTCGCTGACGTAGGCACGGCTCATGGTTCCTCCGGTACGGACCGTGTCGGGGCAGGCGGGGTGTCACTGTTGTCCTGCGGTCGGCAGGGGCCGCATGAACGCCTCCGTCTCGCGTTTGAACGCCACGACGACGCGGCGCTCGCGGAACAGCCACCGGCCGTCGACGCGTACGAACTCGTCCTCGTAGTCGCCGGCGATGGCCGGACGGGTGTCGACCGCAAGGCCGTCGGGGCCCTGGTCGTCCCGGAGTTCGACGGCGACGGACACGCCGCGGGCGTGGTCGGCGTCCAGCACGTCGACGGCGATGTTGGTGACGACGTGGCGGGTCGTCCGGTCGGTCAGGGCGTCCCGGCGGGCGAAGAAGGCACGCAGCTCCTCCCGCCCGACGGCGTCGATCGTCGGGGAGCGCCAGGCGCCGTCCTCGGTGAAGAGGTCGGCGGCCGACGCGCCGCGGCCGTGGTCGAGCCGGCGGCCGTACTCCACCATCAGCCGTCTGCACTCCTCGATCGCCAGAAGCCGTTCCAACGGCGGCATTTCATGGTTCGTCATACGCGTGTTCCTCCCGTCAGTCGGGCCGGTCGATCAGATCGAGGGCCGCGCGGACGATGTGATCGGCGTCGATGCCGTGTGCTGCGTACAGGTCCGGCAGGTCGCCGGACTCGCCGAACCTCGTCACCCCGAGTGTGCGGATGCCGAGTCCGCCGGTGTGGGCGGCCAGAAAGGCCAGGGTGTGCGGATGGCCGTCGAGGACGGTCACCAGGGACTGCGGCCGGCGTTGCGGGAACAGCTGGTCGAGGATCCAGCTGTCCCCCGGTTCCAGTCCGTCGCGGGCCCGCTGGGCCCGCATCAGCCGGTCCGGGCTGGTGGCCACCACGACGTCCACGGGGTGGCCACCGGCCGCGAGGCGGTCGGCCGCCGTGACCGCCTCGGTCACCATCGCACCCATGGCGACGATCGCGACCCGGGCGCCGGGCGTGGTCCGCAGCCGGTAACCACCGGCCAGCACCTGGCGGCGGCGCCGCTCCCGGGCGGCGGCCTCCTGCGGTATCCGCGCCAGCGCCTGGTCGACGGGGCGCGTGGACAGCCGCAGGTACGTCGAGCTGCCGCCCTCGCGGCCCAGCCGGGACAGGCCGTCGAGCAGGCACCACTCGGCCTCCAGTGCGAAGGCCGGCTCGAAGGCGACGCAGCCGGGCTGTTCCAGGCCGATCGAGGGGGTGGTGATCGACTGGTGGGCGCCGCCCTCGGGTCCCAGGGTGACGCCCGACGGGGTGCCGACCAGGATCGACTGTCCCCCGGCGTACATCCCGAACGACCAGGGCTCCAGGGCCCGTCCGACGAAGGGGTCGTAGACCACGCCGATCGGGAACAGCGGGTGTCCCCACCGGCTCCAGGTGGCGCCGAGTTCGCCCAGCAGACCGACCAGGTTGACCTCGGCGATGCCGAGTTCGATGTGCTGGCCGGTGGGTCGTTCGGCCCAGCGCAGCAGGGTTTCGGCGTCGTCGGCGAACCAGTCCTGCTTGGCCGTGCTGGACCAGGGGCCGGCCTTGTTGAGCCATCCGCCGAGGTTGGTGCTGGAGGCGACGTCGGGGGCCACCGTGACCACCCGGGCCGCCACCTCCGGCGCGGACCGGGTCAGGTCCAGCAGGGTGCGCCCGAGTGCCTGCTGGGTCGACGCGCGTCCGTTCGGTGTCCGTCCCAGGTCCGCCGGTACGGCCGGAGGTGCGGAGGGCTCCGGTGGCGTGCGGGTCAGCCGGGCCGCGACCGCGGCGCAGTGCCGTCCCTCGGCGCTGTCCGCGGGGAACGCGGCCCACGGGTCGGCCGGGTCGGCCCCGGTGCGCACGGCGAGATCGCGCAGCTGCTCGGGGGTCAGCAGGTTCGCGTGGTTCTGCGGGTGTCCCGCGCTGGCCAGCCCGTAGCCCTTGACCGTGTAGGCGAAGATCACGGTGGGACGCGTGTCGTCGATCCGGTCGAAGGCGTCGAGGAGTGCAGGCAGGTCGTGACCGCCCAGGTCGCGGACGGCCTCGACCAGGGCGATGTCGTCGACGTCCGCGATCACGGCGGCGACCGAGGCGGCGTCGGGTCCGATGCCGGGCAGGCGGCGGCGCAGTTCGCCGGCGTCGCAGCGCAGCAGCCGCTGGTACTCCGGGTTGGGCATCTCGTCGATCCGGCGTTCCAGGGCGTCTCCGCCCGGCCGGTCGATGAGGGCCTGCAGTCTGCTTCCGTACTTGACGGTCAGGACCTGCCACCCGGCCGCGTCGAACATCTGCCGCAGCCGGCCGGCGGCGATGTCGGGCACCACGCGGTCCAGGGACTGCCGGTTGAGGTCCACGATCCAGACCACCTCGCCGAGGTCGGCGGTGGCCGGGTCGAGGACGGCCTCCCAGACCGCCCCCTCGTCCAGTTCGGCGTCCCCGACGAGCGAGTACTGCCGTCCCCCGCGCCGGGTGCCGGTGCGGTCGTCGACGTACCGGCCGGCCACCGCGCCCCAGATCGGCGCGGTCGCCCCGATGCCGACCGAGCCGGTCGAGTAGTCGACCGGGTCGGGGTCCTTGGTGCGGCTCGGGTAGCTCTGCAGTCCGCCGTAATCCCGCAGGCGGGTGAGGTAGGACCGGTCGAGTCGGCCCAGCAGGTAGTTGACGGCGTGCAGGACCGGCGAGGCGTGCGGCTTGACCGACACCCGGTCCTCGGCGGTCAGGCGACCGAACCAGAGTGCCGTCATGATGCCGGCCATCGAGGCGCTGGAGGCCTGGTGGCCGCCGACCTTGAGCCCGGAGCGGTTGGGGCGTCCGCGGTTGGCGTGGTCGATCATCGCCGTCGCGAGCCACAGGACGCGGCGCTCGAGCGATTCCAGGACCGCCGGTTCGTCCGCCTTCCCGTTTCCGTCCGTCCGGACCGCCGCGCCGGAGAAGGCGTCCGGCGGGCGCGGGGTGTGGGTGGTGCTGTGGGTCATCGGTCTCTCCCGGTCACTCGTCGGCTCAGCCCACGTACGGTCGCTCCCGGCGCAGTTCCTGCCGGGCGACGGTGCGCCGGTGCACGGCGTCGGGCCCGTCGACGATCCGCAGCACCCGCGCCCAGGCGTAGAAATAGGCGAGCGGCAGGTCGTCGCTCACGCCGGCGCCCCCGAACACCTCGATCGCCCGGTCCACGACCCGGGTGGCGACGGCCGGGGCGACCACCTTGATCTGGGAAATCTCCCCGCGGGCCGCCTTCGCCCCGTTCCGGTCGATGAGCCCCGCCGTGTGCTGCACCAGCAGGCGGGCCTGGTCGATGTCCATCCGGGAGTCGGCGATGAGCTCCTGGACCACCGGGTTGTCGGCCAGCCGCCGGCCGAACGCCACCCGTTCCCCGGCGCGGCGGACCATCAGGGCCAGTGCCCGCTCGGCCATGCCCAGCGCGCGCATGGCGTGGTGGATCCGGCCGGGGCCGAGCCGGGCCTGGGCGATGGTGAACCCGTCGCCCTCGGCGGCGAGGAGGTTCTCGGCCGGCACCCGCACCTCGTCGAAGACCAGCTCGGAGTGGCCGTGCTGATCCTGGTAGCCGAAGATCGGCAGGTGCCGCTCGATGGTGAGTCCGGGCGTGTCCCGCTCCACCAGCACCATGGACTGCTGCCGGTGCGTGGGGGCGTCCGGATCGGTCTTGCCCATCACGATGAAGATCCGGCAGCGCTCGTCCGCGGAGCCGGTGATCCACCACTTCCGTCCGGTGATGACGTAGGAGTCGCCGTCCCGCACGATCGTGGTGGAGATGTTGGTGGCGTCGGAGGAGGCCACGTCGGGCTCGGTCATCGCGAAGGCCGAGCGGATCTCTCCGGCGAGGAGGGGTTCGAGCCACCTCTTCTTCTGCTCGTCCGTGCCGAAGAGGGCGAGCGTCTCCATGTTGCCGGTGTCGGGTGCCTGGCAGTTGATCGCCTCCGGCGCGATGACCGGGGACCAGCCGGTGATCTCGGCGATGGGGGCGTACTCGGCGTTCGACAGGCCGGAGACCGACGGCAGGAAGAGGTTCCACAGCCCCCGCTCGCGGGCGGAGGCCTTCAGCTTCTCCATCACGGGCGGGTAGCTGTGCTCGCCGTGCTCGCGCAGGTGGGCCGCCCAGACCGGTTCGGCCGGGAAGACCTCCTCGCGCATGAAGTCCCACATGCGGTCCTGCAGGGAAGTACTCATGAACAGCGCTCCTAATGGCCGGACATGCCGCCGTCGACGGGCAGCGTGATGCCGGTGACGTATGTCGAGGCGTCGCCGGCGAGGAAGACGACGGCACCGTCGAGTTCATGCGGCTTGCCCATCCGCTTCAGCGGTGTGCTGTGCTCCAGGAACTCGGTGAGCGCCGCGCGGGGGGCCGCCTCGGTCATGTCCGTGGCGAAGTAGCCCGGGGCGATCGCGTTGACCCGGATGCCCTTGCGGCCCGACCACTGCTGGGCGAGGTCGCGGGTGAGGCCGACCAGTCCGGCCTTGCTCGCGACGTACGCCGCCTGCGGGGCGAAGGGCTTCACCAGTGCGAGTGCGCTCGCGACGTTGATGATGCTCGACCCGGGTCGCATCACCCGGGCACACGACTGCGCCATCCAGTACGCGCCCATGAGGTTCACGTCGACGACGCTCCGGAACTCCTCCGGTGTCTCGCGCAGCGCGGGGACTGCCGTGCCGACGCCGGCGTTGTTCACGAGCACGTCGACCGCGCCGAGTTCGGCGACGGCCCGGTCGACGACCGCGGCGCAGTCGTCCGGGGAGACGACGTCGCAGCGCACCGGCAGCGCCCGCACCCCGTACTTCTCGACCTCCCGGGCGATGTCGTGCAGGCGGTCCACCCGGCGGGCGGCGAGGACCACGTCCGCACCGGCGGCGGCCAGCGCGCGGGCGAAACCCGCACCGAGGCCGGAGCTCGCGCCGGTGACGACGGCGACCCTGCCGGTCAGGGAGAACTGTTCGACGCCAATCCTGGGCGTCTCGTCCTGGGCCGCCATCAGACCAGCTCGACCAGGGTCGCGTTGGCCATGCCCCCGCCTTCGCACATGGTGATCACACCACGCCGTCCGCCGGTGGCCTCCAAGTGGCTGATCAGGGTGGCGAGGATACGGATGCCGGAGGCGCCCATCGGGTGGCCGAGGGCGATGGCTCCGCCCCGCGGGTTGACCTTCGCCAGGTCGACGCCGAGTTCGCGGGCCCAGACCAGGGGTACGGGTGCGAACGCCTCGTTGACCTCGAAGACGTCGATGTCGTCGACCGTCAGGCCGGTCCGGTCCAGAAGGCGCTGGGTGGCGGGGATGACGCCGGTGAGCATCAGCAGCGGGTCGCTGCCGGTCACCGCGAAGCCGGTGAGCCGGGCCCGCGGTGCGAGGCCCAGTTCGGCGGCCTTCGCCTCGCTCGTCACCAGGGCCGCAGAGGCCCCGTCGGTGAGGGGTGAGGAGTTGCCGGGCGTGATGTGCCACCCGATCTCCGGGAAGCGCTCCCCCAACGCGTCGTCCTGGAACGACGCGCGCAGGCCCGCCAGTTGGTCGGCGGTGGTGCCGGGGCGCACGGTCTCGTCGGCGGCGACCTCCCCCACGGGCACGATCTCCCGGGCGAAGTCGCCGGCGCGGGCGCGGGCCGCGGCCAGTTCGTGGGACCGTGCGGCGAACTCGTCCAGCTCCCGCCGGCCGAGCTTCCAGCGTCCCGCGATGATCTCGGCCGAGACGCCCTGGCCGACCAGCCCCTCGGGGTAACGGCCCGCCAGGGGCGCGAACGGCTTGCCGTCGCGCCCCGGGAACCCGAGCGGCACCCTGCTCATGGACTCCACACCGCCGGCGACCACTACGTCGTAGGCACCGCTCATCACGCCCTGGGCGGCGAAGTGCAGTGCCTGCTGGGCGGATCCGCACTGGCGGTCGACGGTGGTGGCCGGCACGGACTCCGGGTAGCCGGCGGTGAGCAAAGCGGTCCGGGCCACGTTGGTGGCCTGGTCCCCGGCCTGACCGACACAGCCGGCGATCACGTCGTCGATCCGCGCCGGGTCGATCCCGGTGCGTTCGAGCAGGGCCGTCAGCGTCGTGGCCAGCAAGTCGGCCGGGTGCACACCGGACAGGGCGCCGCCGGGCTTGCCCCGGCCGGAGGGAGTGCGCACCGCGTCGACGACTACGGCAGGAGACAGCACGGGCATGGGTTTCTCCTGAGTGGGACGGTCAGGTCGGGGCCTGGGCGTCGGGCCTGGGCGTCGGGGCCGGGTCAGGCGTCCGCGAGCTGCGGGATCACCTTGCTGCCGAAGAGCTCGATGGCGTCGAACAGCTCCGGCTCCGGCATGCCGCCCATGTCCATGTAGGCGAGATGCGTGGTGACCTTGAGCTGCTCGCTCAGCCGGGAGATCCGGTCGACGACCTCGTCCGGGCTGCCGACGATGGCCGGGCCCTTGGTGGTGAGCCAGTCGAAGTTGAAGGGACGCTGGTTCTGCTTCGGGACGGAGGGGTTGATCTGCGCGAGCAGCTCGTTCATCCAGGCGTGGTAGGCGGCGTACCGCGGTTTCCACTGGTCGCGCGCCGACTTGCTGTCGGGGCCGACCCAGACGTGCCAGCCCGCACCGATCTCCGGCTCCCAGTCGTGGTCGTACTCCTCCCACTTGGCGAGGTAGTGGTCCACGACCTTGGTGAAGAACGACGGGTCGCCGAAGGCGCTGGGAAGCATCAGCTTCCATCCGAGGCGGGCGGCGAGTTCCACGGACTCCAGGGAGCTGCCGCCGCCGATCCACATGCAGTCGCGGGCGGGCTGGATCGGAGCCGGCTGCAGGGACTCGCCGTTGATCGAGGGCCGGAACCGGCCGGACCAGTGCAGGGGTTCGCCGGTCCAGAGCTTGTCGACGAGCTCCGCGTTCTCCTTGAAGCGGGCAGCGGACTCGTCCAGGCTCTGGCCGAACAGGGTGTAGGTCGAGGCGAAGAAGTTGCCCCGGCCGTGCACGACGTCGACCCGGCCGTCCGACAGCACGTCGACCGTGGCGTAGTCCTCGGCGATGCGCAGACCGTCCAGGTTGGCGAGCAGGGTGACGGCGGTGCCGAGGCGCAGGGTGGTGGTGCGCTCCGCGATGGCGGCGAGGACGACGGGCGGTGCCGAGTAGATGTACTCGATCCCGTGGTGCTCGCCCATGTTGATGCCGTTGAAGCCGGCCGACTCGGCGAGGACGGCCATCTCCGGAAACATCTTGTAGCGGCGCGCGTTGGTGCTCCGCTCACCGGTCACGGGGTCGGTGACGAGGTCACCCAGCGACATCAGGTTGAACTTCATGGAGCCTCTTTCGCGTCAGGCCGACAGGGCACTCACAAGGAGCCTTACGGAGCATTAATCTAACACCCTTGGATTAAGGGGTCAATCGTCGAGGAAGGTGCGGATGGCGTCGACGAAAGCGTCGTTGCGGTCGCCGACGACCATGTGTCCCGCACCGTCGAGCGTGACCGCGCGGGCCGTGGGCATCACCGTCAGGAACTCGCCCACCTCGTCCTCCCGAACGACATCGCTGGCACCGCCCGCGACCAGCAGGGTGGGCACGGTGACCGACTTCGCGGCGGCGACCGCGTCGTCCGGCCGGACCAGCGGGTTCGGGCCGTCGTTGCTTTTCAGAATCGCCGGGTCCCAGTGCCACCGCCACCGTCCGTCCGCGCCGCGGCGCACGGTGCGGTGCAGCCCTTCGGGACTCGAACGCCGTCTGCCCGGGTTGTAGGCCGCGACGGCCTCGGCGACCTCCGCGAGGGTCTCGAACCCGTCGAGGTGCGCCGTCATGAACTGCCTGATGCGTGCGACGCCGGCCGGATGGGGCCGCGGTGTGATGTCGACCAGCACCAGACGGTCGGTCAGGCGAGGGCGCCGGGCCAGTGCCATGAGCGCGGTCATGCCACCGAGGGACGCGCCGGCCAGGCAGGCGGGGCGGCCCCCGCCCACCTGGTCCAGGACGCACTGCAGGTCGTCGACGTAGCGGGCGATGGAGTAGTCCCCGTCCCCGGCCCAGTCGCTGTCGCCGTGCCCGCGCGCGTCGTAGGTCACGGTCGTCCAGCCGTCGCCCGCCAGGATCTCGGCGGCGCGGCTCCAGGAGTGCCGAGTCTGGCCGCCTCCGTGGAGCAGCACCACCAGGCCGCGCCCGGTGCCGGGCGCGGCCGGTTCACGCACGTCGGCCACGATTCTCCCGGCCGTGCCGCGCAGGACCGGGGAAGCCCGATCCACGGTCACCTCCGGCCCGCGGACGTCGTCCGCAGCGCGCCCAGGATCTCGTCGTTGTGCTCACCGAGCAGCGGCGCACCGCGCCGGATGGCGCCCGGTGTCCGGCTCAGCTTGGGCACCACACCGGGCATCGGAACGCTCTCGCCGTCCAACGACGGATCGGGCACCTCCACGACCATGTCCCGCGCGCGGTAGTGCGGGTCGCCGAGGATGTCGGGCGCGGTGTAGATCCGGCCGGCCGGCACCCCCGCCTTGTCTAGCACGCCGAGGAGTTCGTCGACCGTCTGCCCGCGCGTCCACCGCGCGATCTCGGCGTCCAGTTCGAGCTGGTGCTCGCCGCGCAGCAGATGGGNNGCGGCGAGCCGGCTGAACACGGTGTCCTTGTTGGCCCCCATGACGATCCACCGTCCGTCGGACGTGGGGTAGACACTGGAGGGCGCGATGCCCGGCAGCAGGGGTCCGGAGGGTCCGCGCACCTTCCCCAGTTTCACGAACTCGGGAAGGATCGACTCCATGTACATCCACGTCGCCTCGTAGAGCGCCACGTCGATCACCTGGCCCCGGGACCCCGTGCGCAGATGGCCCGACAGCAGGGCGAGCAGCGCGCCGATGAAGCCCTGGGTGCCCGCGAGGGCGTCCCCGATGGAGATGCCGACCCGCACGGGAGGCCGGTCCGGCTCGCCGGACAGATGCCGGAAGCCGCTCATCGCCTCGGCGATGGAGCCGAATCCGGCGCGGTCGCGCAGGGGGCCCGTCTGCCCGTAGCCGGTGATGCGGACCATGACCAGGTCCGGGTTGTCGGCGTGCAGGTCCTCGGGGCCGAGGCCCCAGCGCTCCATGGTGCCGGGACGGAAGTTCTCGATGACCACGTCGGCCGTACGGGCCAGTTCACGGAAGGCGGCCTGCCCCTCGGCGTCGCGGAGGTCGAGGGTGACCGACTTCTTGCCTCGGCCGATGATCGGCCAGTACAGCCCCACGCCCTTGTAGAGCCCGCCCCAGCGGCGCATGTCGTCACCGGCCGGGGGTTCGACCTTGATGACCTCGGCGCCGTGATCGGCGAACAGGTGGGCGCAGAAAGGCCCGCTGATGATGTGTCCGACCTCGAGGACGCGCAGGCCGGCGAGCGCGCCGCCGGCGGCGGACGCCCCGGCGGTCATCGGTCGAACCCGTTCTGCGTCAGCCAGCCGTCGATGTGGTCGACCGCGGACCGGAGATGTTCCTTCTGGCCGCTGTAGTAGTGGTTCGCGCCCTCGATCACGCTGAGTTGCTTGTTCTCGTGGGCGATGCCCTCGTAGATGGCCCGGGGGTGGGCCGGCGGGCACGCGTCGTCGCGGGAGTTCTCCAGCAGAAGCACCGGGACGGTGACCCGGGACGCCGCGTCGGCGGCGTCGACCTGGGCGGTGTCGTAGGACCACTGGGAGAGCCAGCTGCGGGTGGTGGTGAAGCGGCCCAGCGCCGAGGGGCCGTCGTTGACCAGACGGGGATCGCCGAGGTAGGAGCCGGGGGCCCGGTCGTTGGGGTCGACGGCGAGGTCCAGCCAGCGGGGGTCGGCCATGGTGCCCTGCACCACGAAGCAGTGCTCCTCCTGGTGGCGTCCGGCCGCCTTGAGGCCGGCCAGCCGTTCCTGGGCGTACGCGGTGATACGGCGGCTGCGGGCCACCTGGGCCGCGCGGTACTCGGCCAGGAACTCCGCCGTGTACGGGGGCTGGTCGGGGTTCTCGGGGGAGTAAAGGTTCAGGTGGGGGTCGCGCTCGTCGGGGCGCGACTCGTCCAGGATCGAGGCGTCCAGGAAGTCGGTCAGCAGGTGGTGGCGGCTGCGGTGCGCCGCGAGGATCATCACCCCGTCGGCCGGGGTGAGCCGGGTGTCGGCGAGCGGGGTGTACTCCCCCGCGCCGGTGAGCTTGATGACCGGCTTCTCGGCCTCGGCCTGATAGCCCATCATCAGCGAGCCGCCGCCGCTCCAGCCGGCCAGGACGACCCGCTCGTAGCCGAGGCGCTCCTTGGCGTCCTTCACCACGGCGCCGAGGTCGAGGAGGACGTTCTCCATGATCAGCGCGGCGTCGCCGTTGCTGTAGCGGGTGCCGGCGGCGAGCACGTGGAATCCGGCGCGGGCCAGCGCCGAGAACATCGGCAGGTAGCCGGGTGAGCCGATGGGGTGCATGGCGACCACGCAGGTGGTGGACGGGTTCTCACCACGGAGCAACTGGGCCTGCAGCACCACCGAGTCACCGATCGTGCCGTAGACGTCCTTGCGGGTGGAGTTGTCCCGTTGCACCACGAGGTAGGGGGTGCGGGTGTACTTCACGGACGTGTCCGCGGGCATGGGCGTTCCTCCAGTGCTCGACGTCGTGCGGGCCGGCCGTCAGATGCCGTCCACAAAACCATACAGTGTTTGGATCCCGGTGTGCAGCTCCGTCCCGGGGCCGGGGGTTTTCCACGCGGTCCCGGGACGGAGCAGGGTGGGGCGGGGCCCGTCGGAGACCGACTGCCCGCGCGAAGCCGAGAGCTCGCGGGGAACCGCCGGCACCGCGGCGGACCGCGGTGCCGGCCCCCACGAGCCCGGCGGGAACCGTACGAGCGGTCCCCCTACGAAGAGGTCTCCCGCGACAGGTAGCCCCGGCGCTCGCCGGACACGAAGGTCTCGCGGGCCTCGCGCGCGTCACCGCGCATGTTGAGTTCGAGGGTCAACGCGGTCTCCTGGCGGTACAGCGGGCCGATGTCCCGCCGGGCGCTGCCGTTGATGGCCTTCTTGGCCGCCCTGACCACCGAGGGCCTCTTGGCCGCGATGACTCCGGCCAGCCGCCGGGCCTCCACCGGCACCGACTCCTCGTCGGGCACCGCGACCACGGTCCCGTACGAGGCCAGCTCCCGCCCCAGGACCGGCTCGCAGGTGAGCATGGCCTGGCGCAGCCGCTTGTCCGGCATCAGGCCCATCGCCTGGACCGCGCCGCCGGTGGCACCGTTGTCGACCTCGGCGAGCACGAAGCGGCACTCCTCGTCGGCGACCACGATGTCGCAGGCCCCGGCGACCAGGACGCCCAGCCCGATGCAGTAGCGGTGCACGGCGGCGATGACGGGGGCGGCGCACTCGTGCAGGGCCACGGTCAGGTCGGTGGAGCCGTTGACCTGCCCGAGGATGCCCTCGAAGCCGGGCAGCCGCTGGACCTCCTTGACGTCACCGCCCCCGATGAAGCCCCGGCCCTCGCCGCGCAGGACCACCGCGCGCACCTCGGGGCGCGCGGCGACGCCCTCCACGACGGCTGCCAGCGCGGCGAGGTCCTCGATCCCCACGGCGTTGACCGGCGGGGCGTCGACGACCAGTTCGAGGACGCCGTCCTCGGACAGCTTCTGCTGGATGGGCACGGTGTCGTCCTTCGCTCAGCGTCCGCGTTCGTCGCCGGTGAGCGACGGGACCTTCGGGTGCGGCATGGGGTGGGCCAGGGGCGGGGCCTCGTCGGGCGCCTCGGCCCGGCACATCTCGACCGCCTTGGCGTAGGCGGCGACCTGCCGGTCCTCCAGCTCGTAGTCGAACTTGGCGGTGTACATCGGGTACGCCTCGGGGGTGGGCGGGTTCTCCCGCAGCCACTCGACGGTCTCCACGAGCGCGTCGTACGCCGTGATGACGTCCCGGTGACCGAGCTGGGTGCGGATCTTCGAGGCGTCGACCGTCATGTGCGGGCGGGAGGCGGGCGCCAGGAACTCGTTGACGGCCGAGGGCGCGATCAGCGACGGGATGCCGACGAAGTCCAGCGGCTTCCCGCAGATCTCCGCCACCACCTCGGCCCACTGGCGCAGGGTGAACTGGTCGTCGTCGGCGACGTTGTAGGACTCGCCGTCGGCCACCTCGGGCTGGTCGACGATCGCCATGATGCTCGCGGCCGCGTTCCGGGCGGCGCAACGGAAGATCATCCACAGGCCGTCGTCGGGCAGGATCATGTAATCGCGGCCGTCCTGGATCCGCTTCAGCACCGCCCACTCCCACGGCACGATGTTGCGCGGGCCGTAGATCTGCGGGTACCGGACGTAGGACGCCATGTAGGCGCCGTTCGCGGCACGCTCCATCACCGAGCGCTCGGCATTCAGAATCTGCATCGCGAACTTCGCCGGTACGGCCGCGGTGTCGGCCAGCGGGCTGTCCTCGCGGGCGTTGATCTTCATGCCCCACGGCTTGGAGCCCTGCGGCTCGATGAAGCCGCGGTAGACCGGTACACCGCCGACACAGATCAGCTGGTCGGTCCGGCCGGCGAAGAACTCCCCGGTCACCCGCATCCGCCCGTAGGTCGCGACCACGAGATCCCACTCCTGGCCGCCGACGACCTCTTCCAGCGTCTCGGCGAAGTGCGGGTCGGCGTGCAGGTGCCGGACGTCGGGCAGACCGGGCGGCTCGTGGGCGCCGCGGTGCAGCATGGTGACGTCGTGGCCCCGGTCGAGCAGCCCCTGCAGGATGTGCGGACCGGTCGGACCGGTGCCGCCGATGACCAGTGTCCTCTTGCTCATGGCTCAGTCCTCGATTCCACGGCTGACCGCGGGGGCCAGCCCTTCGCTGAAGGCCGTCTGTCCGCCGTCGACCGGGATGACCGCGCCGGTGATGAAACTGGAGAGGTCGGAGGCGAGGAACACCACTGCCTGCGCCATCTCCTCGGGCCGGCCGACCCGGTTCAGCAGATGGGAGCGCTCGACCTCGCGCAGCCGCTCCGCGGGCAGGCCGCTGCGCAGCGCGGGAGTGTCGAAGACGCCGGGCACGATCGCGTTGCAGCGGACGCCCTGCGCCCCGTAGTGCACCGCCACCGTGCGGGTCAGCCCGATGATGCCGGCCTTGGCGGTGTTGTAGCTCATCCGCCAGGTGGCGCCTGTGACGCCGCGGGTGGAGGACATGTTGACGATGCTGCCGTTCCCGGCTTCGAGCATCCCGGGCAGCACGTGCTTGCAGCCGAGTGCCGCGCCGGTCAGGGTGACCGACAGGCTGGTGTTCCAGGCGTCCAGGTCGAGATGGAGCGGATCGCGGTCGAGGTCCATCACCGGTCCGGCGGTGAGCGCGGCGTTGTTGTGCAGCACGGTCACCGGCTCGGCGAACTCGCGGCGCGCCGTCCTGACGGCCTCCTCCCAGGAGGCCTCGTCGGCGATGTCGAGAACCACCGCGGCGGCCGTACCGCCGGCCTGGGTGATCGCCTTCGCGGTGGTGGTCGCGGTGTCGCCGTTCACGTCGGTCACCACCACCTTGGCGCCCGCCGCGGCGAGGGCCTCGGCGGAGGCCCGGCCCATTCCGGAGCCTGCGCCGGTGACCAGCGCGACCCTCTCGTCCAGGGAACCCATCGTCGTGTTCTCCGTTCACCTCGGCGTAAAACCAAACAGTGTTCTATCAGGGTCGGCGGCGCGGGGGGAAGGAAAGTCAGTCCCCGGCGCGCATGTGGTCGTCCAGGAGAGGCGGCCGGTCGGTCGCGAAGTCCTCGGGCAGATACCGCTCGGCGAACTCGCGGGTGTCGTAGAAGTAATCGCGCACCCAGCGGATGCGGCCGTCCTCGACCTTGAGCGTGCCCATCACTTTGAACGAGTGGAGCAGCCTGCCGTCGGCGCCGACGGAGTCGTCGTACCGCTCGGTGAGGACGTAGGGACCGTCGGCGGCGGCGTGCACCAGGTCGAACCTGAAGCCCGCCACCCCCTTGCGGGCCTTCGCCTTCTCCAGGTCCGCCACCAGCTGCTCCAGGCTGGTCACCCGGGGCGGGTCGAAGCCGGCGGAGGCCCACCACAGGTCGTCGTGGCACAGCCGCCGGGCGGTCGCCACCATGTCGTCGTGGGTCGGCCCGAAGTGTGCGAAGAAGTCGCGCACCACGGTCAGCGGATCGGTGTTCACCCGCTCGCCTCCTCCTTCCCCGACCGGTGTGCCCGGCACGGCTCAGGCGTTCTCGTGGTCATAGCGGTAGGCCGTGAGCACGGCCTCGTCCTCGCCCTCGTGGAAACGGCGGACCAGGTCGTCGAAGTCCACGCTGTGACCGACCGGGTGCCGGGCGAAGGCCGGCGAGCGCAGGAACGCGGTCGCCTCCTCGTTGTCGGCGAACCGGTCGATCTGCAGCTCGGCCCGGTTCCCGTCCGGGTCCTGGTAGTAGACCGACAGGGTCGGGCCGTGGTTGACGACCCACGTGGCGTCGATGCCCTGGCCCTTGAGCCGCTCGTACGTGGCCACCAGGTCGGCCAGGCTCGCGTAGGTGAACGCGATGTGGTCCAGGCCCGCCGTGTGCCCGGTGGGGCCGCCGAGGTCCGGCGGCCGGACGATCGCGATCCGATGGTGCTCGTCGTCGAAGGTCAGAAAGCCGATGAACTCGTTCTCGAACACCACCTCCGCCTGGAGCAGGTCGGCCCACCAGTCGAGCATCGGCCGCAGCCGCCGGGTGCGGAGCACCACGTGGGCCAGGCGGGAGGGCACGACCCTGCGGGTCGTGCCCTCGGCCCCGGGCATCAGCTGAACTCCTCGATGAGGTCGCCGTCGCGCCGCCCGGCTGCCTCCGTCGTGTCCTGCGTGCCGGCGGACTCGGCGGGCTCGTCGGCCCCGCCCCCCAGGTAGGCGCTGAGCACCCGCGGGTCGTTGCGCACCTCCTCGGGGCCGCCGTTGACGAGGACGGCTCCGGCGGTCAGCACGGTCACCTCGTCGCAGGCGGCGAGCACCATGTCGATGTTGTGCTCGACCAGCAGGATGCCCATGCCCCAGTCCTTGGCCAGGCGGCGCAGCAGTGCGGCGAGGTCCTGTGCCTCGGGGTCGCTCAGGCCGGCGGCGGGCTCGTCGAGGCAGAGCACCGAGGGGGTGCTGGCCACGGCCCTGGCGATCGCCGCGAGGCGGCGGTGGCCCATGGAGAGTTCGCCGGGCTTCAGGTCGAGCTCGCCGAGCAGGTTGAACTCGCGGGCCGCGGCGAGCGCTACGCCGTTGAGCTGGATACGGCCCGGCCGCACGAAGTCGGCACCGTACTTCAGGGGGCTCCACTGCTCACTGGCGATGGCGAGGTTCTCGCGCAGGGTGAGGTCCTCGAACAGCTCCAGGGACTGGAAGGAGCGGCCCAGGCCGGCCTTCAGCCGCTTCTGGGGCGACAGGCGGGTCAGGTCGGCGCCGTCCAGGTCTACCGTGCCCGTCTCGCACCGTACGAAGCCGGTGACGGCGTCGATGACCGTGGTCTTGCCCGCGCCGTTGGGGCCGATCAGGCCGTGCACGGTGCCGGGCACGACGGTGAACGTCGCGTCGGACACGGCGACCACGTTGCCGAAGCGCACCCGCACTCCGGAGACGGTGAGCCGCTTGGGCGCCACCGGCTCGGCCTTGACGGCTTCGGCGGCCTCGACGTCCGCGGCGTCGGCCGTGGGCTCCTCCTTCTTACGGCGCAGCTTGCGTCCGATGCCCTTGACCAGTTCGACGTTGACCTGCCACAGGCCGGACGGGTTCTGCACCAGGATGACCAGCAGCATCAGGCCGCTGATCAGCGGGAGCCAGGACTCGATCGAGTGGATACCGGAGAACAGTTCCGAGCCGACACCCGACGGCATCAGCGTGCCGCCCATGACACCGCCGCCGACGTATCCGGCGCCGCCCACCACGGTCATGGCGACGACCACGATGGAGTTGAAGGTGTCGAAGTTGATGGTCACCACACTGAAGCTGCGGAAGGTGAGCACCACACCGGCGATGGCCGCGATGCCGGCCGCCGCACCGAACGCGAACAGCTTGGCCCCGAAGACGCTGACGCCCAGAGAGGCCGCCGCACGCTCGTTGCTCCGCACGGCGAGCAGCCGACGGCCGACGGCACCGCGGCGCAGGTTGAGGACGCCGACCGCCACGAGCACCAGCAGGACGAGCGCCATCACGGCGTAGTTGCCGGGTGCCAGCAGGCCGCTGACGTTCAGCCCGAAGATCTCGATGGGCGGGACGACGATGCCGCTCGTGCCGCCGCTGTAGTCGCTGTTGTTCAGGACGATGTTGTAGATGACGACGGCGAGGCCGAGGGTGACGATGGCCAGGTTGATGCCGCGGGTGCGCAGGGCGGGCAGTGCCACGAGCACGCCGAGCAGCGCGGTGACCGCCACGGCACCGACGAGGGCGGCGAGGAAGGGCCACTTGAGGTCGGCCACCAGGCGGGCGGCGATCAGGGCGCCGAAGCCGGCCAGGACGTACTGGGCGAGCGAGAGCTGCCCGGCGTATCCGGTGACGAGCACGATGGACACGCACAGGATCGCGAAGCCCATGGTGACGGTGACCGCGTTGGTCCAGGCGGTGTCGAACACCGAGGAGACCAGCCAGGCCATGACCGCGGTGACGACGACCGTCGGGATGATCCGCACCTTGCCGGAACCGACGTCGATCATGCGGTCCAGCACGTGGCTGCGCAGCGGGATGCCGCGCCCGCGCAGCACCATCACGACCACCACGATGATGAAAGGCACGCTGGCCGACCAGCCCGGCGCGCTGACGTAGCGGGCCATGAGGGACTCGACGACACCGAGCCCGATGGCTCCGGCGAACACGATCGGGAACGAGTTGAAGTTGGCGATGAGGCCGACGGCGAGGGCGGGTATCACCAGCATGGCGAGAACCTGCGGCTGCAGGTAGGTGATCGGCGCGATGAGGGCACCCGCGAGCGCGCTGAGGCCGGCGCCCAGGGCCCAGTTGACGGTCGCGATGCGCTCCGGGGAGTGCCCGAGACTCGCGGCGACGCGGACGTTCTCGGCGACCGCGCCCGTGGCGCGGCCGAACGTCGTACGGCGGTAGACGAACCAGAGCGCGACGGTGGAGGCGGCGCCGAGGAGGAAGAGGATCATGCGGTCGGCGCCGACGTAGACGTCGGGGGCAACCTGGATCCCGCTGGTCGGCAGCAGCGACGGCGCGGCCTTCAGGTCACTGCCGTAGATGAGTACGGCGGCCGATGTCAGGACCATGAGCACGGCCAGGGTCGAGATCACCTTCAGCAGAGCCGAGGATTCCCTCATCGGTTTCAGGATCAGCAGCTGCACCAGTGTGCCGAGGACCGCGCCCACCGCGACGGCGAAGACCAGGCCGAGCCAGCGCGGGAGCGAGAAGCCCACCACGGCCTGGTAGTAGGCGTAGCCGCCGACCATCACGAAGCCGCCCTGGGCGAAGTTGAGGATGCCGGATCCCCGATAGACCAGTACCAGCCCCTGGGCGATCAGCGCGTAGAGCGCACCGGCTCCCAGGCCGATGAGCACATACCGGAGGATGTCCATGCAGGTGTCTCCTGTGAGTGGTGAGGCCGGGTCGAGCGCGTCAGTCGGCGCTGTCGTGGTCGGAGAGGTAACGGCGCCGGATCTCCTCGTCGCCGTCCGCGGAGTTGCCGCTGGCGACGAGTTCGCCGCGGCGCATCAGGTACCAGCGGTCGGAGGCGCCGAGGGCCCGGCGCGCCTGCTGCTCCACCAGCAGGACCCCGATGTCCAGCGTGGTGGCCGCTTCGCGGAGTGCCGCGAGGAGCCGGTCGACCACGATCGGTCCCAGGCCCAGGGAGAGTTCGTCGGCGAGCAGGACCTTCGGCCGCCGGGCGAGCGCGCGGCCGAGGGTGAGCATCTGCTGTTCGCCGCCGGAGAGGAGTCCGGCCCGGCGGTCCAGCAGTTTGCCCAGTTCGGGGAAGACCTCGACGGCCGGCTCGATGCCGCCGCTGCCCAGGAGCAGGTTGTCCCGTACCGACATCGACATGATCACGGAGCGTTCCTCGGGCACGAAGCCGAGGCCGGCCGCCGCCCGTTTGTGCAGGCCGCCGGTGAGCGGTGAGCCGAACCAGCTGATCTCCCCGCCCAGCGGGCGCAGCTCGCCGGCGAGCGTCAGCAGGGTGGTCGACTTGCCGGCGCCGTTGGGCCCGAGCAGCGCGACGATCTCGCCGGCGCGGACCTCGATGTCCAGCCCGCGGACGACGGCGAGGTCGCCGTAGCCGGCGACCAGCGACGTCGCCCGCAGGGCGGCGGCTCGTGCCGTGCCGGGCTCGGTGTGGGCGACTGCAGTCACGTCATCTCCCTCAGCGGTGGTGGAGCCGGGTGCGCTGCCATGACGTGGTGGTGGGCGGCGCGCACAGCGCAATAAACGTTGTTTGGTTTTACGCCCGCCGCAAGTTGGGCGCAAGGTCTATGCACGGCTGGATTTTCGCTACACCTGGCGTGAACGCATCCCTTGATGCCTCGAGCCTTGCACCATTAACCTAACTACGTTTCGTTATGTGTGGCAAGGACTCTGTCTCCTAGGGCAAGGACCCCATGAAGCGAAGACTGTTCTCCACTCTCGCCGTAGCCCCTCTCCTCCTCGGTTCGCTGGCCGCCTGCGGCGGCTCCGACTCCGGCTCCGCCGCCGCCGAGGGCCCGATCAGGATCATGTCGATCGGCTCCTTCGAGACGCCCGTCTTCTCCACCCCCCAGGTCGAGACGGCGCTGCGGGCGAAGATCGCCGACATCAACGCGAACGGCGGCATCGACGGACGCGAGGTCGTCCTCAAGGTCTGCAACGACAAGTTCGACCCCAACGAGGCGACCTCCTGCGCGCAGCGCGCGGTGTCGGACGGCATGGTCGCCGTGGTCGGGGGCGCCTCCCCGTTCTCCCCGCAGTTCCTGCCGGTCCTGGAGGCCGCGAAGATCCCGCTGGTGGCCGGGAGCGCCAGCTCGGGCGCGGTGGAGCTGCAGAGCGAGGTCTCCTTCCCGGTCAACGCGGGCGCACCCGGCATGTCGATCGGCACCGGCCGCCTCGCCGCCGAGGCGGGCCCCTCCACCGTCGTCATCGCCTCCGACAACGAGGGCTCGCAGACCGGCGCGGACCTGAGCATCCAGGGCGCCGAATCGGCCGGCGCCAAGATGACCAAGATCACGATGAAGCTGGGCGCCCCGGACGTCTCGGCGACCGTCGCCCGCGCCCTGCAGATGAAGCCCGACGCCATCGCCCTGCAGATCGTCACCGAGGACGCGCTGAAGGTGGTCAAGAGCCTGCGCCAGTCCGGCTACAAG
This sequence comes from Streptomyces hirsutus, assembly GCF_001418415.1. Taxonomy (GTDB): domain Bacteria; phylum Actinomycetota; class Actinomycetes; order Streptomycetales; family Streptomycetaceae; genus Streptomyces; species Streptomyces hirsutus. The sequence continues at coordinate 35,476 of NZ_LIQT01000144.1, forward strand.
GGCGCGCTCACCGCCCCCGGCTCTCTCTTCCCGCCGGCCAGCATCGAGGCGCTCGGCGAGTTCGCCGAGGGCGTCCGGATGACCAGCCGGGTCGTGCCGCCCACGTCCACGGACATCCCCCAGGTCAAGGAGTTCCTCGACCAGATGGCCGCCGAGGACCCCGAGGCCCAGACCGACGACCTCGCCCTCAACGCCTGGACCGGCATGTACCTGCTGGCCGAGGTGCTGAAGGGCCACGAGATCACCGACGGCGCCTCCGTGATCTCGGCCTTCGATGCCATCGAGAAGCCGATCGAACTCGGCACCGCCCCGGACTACACCGGCGTGCCCGCGACACCGGACTCCAAGAGCTACCCCCGGGTGCCGCGGTTCGCCACGGTCGGCAGCGCCGTCAAGGACGGCGAGATCGTCCGTGACGGAGACTTCTTCAACCCGCTCGAGCTGTGAGCATGGACGCCGTCGTCGTCACCGGGGGTGCCAGCGGCATCGGCGCGGCCACCTGCCGGTACCTCGCCGAACAGGGCTACCGGGTGGTCGTCGCCGATCTGCAGCGCGAGGAGGGTGAGCGGCTGGCCGGCGAACTGGACGGCCTGTTCGTCCACCACGACGTCGGGGAACCCCGGTCCTGGAACGCGCTCATGACCGCGGCGGTGGACCGCTTCGGTCCGCTGTACGCACTGGTGGCCGCCGCCGGGTTCAAGAGCGAGTACCTCCTGGAGAGCCCGCCCGACCCGGTCCTGTTCCACCGCACCGCCACGGTCAACCAGCTCGGGGTGATCCTCGGGGTCCAGATCGTCGGAGAGCACTTGCGGGAGCAGGGGCGGGGCTCGATCGTCAACATCGCCTCCGGTGCGGCGATGCCACCGGCGCAGAGCCCCGACCTCGCCTACGTCAGCACCAAGTGGGGGTGCGCGGGATCAGCCGGGTCGCCGCGCGCCGGCTCGCGCCGCACGGTGTACGGGTCAACACGGTGCTGCCCGGACTGGTCCGCACCCCGATGATCGCCGGTATCACGGAAAGGGATCCCCGCCGGGTCGCGGCCGTCGAGGCGGCGATCCCGATGGGGCGGATGGGCCGGCCGGACGAGATCGCCCGGGCGGTGTACTTCTTCGTCTCCGAACTCGGCTCGTACGCCACCGGCGCCGAGCTGGTCGTCGACGGGGGGTCCCTCGCCTGAGGGGCCCGGCACACGGTGGGGCGGTGCGGCCCAGGGGACGCGGGGCCGGGGATGTCCCCGGTCCGGTCCGGTGGCCGCACCGCCCCACCGTGTTCTCCGGCTCCACCGCTGGAGGACCGCGCGCGGGCACCTGAGCCGCGTGGGGGCGTCACGGCCCGCCCGCCCGCCGGCACCCGCACGGCAGAGGGGCCCGGGGTTCTCTCCGGGCCCCTCTGCCGCACCCACGGCAGGCCCACCGGCCGGCAGGACCGCGCACGGCGGTCCGGGCCCGCCTCTGCCGTCGCCGCGGTGGCGGTGGGCGCGAAACCGGCGGCACCTGGTGCTGCCGGGTCCAGTCGCAGCGGTACGGGCGGCCTGGCGACGTACCACGCGGGCAGACGGCCGGACAGGCCGCGCACCATGGCGTCGACGGGCTGCCGGTCCCTGCACGGGCGGGCCGCCCCACCGCACGGCGGACGGCCGGTGGCCGCCCCGCCCACCGGCCGTCCGCCGCGATGTTGTCATGTCCCGCCTGTGCGGGTCAGCCCTCCAGCGGGTCGAAGAACTCGCCGTCCGGGACGATCCTGCCGTCCTTGATGGTGCTCGGCATCACCTTGAAGACCGCGACGCGCGGGTAGTCCTTGTGCGGCACGTCGCCGCCGAGGCCCGGGTAGTCGGAGTAGATGCCGAACAGGTCCACCGGCTCGGCGATGTCCGAGAGGGCGTCGATGACCGACTGCCCGTCAGTGACCTTCTTGCCGCCCAGGATGCCGGGCAGGGCACGCACGGAGAGCCAGCCGTTGAGGCTGATGTCGTCGATGGGCGCGTCGGCCTTCAGGGCGTGCACCTCCTTGTTGAACTGCGCGATCATCTTGTTCTCGGTGTACGACGAGGGAAGGCCGCGGCCGGCGAGCACGATGCCCTCCGCCTTGTCGCCGAGCGCCTTGATCGAGGCCGGGTTGACGATCGACGCCGGGCCGGTGATGGGGCCCTTGAACCCGTTCTCGCGCAGGGCCGACACGATGCGCGTCGCGGTGTCGCCGGAGGCGGTGATGACGACCCCGTCGGGCTTCTGGTCGAGCACCTTGAGCGCGGTCGGGTTGTAGTCGGCGGCGGTGAGCGGGGCGACGACCTCGGTCATGGCCCCGCCGGCGCGCTCGATGCCCTGCCCTGCCTGCTTGACGGAGGCACGGCTGGAGGCGTTGTCAGCGGGGACCACGACGACCTTGTCACCGCCGCGCTCCGCGGCCAGCCGGCCGGCGGCAATGACGAAGGCGCTCGAACCGGCGTTGATCGGGTAGAACGCGGCCTCCTCGCTCTCCGCGGTGCCGTCGCCGCCGCCGGGACCGATGAACGGGATCTTCGCCGCCTCCAGGACGGGGGCGAGCGCGGCCGTGTGCGGTGTCATGCCGCCGACGACCGCGGCGACGCCCTCGCTGATCGCGCGCTGGGCGCAGGCGGTGGCCTCGTTGGGGTCGAACTTGTCGTTGCAGAAGGAGACCTTGAGCTTGCGGCCGTCGATTCCGCCTTCCTTGTTCACCGCGTCGACCGATGCCTGGATGGCGGTCTGCAGCTGGGGAATCGAGTAGACCGAGCTCTCGAAGGAGGCGATCGACATGATCTTGATGGGGCCTTCGGCGCCCGCCTCGGAGCTGGAGGCGCCCCCTCCGCACGCGGTGAGCGGCAGGGCCAGGGCGAGCAGCGCGGCGATTTTCGCAGAGCGGTGCATGGATGTCTCCTGATTGATCTGCTTGATCAGCAATGGTGGGTGGGAGCGGGCCGCTCTCCTGCCGCCGTTCGCGCGGCAGGAGGGTCGAGCGGGCTCCGCGGATGCCGGACCGGTCCGATCCATGCGGGGTGGGCGGCCTCGGCCGCTGGGTCGCGGCCCCGGCCCGCCGTGCTCAGAACGTCTGTGCGAGCAGGGTCGCTTCGCGGGTGGCGGTGGTGACGCCGCGGGGGGCGATCACGTCACCGCAGGTGTGCACGGTGACGCCGAGCGCCTCGAGTTCGTGGACCAGCCCGTCGCGCGGCACGGGATGCACCCCGGCGACGACGACGTCGATGCCGGGCAGCACGCTCTCGACACCGTCGGGGTCGATGAGCGTGGCCTGTCCGTCCTCGTACGACCTGAGGTCCCGGAAGGTCATCGCCGTGATGCGCGACGACCGGCGGAAGAGGTCCTGGTAGTCGAGCCGGTGGTTGTAACCGCTGTTGATGACCATCCGGTCGAACGGCGTCACGTAGACGACGTCGCGGCCCTCCAGTGCCAGTTTCTCCACCGCCACGCCGGCCGGGTTGTGCCCGGTGCGGTCCACGACCAGCACGTTCGCCCCCTCGGGGACGCCGTTCACGATCGCGTCGTCGACCGTGACGATCCCCGGGCGGTCCAGGCCGTGGGCGGCCAGGTCGTGCTCGGCACCGGTGGCCACTACGACCTCGTCGACGTCCCTCGCCCGAATGTCGGCCGCGGTGAGCCGGCGTCCGTACTCGACCTCGACGCCCTCGTGCCGGAGTTCGTTCACCAGGTGGTCGACGGTGCCGAACAGTTCGGTGGCCCGGGTGCCGAGGAGGGCGCGCAGCCGACCGCCCGGCCGGCCGGTCGCCTCGACGATCCGTACGTCGTGGCCCCGTTTCGCCGCCACCTCGGCGGCCTGGAGGCCGGCGACTCCGGCGCCCACGACGAGAACGCGCTTGCGCCGCGACGGCGCCGGCAGGGCGGCGAACTGGGCCTCGCGGCCGAACTCCGGATTGTGCCAGCACTGCACGGCCTTGCCGTCCACGCGCCGGCTGTTGCACTCGGCGACCCGCACGCAGGTGCGGATGCGGTCCTCGTCGCCGCGCAGGATCTTGACGCCCATGTCCGGGTCGGAGAGGAAACCGCGGGTCATGCCGATCAGGTCGCACATCTCGTCGGCCAGCGCCCGCTCGGCCATGTCCGGGTCGACGATGCCGCCCACCCCGACGATCGGCACCCGGGCGTCGATCGCGTCGCGCAGGCCGCCGGCCAGTTCGAGGTCGTAGCCCTTGGGGTAGCGGAAGGAGGCCACCGACGGCTGGGAGTACGCCGGTGCCTTGGTGCCGATGGAGAGGTTCATGAAGTCGATCTGGCCGGTGTCCACCAGGCGCCTGGCGACGTCCTTGAGCTCCTCCACGGTGAGGCCGTTCTCGTCCTCGCGCAGGTGGTCGTCGGCGGTCATCCGCCAGCCCAGGATCCTGTCCTCGCCCAGTCCCGAGCGGACCGCTTCGAGCACCGCGGTGGAGAAGGCCAACTGCTCGCCCCACTCGTCGTCGCGGCCGTTTCCCCAGGGACTGTAGGACTGCTGCAGGAGGTAGCCGTGGGCACCGTGCAGTTCGAGCCCGTCCAGACCGGCCTCGCGGAACACCTCGGCCAGCCGGCCGTAGGCGTCGACCACCATCTGCACCTCGGCACCGGTCATCCGGTGGGCGGCCTCACCGAACTCGTCCTGGCCGCCGTTGAAGGACCACTCGGCGCGCTCGTCGAGCAGCACGTGCGAGCCGATCTGCCGGCCGAAGTTGACCACCTGCGGGGTGACCAGCGCGCCCTCCTCGTGCACGGCGTCGGCCAGCCGCTTGAGCCGGTCGACCACCGGCCACGGCCAGCCGTGGAACGGCTCGACGTTGACCGGCTGGGTGATGAGCAGCGCGGCTCCGCCCTTCGCGCGGCGGCGGCAGTAGTCGACGTAGGTCGTCTCGTCGCCGGCCGGGTGCCAGGGCGCCATGATGCTGTGTGCCGTGGTGATCATCCGGTTGCGGAGCACATGGCCGCGGATGGTCATCGGGCTGAGAAGACGGGCGTACTTCCCGTCCGCGCGGGGAGATGTCGGCTCAACGGCCGGGCTGGTCGTCATACGTCTCTCCTGTCGGAAAGCCCGCCGTGCCAGAGGGCCTGAACGGCCTGGCCGGCTAGACGGCGAGGATTCTGCGGATCGCGGCTTCGATGTCGCGCTGCCCGACCACCCACTGCTTCTCCAGGGCGGGGGCGTAGGGCGCGGGGGTGAAGGGCGCCCCCACCCGCACCACGGGGGCGTCGAGCGTCCAGAACCCCTCGTCGACGGCGCGGGCGGCGATCTCGGCGCCGATGCCGAAGTCGAGGACGGCCTCGTGCGCGATCACCAGCCTGTTGGTCTTCGCGAGGGAGCCCAGGACGGTCTCCCAGTCGATGGGGGCCACGGTGCGCATGTCGACGACCTCGACCGAGATGCCCTCGGCGGCCAGCGACTCGGCGACGGCGAGGCTCTCGCGCACCATGCGCGAGACGCTGACGACGGTCACGTCGGTGCCCTCGCGGAGCACCTTCGCCTTGCCGATCGGGACGACGTGGTCGGGCGAGAACCCCGGGCCGGACTTCTCGTAGAGGAGACGGTGCTCGATGACGACGACCGGGCTGTCCTCGTGGATGGCGCTGCGCAGCAGTCCGTATGCGTCGGCCGGGGTCGAGGGCATCACGACCTGCAGACCGGGGATGTGTGCGAGGAGCGCCTCGATCGCCTGGGAGTGCTGGGCGCCCGAGGAGCGGCCGGCGCCGAACTGAGTGCGGATGGTGAGCGGCACGCTCACCTTGCCGCCGGTCATGTACCGCAGCTTGGCGGCCTGGTTCATGATCTGGTCCAGGCAGACGGCGACGAAGTCGGAGTACATGATCTCCACCACCGGCCGCATGCCGGCCATGGCGGCGCCCACGCCCGCCCCGATGATGGCGCTCTCGGCGATCGGGGTGTCGCGCACCCGGCCCGGGAAGTCGGCGGCCAGGCCGCGGGTCAGGCCGAAGACGTTGCCGCCCTCGCCGACGTCGATGCCGGCCACGAAAACGGACGGGTCGTGCTCCAGTTCGTGACGCAGGGCGGCCTTGACCGCGCGGCTGTAGCGGACCGGTTCGGCGTCGGCGGGCAGCGCGGGCTCGGTGACGGCCCTGGTGGGTGTGCGGATGTACTCGAACAGGTCGCCGGCCGACGGTTCCCGTCCGGCCTTCGCGGACTCCACGGCCCGCTCGATCTCCTCGGTGACCGACGCGTGCACGGCCGCGATGTCGGCCTCGCTCGCGCCGCCCGCCCGCAGCCGTTCCTCGGCGAGCAGGATCGGGTCGCGCTTCGCCCAGGCCGCCGCGAGTTCTTTGTCGCGGTACTTCAGCGGGTCGCCCTCGTAGTGGCCGCGGGCGCGGAACGTCACGGCCTCGACGAACGCCGGGCCCTCACCGCGGCGTACCGCCGCCACGATGTCCTCCATCGCGTCCGCCATCTCCGTCACGTCGTTGCCGTCGAGACGGTGGAAGGACATGCCGTAGGCGGTGGCGCGGGCCTCCATGAGGCCGGGTGCCTTGAGGTGGGTACTGGAGAACTCGGAGAACTGGTTGTTCTCGCAGAGCAGGATCAGCGGCAGCCGCCAGTCGCCGGCGAGGGTGGCGCCCTCGTGGAAGGCGCCGGTGCTGGTGGCCCCGTCGCCGAAGTAGCTGACCGCGACCTTTCCGTCGCGGCGCAGCAGCGCCGCGGTGGCGGCTCCGGCAGCGATCGGCACTCCGGCGCCGACGATGCCGTTGGCGCCGAAGATGCCCAGCGCCGGGTCGGCGATGTGCATGGAGCCGCCGCGGCCGTGGTTGGTCCCGGTCTCCCGGCCGAAGAGTTCCGCGAAGGCGCCGGAGAGGTCGAGGCCCTTGGCCAGTACGTGCCCGTGCCCCCGGTGGGTGGAGGTGATGACGTCGTCGGGCCGCAGTGCCGCCGCGGTCCCGACGGGCACGGCTTCCTGGCCGACCGAGAGGTGCACGAACCCGCGGATCACGCCGTCGCGGTAGAGCGCGGCGGCCCGGTCCTCGAACATCCGGATGCGCAGCATCTCGCGGTGGAGGTGGGCCAGGTCCGTCCGGTGTCCGGGGCTCGGGTGCGAACGGAGCTTCTCTTGGACGTGTGTCATCGTGCTCCCTGTCCTCGCGGGATCGAATCGCGGCGTCCGTTGCGGACCGCAGTCGCGATCGGGCTCACTGTGACACAGGACGAGGGACTTAAACAAGCATTGATTGGTTACTGGTGTGCGCGGATTTCGCGGGCTTTCCGGCGCATGCGTGACGGTCGGCTGCACCGGTTCGTGAGCGAGCCGGCGTGACCGCGTGGACGGGCCCTGTGTCCGTCACAGTGCGGACCGGCCCCGCGTCACGGTGTGGGCTGGTCGGCCAGGCGCATCAGGAGGTGGCCGAGCTGCCGCTGCTCCTCGGGGGAGAGCACGGCGAACCAGGCCCTGTCCCGCTCGGCCTGGGCGCGCAGGCCCTCCAGGAGCCGGGAGGTGCCCTCGTCGGTGAGCGAGACGAGCACCTGGCGGCGGTCGGTCTCGCTGCGGTCGCGGCGGATCAGGCCGTCGCGCTCCAGGGTGTTCAGGACGGCCGAGGTGGCGGCCCGCGAAGCCCCGGAGAGCCGGGTGAGCTGCCGGGCCTCGATGGGTCCGGCAGCCCACAGCAGGTTCATGAAGCGGAACCCCGCCCAGCTCCAGCCCAGCCGACGGTGCACCGACTCCGCGTCCTGGCCCAGCCGGTTGAAGAACTTGGTCAGGTTGAAGACCAGGTCGGTGCGGTCGGCGGCGTCGGGCGGGACGGTGTCCTGCTCGACGAGCCGGGTTCGGAGGAGGTCGCGGAAGGTGGGCTGCGCCTGGCTGTGAGGGGAGTGCACGCCGAGAAGAATAGAACTCACTCAGTCCTCGACGCGGATGGCCTGCTCGGGGCAGGCCATGGCCGCGGTCTCGGCGTCCCGGCGCTGGTCGCCGGTGAGCTCGGGGGCGATGGTCTGGGCGTAGCCGCCGGCGTCGAGGTCGAAGACGTCGGGCGCCATCATGGCGCACTGACCGTGGCCCACGCACTTGCTCGTGTCGATCACTGCCTTGCTCATCGCTGCTCCTTCGTCGGGTCCTGCGGTGCGGGGCCTGCACTCACCACACCCGTCTCGACGAGCCGGCCGGCGTCGAGCCCGAGGGAGGTGAGGATGTCGTGGGTGTGCTGTCCCGGCAGGGGCGGCGGCGTCGGCTCGTGCGGCTCGGAGCCCGAGAACCGGGGTGCCGTACCGGCCTGGAGGACGCCGTCGCGCCTGCGCAGCGACCGCCGGGACCGGATGTGCGGGTGGTCGGCGGCCTCGGTGAGGCCGAGTACCGGGGTCACGCAGCAGTCGGTCTGCTCGAACTCCGACGCCCACTCGTCGCGGGTGCGGGTGGCGAAGACCTCGGCCATCCGGCGGCGAAGATCCGGCCAGCGGGACTCGTCGAGCTGTTGACGCGGGTCGTCGTCGAGGCCGAGCCGGCGCAGCAGTTCGGCGTAGAACTTCCCCTCGCCCGCGCCCACGGCGACGTACCCGCCGTCGGCGCACTCGTAGACGGAGTAGAAGGGCGCGCCGCCGTCGAGGACGTTCACCCCGCGGCGGTCCTGCCACATGCCTCCGGCGTACATCGCGTGGGTGCTGGACAGCAGGTGGGAGACGCCGTCGACGATCGCGGCGTCGACGACCTGGCCGGTGCCGCTGCCCGCGGACTCCCGCAGCGCGGCGAGGAGACCGATGACGAGGTAGGTCGCGCCGCCGCCGAAGTCGCCCACGTAGTTGACCGGGATCTGCGGCGGCCCGCCGGCACTGCCGATGCCGTGCAGCGCTCCGGTGAGGGCGAGGTAGTTGATGTCGTGGCCGGCGGTCGCGGACAGCGGGCCCTCCTGGCCCCAGCCGGTCATCCGGGCGTATACCAGCCCCGGGTTACGGGCCAGGCACACGTCCGGGCCGAGCCCGAGCCGTTCGGCCACGCCGGGCCGGAAGGGATCGGTCAGGGCGTCCGCCCGTTCGACGAGCCGGAGGACGATCTCCACCGCCTCGGGCTTCTTCAGGTCCAGGGCGAGGGACCGCTTGCCACGGTTGAGCAGGTCGAACCTCGGCTCGGCAGCGGCCTCGACCCCGCCGTGCGCGGCCCGCGCCCGGTCGATGCGGATCACGTCCGCGCCGAGGTCGGCCATCAGCATGGTGGCGAAGGCGCTCGGGCCGAGACCGCCGAGTTCGACGATCGACAACCCGCTCAGCGGTCCTGGCATGGCTCCTCCTGCGGTCTGCACCGATGCGGGGGATCAGTGGCGCCGACAGCGTAAACCAATTAGCGTATGGTTATGAAGTCCTCCCCTACCGCACTCGTCGTCGGCGGCACCGGTCCGACCGGGCCGCACCTCCTCACGGGCCTGCTGGAGCGCGGGTACGACGTCGAGATCCTCCACCGCGGGGTCCACGAACCGCCGGGGCTGCCCGACGTCCGCCACATCCACGCCGACCCGCACTTCCGCGAGACCCTCGACGCGGCGATCGGCACCCGCACCTGGGACGTCGTCCTGGCCACGTACGGACGGCTCAGGACGGTCGCGCAGGCGTTCGCCGGGAAGTGCGGGCAGTTCATCGGGGTCGGCGGCGTCCCCGTCTACCGCGGCTTCTTCGAACCGGACGCCACCCGGCCCTACGGGATGCGGCTGCTCGCCCGCGAGGACGGCACCCTCGCCGACGCCTACGAGCCGGTGGCGCCCTTCGCGGCGAAGATGGTAGCCGCCGAGCGGGAGGTGTTCCGGCTCGGCGCCGAGGGCGCCTACGCCGCCACCATGGTCCGCTACTCCCAGATCTACGGGCCCCGCAACATCGTGCCGTGGGAGTGGGCCGTCATGAAGCGGATCGCGGACGGCCGGCGCCGGATGATCCTCCCCGACGCCGGACTGTGGATCGTGACCCGGTGCGCCGCCCGCAACGCCGCCGGGGTGCTGCTGTGCGCGGTCGGCGACCCGGCCGCCGCGGGCGAGGCGTTCAACGTCGCCGACGACGACCAGCAGACCACCCGCCAGTGGGCCGAGAGCATCGCCATGCTGCTCGGCGCGGAGATGGAGTTCGTCGGCATCCCGTCCGAACTCGCCCCCTCCGCCATGGGTGAGCTGCTCTCCCCCACCGCCCGGCCGCACGTCCTCGTCGACGCCTCGCGCGCCAAGCGGCTGCTCGGCTACCGCGAGGTCGTCACGGCCGCCGACGCCCTCGCCGAGACCGTCGCCTGGCTGACCGAGAACCCCGTCACCGCCGAGGACTACCCGACATACAACGCCCGGTTCGACTACGCCATGGAGGACCGGCTGCTGGCCGCGTGGGACCAGGCCCGGGACCTCGTCCGCCGACAGGCGCCGGACACCCCCGTCGACATGGCGCACCCGATGCCGCACCCCAGGATGCCGTCGCTTCAGGCGGACGCCCGCGGTCGCTGACCGAGGCCGCCCCGGTGCCCCGGGGAGTCGCCAGTGACGCGCAGGACGCCGACGACTTCCCGGGGCGGCTGCGGGCAGGGGCTCCGCGCCCGGTCGGCGACAGGCTGAACTCCGTAGCCGGTCCGGCGACAGGCAGGACCGCACGCCCCGGGCGGGCGACGCACAAAAGGAACCGGGCCCCGGGGTGACCGCGGTCTGGACTCCGCGTCACCCCGGGGCCCGGCAGACGCCGGCCGGGCCGGTCTCAGCCCGGTGTCAAATCCGTCGCGACGATCCGCCGCGGGCGGAAGGTGACCTTGCTGCGGGTCTCACCCGGAGCATCCAGGTCGTGGAAGTCATGGCCGTACTTCGCCCCCGCCTCGGCCGCGAACAAAAAGTCGGCGTCGGGTTCGAGCTCGACGTCCGCACGGACCTCCAGCGTCCGGAACCTGTTCTCCGGGTCGATGACGAACAGCGTGGCCAGCGGGGTCCGCCGCAGGTTGCGGGCCTTCTGCCGGGCGTCGTTGAGCGAGATGCGGAAGAGTCCGTCACTCTCGTCGTAGTGGAACGCGATGGCCGTGACCTGCGGGACCCCACCCGGGCCGATCGTGGACAGGGTGGCGGTCATCGCCTTCGTCAGGTCGAGGTGACTGGCCGGGACCCGGGGCCGCTCGGACGTCATGACGCCTCCTTCTGCGGGAAACCGCCCGCCTTCGACACCATCGAGGGGACCTCCTTGCCGAGCTTCCCGCCGATGAACCCGGCGGCGTCGATCAGCGCCGGGACGGACAGGCCGGTGGTGACACCCGAGCGGTCGAGGAGGTAGACGAGGTCCTCGGTGGCGATGTTGCCCGTCGCCCGCGGCGCGAAGGGGCAGCCGCCGATGCCGCCGATGCTCGAGTCGAGGATGTTCACCCCCAGGTCCAAGGCGGTCACGGCGTTCGCGTAGCCCGTGTTGCGGGTGTTGTGGAAGTGCGCGCGCAGCGGCACGTCGGTCAACGTGCGGGCGGTGCCGAAGAGTTCGCGCACCTGGCGCGGCACGCCCACCCCTATGGTGTCGGCCAGCGCGATCTCGCGGGCGCCGGCGGCCGACGCCCGCGCGACGAGAGCCGCGACCGTGTCGGGCGCCACCTCGCCCTCGAAGGGGCAGCCGAACGCGGTCGCGATCGTCACCGACGCCGGCATCCCGGCCGCACCGGCGAGTTCGAGGACCTCCTCCACCATGGCGGCGAGGGCGTCGGTGCCGGCGTTCTGGTTGCGCAGGTTGAAGGAGTCGCTGGCGGCGACGACCAGGTTGATCTCGTCGACGCCGGAGTCCAGGGCGCGCAGGAAGCCGCGCCGGTTGAGCACCAGCCCGATGTACGACACGTCGTCACGCCGGGGCACCTGGTCCATCACCTTCTCGGCGTCGGCCATCTGCGGCACGGCGTCCGGGCGGACGAAGGAGACCGCCTCCATCCGGCGCACCCCGGCCGCGATCGCCAGTTCGATGAAGCGGACCTTGTCCTCGGTGGCGAGGATCGTCGCCTCGTTCTGCAGGCCGTCGCGGGGGCCGACCTCGACCACCTGGACCGGCCCGGCCGCCTTCTCCGGCGCGCTCGTCGTGCCCGACGGCTTCGTCATGCCCTCACCTCCGCTGTCGCGCCCCGCGCCGGACGTGCCGTGCCGCAGAGCTCCTCGATCCGCGTCGCCGCCAGGTACCCCTCCCGCACGGCGGTCCGGTAGGACCGCGGGAGGACCGCGTCGCCGGCGTACTCCACCGGGACCCCCAGATCCTCCGCCCAGGCGGGCCGGGACGGCGTCGCGCGGGTCACCATCACCACCAGGCCCGCATCGTGCGTGGACACGGTGTGCCCGAGGAGGTCCTCGACGTCGACGGAGGCCGTGGTGATCGCGACGACCATCGACAGCGGCAGCGCCGTGAACCGGCCGTGGGCGCGCAGCCGGCCGAGCGCCGTCGACGCGCGTCCGGTGGCGTCCACCGGCAGTCCGACCGAGGCGAACGGCGTGACGAAGGTGACGTGCGCGCCCGCCTCGACGAGCAGCTCGGCCACGCCGAGTGCCTCGTACTCACCGATCTCGTCGACCACGACCGCCGTCTCGGGGACGGTGGTCAGCGCGAGGACGTCCCGCGAGGACACCACGTGCGGCAGGTCCGCGCCCGCCACGGTCGCACCGGGCCGCGCCGTCTGGCGGGCCCCCTGCCGCGGTACCGATCCGGTGGCCGCGACGACCACGTCGGGCACGGTGGCGAGCACCGTCTCCGCACTCGCGCGCGTGCCGAGCCGTACGTCGACGCCCGCGCCGCGCACCTCCCGTTCGGACCAGGCGATCGCGTCGAGCATGCCCGGCGCGTTCGGCATCGCACGCGCCGCGCGGCGGGCGATGCCGCCCAGCTCCTCGGTCTCCTCGAACAGGGTCACGGTGTGCCCGGCCAGGGCCGCAGCGCGGGCGGCCTCCAGACCGGCCGGGCCGCCGCCGACGACGGTGACCCGGCGGGCCCGCCGGGTGGGATGCGGCAGGTCGGTCGTGGTGCCGGCGCCGGGCAGGGACGGGTTGACGGCGCACCGGACCGAGCCCTCGGTGATGATCGAGCGCTGGCACTCGTTGCAGCCGATACAGGGCCGTACCCGGGCGGCCCGGCCGGACATCGTCTTGCGGACCAGCTCGGGGTCGGCGATGTGGGCCCGGGTCATGCCGATCAGGTCGGCGGCGCCCGAGGCGACGGCCTCGTCGGCCTCCTCCAGAGTGCGGTAGCGCCCGGTGACCAGGGTGGGCAGCGTCAGACCGCGCGACGGCAGCTCGTTCCAGGGCAGCTCGTAACCGGCGGGCCGTTCCATGCCGCCGGTCATCAGCGGGAAGGCCTCGGGGGTCCGGCCGCCGAGCGAGAACCCGACGAAGTCGACCAGGCCCCGGTCCTGCAGGGCCCGGCCGATCGCGAGCATCGCCTCGGAGTCGATGCCGCCCGGACCGATGTCCGCGCTCAGCCGCACGCCCAGCACGAATCCCGGCCGTGTCGCGGCCCGCATCCCCTCCAGGATCTCGGCGAGGAACCGCAGGCGGTTGCCGAAGCTCCCGCCGTACCGGTCCTCGCGCCGATTGTAGAGCGGCGAGAGGAAATGGTTGACCAGGTAGTGGTGGGCGCCGTGCACCTCGCAGCCGTCGAGCCCGGCGTCCGACATCACCCGCGTGGCGCGCACGAAAGCGTCCTGGATCTCCTCGATCTCGGCGTGCGTCATGGCCCGGGCCGGGGCCCCGTTGAGACCGTCGTTGTCGGAGGCGGAGAACGCCGGGCGGCCGTCGGGCAGCGGCGGTGAGGCCGCCCCACCGTGGTTGGCCTGCCCGATCAGCACGGCCCCCTCCGCGTGCACGGCCGCGGCGAGCCGGGCCAGACCGGGCCCGACGTCGTCCCGGTAGAGCCGGTACGACGCGGGCCGGTACGTCGGGTGCACGGCGCCGGCCTCGGTGATCAGCAGGCCGACGCCGCCGCGCGCCCGGGCGGTCAGGTACTCGACAAGAGTGTCGGAGACCAGCCCGTTCTCGGCGTACCCGGTCATGTGGGCGGTCGTCGCGACCCGGTTGCGGACCGTCAGCGGCCCCAGGCGGAGCGTCGAGAGCACGTGCTCGAGTGCCATGATGCCCTTTCGTCAGACGGAGCTTCCGCCGGAGTAGCGCACCCACGTCGCGCGCTGCCAGCCCTCCTCGAACCGGGCCGCCGCCAGGGAGCCCTCGGTGATCGCCGGTTCCAGGGTGCGCGGACCGAGCGCGTCGCCGATGACGTACAGCTCGGGGATGTCCTCGAGTTCGGCCGTCAGGGTGTGGGCGGGCACCGCGCCGGACATGAACACGAAGGTGTTCACCTGCAGTTCCTGGATCCGGTTCGGGGCGGCGATCGGTGCGACGGTGGCCCTGCCCGGTTCGACGGCATGCACGAGGGTGCGCGTGTGCAGCTCGTAGTCGCCCTTGTACAGCTCCTCGGCGTGCGGGCCGGCGGCGTAGTCGTAGGCCACCGGGATGTTGGCGGCGAGGTTCGAGAAGCGGGTGACGTGGTGCACTTGGTGGCCGGCCAGGACGAGGGTCTCGGCGACGTCGATGCCCTCGTAGTGCCCGAGCTCGTCGACGAGGAGCACCGGCCCGGTGATCTCGGCGCCGTTCAGGACGTCCCAGCCGGTCAGTGGCTCGACGCCGGCCAGACCCGCCGGCGCGTCCGCGGGCCGCCAGGCCTGGAAGCCGTCGCGGCGGGGGGTGGCTCCGGTCGCGACGACGACGCGGTCGGCACCGATCGCGTCCACCGCCTCGCGGGAGTCGAGCGGGGAGTCGAGGACGACCTCGACGCCGAGGCGGGCCAGCTCCGACTCGTAGTAGGGCAGCAGCGAGGCCACGTCGGAACGGGACGGGGACTTCTCGATCAACCTGAGCTGTCCGCCCAGCCGGTCGGCGCGCTCGTGCAGGACGACCCGATGACCGGCCAGCGCGCAGGAGCGGGCGGCCTCCATGCCGGCCGGGCCGCCGCCGATGACCAGGACGGTGCGGCGGCGCGGGCTGATGCCGAGCAGGTGGTCGCCGCGCTTGCTCTCGTGACCGCAAGCGGGGTTGACGACGCAGCCCATCAGGCCGCGGCTGGTGAGGCCGCCGGCGCACGCCTGGTTGCAGGAGATGCAGGGGCGGATCTCGCCGGTGCGTCCCTCCTGCGTCTTTTTGACCAGGTGCGGGTCGGCGATGAGCGCGCGCACCATGGAGACCATGTCGGCCTCCCCGTTGCGCAGGATCTCCTCGGCGTCGTCCAGGGACAGAATCCGGCCGGTGACCATGGTGGGCAGCGTGGCCCGCTTGGTGATCTCCCCGGTGGCCTGCTTGACCATGTAGTTTCGCGGTTCGCGGGTGACTCCGATCAGCTTGGAGCGGCGGTAGTGGCTGCCGTAGGAGACGTTGAGGTAGTCGACCAGGCCCTCGGCCTCCAGCCGTCCGATCACCTGGTGGAGGTCGTCGGCCGTGGTCATGTGGTCGGCGCCGTCGGGCGAGAGCCGTACCCCGACGACGAAGTCGGGGCCGACCCGGTCCCGGACCGCGCGCAGCGCCTCGAAGAGGATCCGCGAACGGTTCTCCAGCGATCCGCCGTACTCGTCGGTGCGGTGGTTCGTGGCCGGGGAGAGGAAGGAGCTGAAGAGGTAGCTGTGCCCGCCGTGCAGTTCGACGCCGTCGAGGCCGGCCTGCCGGACCCGGCCCGCCGCGGCGGCGAAGCCCTCGACGACCTCGTCGATCATGTTCTTGGTCATCGGGTGCGGCACCAGGCCCAGGATCGGGTCCGGCACCGCGGAGGCCGCCCACGGGGCCGATCCGTCATGCGCGTAGAGCGTCGGGCCGCCGTGCATGAGCTGCTGGAACAGCTTCATGCCCTCGGCCTGCACGGACGACGCCAGGTCGGCGAGGCCCTCGGTGATGTCGTCGGTGGTCAGGTCCAGGAAGCCCGGTGAGCTCCAGTGGACCTGACCGCCCTCGCCGAAGCTGAGCGCGACGCCGCCCCGGGCGCGCTCCATGTGGTACGCCTTCAGGGTCTCCGTCACCGGGCCGCGGGCGAAACCGGTGCCGTGCGCGGACCGGACGATGCGGTTGCGCAGCGTGACGTTCTTGATCGTGAGCGGCTGCCAGACCAGGTCCAGTTCCCGCTCGGCCTGCTCGGCCTGCTCGTGAAGATGCTTGGCGCTCACGTACGTCCCTCTCGTGCCGGGTCCTGCTGTGGTGTGGTGCGTGTGGTTTCTGGATTCCTGTGGTTTCTGAATTCCTGCGGTTTCTGAGTTCCTGCGGTTCCGCGGTCCAGGTCGCGCTTCGGAGGGGCGGGTGCGGTGGTGCCGCGGTGCGTGGTGTCAGCCGAGCATGTCGCGCAGCACGTTCTTCTGGATCTTGCCGGTGACGTTGCGCGGGAAGTCGTCGACGACGACGACCTTCGTCGGCACCTTGTACTTGGCCAGGCGCGAGGCCACATGTGCGATCAGGTCGGACTCGTCGACCGTGCGGCCCGCTTCGGGGACCACCACGGCGTATCCGACCTCGCCCCACTTCTCGTGCGGCATCCCGACGACCGCCGCGTCCTGCACACTGCCGTGGCTGGTGATGACCCGCTCGACCTCGGCGCAGAAGACGTTCTCGCCGCCGGACTTGTACATGTCCTTGAAGCGGCCCCGCAGGGCGACGAAGCCGTCCTCGTCGATCGAGACGGCGTCGCCGCTCTTGAACCAGCCCGCCTCGGTGGCCTCGTCGGCCTCGGGGTCACGGCGCCAGTAGCCGGGCGAGACGGAGGGGCCCCGGACCCATGCCTCGCCGACCTCTCCCGGGGTGACGTCCTCGTTGGTGGCGGGGTCGACGACGCGGATCCGGACGTGCTGGACGGGCATCCCGACCGTGTGCGCCTTCTCCACCCGCGACGCCTTCGGCATCAGGGTCATACTGGGCCCCATCTCGGTGGCGCCCCAGCCGGCCTGCAGTTCGAGGCCGTGCTCGCTGAAGTAGGCACCGACGTCGGCCGGGATCGCGCCACCGCCGACCATGCCGGCCCGGATGTGGGAGAAGTCGGCCGAGTCGGAGGCGTGCTCCATCACCATCCGGTACATCACCGGGGCGGCGTTGAAGTTGGTGAATCCGTGGCTGCTGTCGCCGAGCAGTTCGGCGACCCGGGCCGGGTCGAAGCGGCGCAGGACGCTGATCCGGCCGCCGGCCATGAGCGTCGGGTTGACGATCGCGTTGAGGCCGGCCGCGTGGAAGAGCGGCAGCGCGCTGAGGTAGCGGGCGGGCGGGCTTCCGATGCACATGTCGTGCTGGACGTTCAGCGCGTGCCAGGCCAGCCCGCCGAGCGTGATGAGGGCGCCCTTGGGCAGGCCGGTGGTGCCGGAGGTGTAGAGGATCTGGACGGTCTGCTCGCCCGAGTACGGGCCGGTGCCGCGGATCGGAGCCGCCCGGTCCATCAGGGCGTCGATGTCGTTGCGGACATCGGTGCACGACCAGCCCGCCAGCGGCACGCCCAGTTGCTCACCGAGCTTGGTGGCGGTGTCCTGCCAGGTCACGTCGTGGATGAGCAGTCCGAGCTCGGCGTCCTCGCAGAGCACGGCGATCTCGTTGACCGTCAGCCGCCAGTTGAACGGCACGAAGACCGCGCCGGTCCGGATGCAGGCGAACTGCAGGGCCAGGACGCGCCAGTCGTCGTCCGCGATCAGTCCTACTCGGTCACCGCGCCGAATGCCGAGGTCGACCAGGACCGAACTGAGCCGGGCGACCCGGTCCTCGAATTGGCTCCAGGTGAGCTGCCGGCCGGAGTCGAGGCTTTCTACCGCGATCTCGGGCCCGTGGCGGCGTGCGTTGTAAGTGACCCAGTCCGTCAGATGAGTGACCACTCGTGCTCCCTCGCTGGTGATCGAAGTGGGGTGCGGCATCCCGAGCCGTCGTACGCCCTCGGTCACGTGGCCGAACGGGCGAAAACCTAACAGCATCTGGTTATGGGGTCAACGGCTGTGACAGCACTTCCACCGCCCGCAGGATCCACAGGATCCGCAGGTCAGACGACCCGGTACTCCCGCACCACCAGACAGAACACCTCGAACGGCAGGAGCGCCGGACCGGCCGCCACCGCCTGCGCGGCCCGGGTGGCCGGGGCGGCGGAAGGGAACCAGACCTCCAGCAGGCCGTCGTACGGCCGGTTGGCCGCACCCCGCGGCGAGAGCCCGGGGTCGGCGTCCAGCGCCGTGCTCCAGCGGTGCCCGAGGGCCGAGCCCGCCCCCGGTACGGCATTCAGGGCCCCGGCCAACGCCCGGCCGGCCCGTTCGCCGGCACTGCCCGTGCGCGCGAACACCATCAGCGTGCGCCCTTCGGGCACCGGGGCCGGCGCCTCGCCGAAGCAGTGCGCCAGCAGGACCGCCGCCATGCTGGACCGGTCGGTGAACCGCGCCTCGTCCGGCACTGCGCGGCCGTGGTAGTCCGGGTGCGCCCTGAGCGTCCCGATGGCCGCGAGGTCCGGGAAGGAGGCCAGCGGAACGCCATCGTATTCCCAGGTCAGCGGGCGATTGGCGGGCTGCTCCCCGGGCATCGCGTGGCCCTGCGTGTAGCCCACCATGCCGGGCAACCCGCGGGCGATCGCCGCGTGCTCCTCGCGCCAGTGGCGGGAGAACTCCGCCCAGTCGAGGGCCTTGCTCCGACGCACGGGGGCCACGGATCTGATCACGGAAGCGGTAGTACCGGCCGGATCGGCCGTCATCTGGTCAGACATGGGCAGATGCTGACGTGACTCGTGACACACGTCAAGGCTTCAACAAGCAGCGTTCACACGTCAAACCTTTGACAATCACCGTTGGGTGAGCCACCGTGGAAGCGCACCCCCCGGTTTCGGGAACGTCTTCCACCACGAGGAGGGGCCGTGATTCACCACCTGGCCATCACCCCGAAGAACTTCGACGTGTCGCACAGGTTCTACACCGAGGTCATGGGCTTCGAGCTCGTGAAGATCGTCAAGCGCCAGGCCATGGGCGGATCCAAGGCCGGCTGGACCAAGCACGTGTTCTACGAGACCGCCAAGGGCTCCGGCTCGTACTTCGTGCTCTGGGACCTCCACCTGAACGGTGTCGAGCTGCCCGAGGGCTGGGACCCCTCGATCTCCGTCGGACTCGGTCTGCCCTGGTGGATCAACCACATCGCCTTCGAGGTCAAGGACCTCACCGAGCTGGAGGAGAAGAAGCAGCACTGGCTGTCCCACGGCCAGAAGGTGAGCGAGGTCGTCCACGAGTTCATCACATCGATCTACACCCGCGACCCGGACGGCAACATGGTCGAGTTCACGACCAACACCCGTCCGCTGAACGACGACGACAAGGCAGAGGCGCTGGAGCTGCTCGCCGACGACGAGCCCGCTTCCATGCCCGACTACCCGGGGGTCATCTACCTCCCGGACGGACGGATCATCGAGGCGGCGTCCTCGGAGTGACCCTCCCCGGCCGCGTCCGGCGTCCGGCATCCGGATCGGGCCCGACCCGGACGACGGACCCCAGCACGGATGCGGCCGGCCGCATCCGCCGCCCTGCGGCGGCGCGGCCCCCTCAGCACGTTGCCGGTTCTTCCCCCGCCCGCTGCCGCGGGCCACCACACACGAGAGGTCAGGCTCATGGGCTGGTCGATGTACACCGCCAGGTTCGGAGCGACGAAGCCGGCCTTCCTGCCGGCCGTGGCGGATCCCGAGGCCGTCACCGAGTTCGTGCGCGCGGGCCTGGACTGGATGTTTCCCGAAGTCGTCATCACCGCCGACACCGCCACGGTGCGCCTGTCCATGAACGCGCCCTCCGCCGAGGCGGCGCTCGCGCATCTGCGCGGCAGCTACAAGTCGGCCCTCCACACCGCCGGCGTGTGGCAGGTCGGCAACTGGCCGCTGCATCTGCTCACCGTCGAGGCCGGTCTGCCCCTCGGGGTCGGGGCCTCACCCGACTCCGCCGCGGAGCCCGCCGGAACGGTCCCCGGCCGGGACGGTCTCCATCTCGTCGGCTGACGTCCGCCGGATGTACGGCGCACCCCTGGAGGAGGGCGCGGACGCCGCCCCGCGCACAGCGGGGACGGGATGTCCTCGTGCCCACATCCATCGTCCCCGCCGGCGGCTTTCCGGGCGCTCAGGCCTCGGAGAGCCGCTCGGCCGCGAGCCGCGTCTCCTTCAGTTGGATCGTGCTCTCGATGATCGAGATCATCGAGGAGGCCATCACCTGGAAGAGTTCCTCGGAGCTCATGCCGCGCGCATCGAGGGCCGCGTGCAGCGACGGGGTGGCGACGTCGCCGTCCTCGTCCTTCATGGACCCGGCCATGCCGGTTTCCTGCAACGCGCTGGTGATCGCCAGCAGTTCCAGGCCCTCCATCAGCGGGGCGATCATCGGCAGCGGCACGCCCTCGGACTGCAGCCGCTGCACACTCGCCTCGACCTCCGTCAGGCCGATGCCCAGCGGCGCGCGGCGCAGCATCACGGGAATCAGCTCCGGGTGCGAGATCAGCGCCTGGCGGGTGCGGTAGGCGTTGAGCGGCAGCCAGACCCGCCAGTTCTCGTTCTCGGTGCGCGGGGTCGCCACGTCGGCCAGCGCGAGCTGGGTGACGCCCACCAGGATCTCGTCCTTGTTCCGGAAGTGGTGGTACAGCGAGGCGCCGTTGACCTTGAGGGCTTCGCCCAGGCGCCGGATGCTCAGAGCGTCGAGACCCTCGCCGTCAACGATCTCGAGCGCCGCGTCGAGTGCCTTGCGGCGCGAGATCAGCGGGACCTTCGGTCGGGCCATGGGGGGCTCTCCTCGTCTCCGGGCTCCACGTCCTCAATGCACCTTAATCCATCGACGTTCGGCTGTTTGCCACCAGGCGCGGGGGGCCCTCTTTGTCCGTTTCTGATTCTACGTCAGTTCCGGTGACCCCCTCGGCCCCGTTCGCTCCCGCCCATCATCCCATCGTACGGAGAGGACCGTGCCCCAGTGACCGACGACAACACCACCCCCTCAGCGGGGGCTCCTCCCGGCCCGGGCCCGGCGCCGGTCGCGTCGGCCCTCTCGGAGGCGGGCGCGACCCGTGTGGTGGTGGTCATCGCGCTCCTGATGTCGGTGTCGCCCTTCACGATGGACATGTACCTCCCGGCCATGCCCGAGATGGCTCGCGACCTGGACGCGGCGCCGTCGCAGGTCCAGCTCTCCCTCACCGGTGTGCTGGTGGGACTGGCCCTGGGTCAGCTGGTCGCCGGGCCGCTGGCCGACGTCTTCGGCCGCCGCCGCCCGGTGCTGGTGGGGCTCGCCGGCCACATCGTCGCCTCGCTGCTGTGCTTCGCCGCCCACGACCCGTATCTGCTCGCCGGTACCCGGCTGCTGCAGGGTTTGTCGTGCGCGGCGGTCGCGGTCGTGTCGATGGCCACCGTGCGCGATCTGTTCGCGGGGTCGGGCTACGCGAGGGTCATGTCGCGGATGTTCCTCGTGATCGGTGTGGCCCCGGTGCTCGCGCCCACCATCGGCGGCGGTGTGCTCACGGTCGCCGAGTGGCCGTTCATCTTCCTGGCGCTCGCCGGTCTCGGCGCGGTGCTGCTCGTGGTGGCCGCGACCTCGCTTCCCGAGACACTGCCGCCCGAGCGGCGCGGCCGGCCCACGTTCCCGGCCGTCCGCGCGTCGTACCGGGCGCTGCTGGGCGACCGGACGTACCTCGCGCTGATCCTGGTCGGGGGGCTGATGTTCTCGACCTTGTTCAGCTACGTGTCGGGGGCGTCGTTCGTCCTGCAGGGCCGTTTCGGTCTGAGCGAGCAGCAGTTCGCCCTGCTCTTCGCCGCCAACGCGGTCGGCCTGACAGCGCTCGCCCAGCTGAACCCGTTGCTCATCCGGCGCTTCGGACCGGCGAACGTGCTCACCTGCGCCACCGCGCTGGGGCTGTTCAGTTCGGCGCTGCTGCTGCCGCTGCTGGCCTTCGACGAGGCGCCGCTCGGCGCCGTCGTCGCGGTGCTCGCGCTGTCGGTCGCCGGGTACGGGCTGAGCATGCCGAACAGTCAGGCGCTGGCGCTGAACGGGCAGGGCCACCGGGCGGGCACCGCGGCCGCGCTGATGGGGTTCATGCAGTTCTCCGTCGGAAGTCTCGTGGCGCCCCTCGTGGGCTTGGGCGGGGCCGACGGCACCGCGATGGCCGGCGCCATGCTGACGGCCACGGCCTGCGCGGCGGGCGTGATGTGGTGCGTCGTCCGGCAGAACCCGGAGACAATGGCCGTCCGCTGATTCTTGCCAGCTTGAACCAACCGTTGTTAGTTTATTGGGCATGCCTGAACATGCGCTCGACGAACGGCCGCTGGTCGTCGGCATCGGTGGCACGGTACGGGGCGATTCCAGCTCCGAGGCGGGGCTGCGCTCCGCGCTCGCGGCGGCCTCGGCCGCCGGTGCCCGCACGCTCTGCCTGACCGCCCACGACATCGCGCTGCCCTTCTACGAGCAGCGCGTCCCACGCTCGCCCCAGGCGGCGAGACTGGTGGAGGCGCTGCGCTCGGCCGACGGCCTGATCGTCTCGAGCCCCGGCTACCACGGATCGGTCTCGGGCCTGGTCAAGAACGCCCTCGACTACGCCGAGGACCTCGCCGGCGACCCGCGCCCCTACCTCGACGGGATTCCGGTCGGCTGCATCGGTGTCGCCTACGGCAAGCAGGCCGCCGTGGCGGTCATCGACCAGCTGCGCACCGTCGCACACGCGCTGCGCGGCTTCCCGACGCCGTACGGCGCGGCAGTCGTCGCCCAGCGCGGCGCCTTCCGCGACGGCCGGTGCGTCGACCCCGCGCTGGACGAGCAGTTCGCCCGGGTCGGGGCCCAGGTGGCGGCGTTCGCCGGCGCCGTCCGGACCGCCGCCGCCGCGTTCGAGCCCGTCGCATGAGTGCCCGTCCACTGCGCGCCCCGGGGCGGACCGTCGGCATCTGGGCCGGAGCGTTCCGCCTCGACGACCGCGCTCTCGTCGCCGACGCGGCCGCCGCCCTGGAGGACATGGGCTACACGGCGCTGTGGTACCCGGGCGGCCTGCGCCGTACGTTCGAGACGGCCGCCGTGCTCCTCGAGGCGACCTCGCGGGCCGTCGTCGCGACCGGCATCGCCAACATCTGGGCGAACGCCTCCGCAGAGTCCGCGGAGGCGTTCGCCCGCCTCGACGCGGCGCACCCCGGACGGTTCCTGCTCGGCCTCGGCGCGAGCCACGGGCCGATGGTCGAACGGTCCGGTCTCGGCCGGTACGAACAGCCGCTGGCCAAGATGCGGGGCTACCTCGACGAGCTGGACGCCTCGGCCACCCCGGTGCCGCCCGAGGACCGGATCATCGGCGCCCTGGGCCCGAAGATGCTCGCCCTCTCCGCAGAGCGCTCCCTCGGCACGCATCCCTACCTCGTCACGCCCGAGCACACGGCGCGGATCCGCTCGGCCGTCGGCGCCGGCGCCCGGGTGATGCCGGAGCAGGGGGTCGTCCTCGACGCCGATCCGGTCTCGGCCCGCGCCACCGCACGGGAGGCGCTCGCCATGTACCTCGAGCTGCCCAACTACGTGAACAACTGGCTGCGTCTGGGCTTCACCGAGGACGACGTCGCGAACGGCGGCAGCGACCGCCTGGTCGACGCCCTGATCGCCTGGGGAACCCCCGAACGGATCACAGCCCGGGTCCGCGCCCATCACGACGCGGGCGCGGACCATGTGTGCCTGCAGATCCTCGGCGCCCCGGGCGAGCTGCCCCTGGGCACGGCGCGCAGCCTGGCCGCCGCCCTGTTCGACTGATACGCAGGCCCTGGCCCTTCGTCACGGAAGGGCCAGGGCCTGTCTGCCCCGTCCGGGGCCGTGGTCGCGGAAGGACCGGGCCCTCCGGTTCGGGAACTTCGTCACCGAGGGCCCCGCGCCTGTCTGTGGTGGAACACGCCTACCTGTTGTGGAACACCGGGGCGCGTTTGCCGAGGAAGGCCGCGACCGCTTCCCGGTGGTCGGCGGTGAGCGCCGCGGACACCTGGGTGCGGTTCTCCAGGTCGAGGCCGGCGGCCTGGCTGGAGATCTCCAGCTGCGACCACATCACCTGCTTGGTCATCCGGACCCCGTACGGCGCGTGCGCGGCGATCGCGCGGGCCGTCTCCAGGGCGGTGTCCATCAGCTCCGCCCGGGGCACCAGCCGGGAGACCAGACCGATCCGCTCCGCCTCCTCCGCCTCCACGAAGCGGCCGGTGAGCAGCAGCTCGAAGGCGCGCGAGGCCCCGATCAGCCGGGGCAGCAACCAGCTCACCCCGATGTCGCAGGCCGAGAGGCCCACCTTGACGAACGCCGCGTTGAACCGGGCGTCGTCGGCGCAGACCCGGACGTCGGAGGCGAGCGCCAGGGCGAACCCGCCGCCCGACGCGGCGCCCTGCACCGCCGCCACGACCGGCATCCGCAGCGAGCGCAGCCGGGTCACCAGCGTCGCGATGTGCTCCTGCACCGACATCCAGTCCGGGACCGCCCGCGACCCGTCGCCGCCGGGCGCGGTGCCGTGCCCCTGGAGGTGGGCACCGGCACAGAAATGCTTGCCCGCCCCGGTCAGCACCACGACGCGGACGTCGGTGCGGGGCGCCAGGGCGCCGAGCGCGTCGTGCAGTTCCTGGACGATCACCGCTTCCAGGGTGTTGAACCGCTCGGGCTCGTCGAGCCGGACCTCGAGGACGCCGCCGCCGTGGTCGACGGTACTCACCGAGGGCATCAGGCACCTTCCAGCGCGGAGAACTCGTCGCCGCCGAGCAGTGCACCGCCGTCGACGGTCAGCACCTGTCCGGTGACCCACGACGCGGCCTCGCCGGCGAGGAACTCCGCGGCGTCCGCGACATCCTCGGGCTCACCGAAGCGGGGCAGCGGCCAGCGTCCGTATACCTTCTCGCCCCCGGCGATGAGCGGCCCGGCGAACCGGGTGTTCACGACCCCGGGCGCGATGCCGTTCACCCGTACCCGCGGGCCGAGTTCGACCGCGAGCTGGGCCGTCAGGTAGTTGAGCGCCGCCTTGCTCATGCCGTAGACGCCGGACGGACTGCCCGGGGTGGCTGCGACGTTGGAGGAGACCATCAGGACGGAGCCGGGCCGGGTCTGCCCCAGGCCCTCCTCCAGCGCCAGCTGGGTCCAGCGCAGAGGGGCCCAGAGGTTGACCTCCATGATCTTCTGCCAGCGACCGTGGTCGACCGTGTGGGTCGGCCCGAAGTGCGGATTGGCCGCTGCGTTGTTGACCAGCACGTCGAGTGCGCCCCAGCGCTCGCGCACGTCCGCCAGCAGGGCCCGGGCGGCGTCCTCGTCGGAGACGTGCACGCCCGCGCCGAGCGCGGTCCCGCCCGAGGGGTCCAGGGCTTGTGCCGCGGCCGTCGCGTCGTCGGCGTTGCGGGCGCACAGCACGACCCGTGCGCCCCGTTCGTGGAAGCGGCGCGCGATACCGAGGCCGATCCCCCGCGAGCCCCCGGTGACCACGGCGACCCGGCCCGCCATGGGCCCGTCCTGCGCCGTCGCTTCTCGTTGACACCCTGTGTGTGGCATGCCAGCATCCTAAATCTAATGCCGGTTGATTAATAGGGGTGCACACATGACGCCCGAACAGTTCGACCACACCACCGAGGACCACGCCGTACGCTGGCGGGACATCTACGCGGAGGCCCGCCGCAGCTGCCCGGTCATCTCCTCCGACCGCCACGGCGGCTACTACGTACTGACCCGGCACGCCGACATCACCGAGGCACTCCGCAACCACCAGGCCTTCTCCTCCGAGCGGTCCTGGCACGCGGACGGCACCGACAAGAGCCTCGGCGTCGCCATTCCGCACCAGCCCGTACGGGTCGGCATCCTCGAAATGGACCCGCCCGAGCACACGAAGTACCGCAGGCTGCTCACTCCGTGGTTCACCCGCCAGGCCATCGCCCGGGGCCGCGAGCGCATCCGGCACACGGCGACCTGGGCCATCGACCGGATCATCGAGAAGGGCGAGTGCGACATAGTCACCGACCTCGCCGGGCCGTTCCAGGCCATCGTCATTCTCGACGTCCTGGGCATCCCGCTGGAGCGCTGGTCGGCCTACGCCGACGTCGCCGAACGGATGGTCCGGCAGACCGAGGACCGCGCCGAGGGTGCCGTCTGGATGCGCGAGGACGTCCGCAAGGAGGTCGAGCGCCAGCGCGTCGAGCCCCGGCCCGGGCTGATCAGCGGTCTCAACAACGCCGTGGTCGACGGCGAACCGCTCAGCGTCGAGTGGGCCACCGAACTCGTCAACATGATGCTGCTCGGCGGCGAGGGCACCACGATCGCGACCATCGCCCACATACTCAAGCACCTGCACGACCGGCCGGAGGACCGGGCGCGGATCGCGGCCGACCCGTCACTGCTGCCGACCGCGGTCGACGAGATGATGCGGTACCACGCCCCGTCCCCCGGCCTGGCCCGTACCGTCACCCGGACGGTCGAGGTCGGCGGTCACACGTTCCGCCCCGGCGACCGGGTGCTCCTCTCCTACGCGTCGGGCAACTACGACGAGGACGTCTTCCCGGACGCCGCGACCTCCGACATCACCCGCTCGCCCAACCCGCACCTCGCCTTCGGCGGCGGCGTCCACCGCTGCCCCGGAGCGCTGCTGGCCTCCGCCAACGCCGAGGTGTTCCTCGGCGAACTGCTGCGCCGCATCCCCGAGTACGGGATCACCGCCGTCGAGGCCTACGAGCGGATTCCGCTGACCAACGGCTTCTACTCCATGGCGATGGCCTACCGCCCCGGAGCGCGCGAGGGCACCGACACGGGCGAACTGCCCCGACTGACCGGCGAGCGGGTACGCCCGGCCGGAGGAACGGAACGATGAACGACTCCTTGCCCCCGGCCGGCACCCCCGAGCCGTTCGACCACCACTCCCCCGCCTTCGCCGGGCACTGGCCGGAGGTCTACTCGGACATGCGCGCGGGCTGCCCGGTCGCGCACTCCCCGCGGCACGGCGGGTTCTACGCCGTCACCCGTTACGAGGACATCCGCCGCGTACTGCGGGAACCGGAGACGTTCGCGTCCGGGCGCGAGCTGGAGTTCGACGGCAGGATCGTGGGCGGGGCGACCGTGCCGGTCACGGCGTCGCGGCTGGGGATGATGGAGATGGACCCGCCGGATTCCCTCGCCTACCGCCGGCTGATCGCGCCGTTCTTCTCCGCCCGCACGGTCCGCGAGTACACCCCCCGGCTCACCACGATCGTCGACCGGATCCTCGACCGCACCATCGAGTCGGGCCGGATGGACGTCGTCGGCGACCTCGGCGCCGTGCTGCCGCCGCTGGTCATCGTCGATCTGCTGGGCCTGCCCCTCGACCGCTGGCAGCACTACGCGCACGCCCTGCACCAGGGCGTCGGCCACAAGAAGGGCTCGGCGCGAGCGATCATCGGCGTGATGCGGGAGATGCGGGAGCTGGTCACCGAGTGGCGGGAGCGCGGAGCGGGTCCGCCGGGCGTCTGCACGGCCCTGCTGGAGGCAGAGGTCGACGGGCGGCCGATCGACGACGACCTGATCGCCGAGCTGGTGTTCATGCTGCTCACCGGGGGCGTCGACACCACGACGGCGCAGCTGTCCAACGTCATCGGGCATCTCGACGCCCATCCGGAGCTGCGCCGCCGGCTGATCGAGGACCCCGACGCCGTCCCGGGTGCCACGGACGAACTCCTGCGGCTCTACAGTCCGGGCACCGGCGCGGCCCGCACCGTCGTCGCTCCGACCACGCTCGGGGGCGTCGCGCTGCGGCCGGGCGACCGGCTCTTCCTCGGCATCGGCTCGGCCAACCGCGACGAGACGGTGTTCCCCGACCCGGAGACCGTCGATCCCGACCGTGCGAACGCGCACCAGCACGTGGCCTTCGGGCTCGGTGTGCACCGCTGCGTCGGCGCGTACCTCGCCCGGGCCGAACTGGTCGAGGTCGTCCGCGCCCTGCTCCGCCGGATGCCGGACTTCGCCGTCGACCGCGAGGCCCTCGTCCACCGGCCGACCATCCCCCTCGTCAACGGCTGGACCGTCATGCCGATCCGGTTCACCCCTGGCGCGAGGGTCGTCCCGGAGGATGCCGCTCCCCTGCCGCCTGCGGCGACGGGTGCGCCGGACCTGCCGTCCGCAGCCCGGCACGGCTGACCGGCCGAGGCGGCGGAACGACGAACGGCCCGGGACCTGTGCGGGGCCGGGCCGTCGCCCCGGGACCTGGCGGGCAGGCCCCGGGGCGAACTCGCTCAGGCGCGGGTGGCCTTGAGGGCCGCGAGCGATGCCGAGGTGGCCTCGAGGAGGCCGACGGCCTGGTCCATCATCCGTTCGAGGAGCACCTTGACCGGCACGATGTCCTGGATGGCGGCCGAGACCTGGCCGGCGACGACGATGCCGGTCTCCGTGTCGCCCTCCATCTGGGCCAGGTAACCCCGGTCCTCCTTCCACTGGTTGAGCTCGTCGACGGAGATGCCCGTGGCCTTGAGGGCCGGCAGGTCCTCCAGCAGGGCCTTGTTCCTGAGACCGCGGCTGGGCGCGTAGTAGCCCTGATAGGTCATGTCGTCCCACTCGCGTGAGTCGACGATGTACTGCTTGTAGTTCCGGTGCCACTCGTGCTCCTCGGTCGCGATGAACCGGGTGCCCATGGCGACGCCGGCGGCGCCCATGGCGAGCATCGCGGCGAGTCCGTGACCGTCGTGGATGCCGCCGGAGACGATGACCGGGATGTCGACCTCGGCGATCACCTGCGGGGCCAGCACCATGGTGGAGACCGGCCGGAGGTGGGTGTGGCCGCCCATCTCGAAGCCCGAGGCGATGACGACGTCCACGCCGGCCTCGGCGGCCTTGACGGCGTGGCGCACCGAGCCGACCTTGTGGATGTGCAACAGGCCGGCTTCCTTGATGCGCTCGGTGAAGCCGCCGGGGAAGCCCGCCGAGGTGGTGACGGCGGCGAAGTGCTCGCCGACCGGACCGCCGGCGAGCTTGATCCGGATCGCCTCGTCGATGCACGCCTCGGAAGCCGGGAGCATCTCGCCGGAGGCGATGGTTCCGACCGGGATGTTCACGGCGAAGGAGCCCCGCGCGTCGACCGCCACCTGTTCCATCCGGTCGCGCAGTTTCTTGCGCAGCTCGGCCTCGGGGGTGAGCAGGCCCGGTGTGGAGACCGAGCCGAGGCCGCCTGCCGCGGACACGGCGGTCGCCAGCGCGGTGGTGGGTGACGGACCCATGCCGTCCTGCATGATCGGGTACTTCGTTCCGAGTCGGCCGCACAGGGCCTGCCATACCGCTCCCACGTCGATCCCTTCGCTGAGTGCGCAAACGGCCCGGTCCGGCCGGATCAACTCAGCCTAACGGCATTTGGTTATTACGCCAAGACCCCTCATCCCGCCCTGCGGGCCGACGCCGCCCCGACCCCGCACCCCCCTCACTCTTGGCCCCAGAACCAAATGCTGTTAGTTTAATGCTCACTGCCGTCCCAGTGAGGTGCGATGTGAGCAGCAACGGTCAGGCGACCATCCCGGTACAGGACTCGCGCTACTTCCGCGACGTCCTCGGACAATTTCCCACCGGCGTCGCGGTCATCACGGCGCTCGACGCGGAGGGCCGGCCCCACGGCATGGCGGTGGGGTCCTTCAGTTCGGTCTCGCTCGATCCGCCCCTGGTGGGCTTCATGCCGGCGCGCACGTCGAGCACCTACCCCAGGATCGAGGCCACCGGGCGGTTCTGCGTCAGCATCCTCGGCGCCGACCAGGAAGACGTGTGCCGCGCGATGGCGACCAGGGGCGCCGACAAGTTCAGCGGCATCACATGGTTTCCGGCGCCCTCCGGCGCACCCGTGATCGACGGGGCCCTCGCCTGGATCGACTGCACGCTCGCGCAGCGGTACGAGGCGGGCGACCACTACATCGTCGTCGGCGAGGTCAACCAGCTCTCCGAGCTCCGGCCGGGTCCGCCCCTGGTGTTCTTCCGCGGCGGGTACGGGGGGTTCACCACCCCGTCGCTGATGGCCGCGCCCGAGCGCGATCTGGTCGAGCTCATCGAGCTGGCCGGGCGCGCCCGGCCGCACATGGAGCGACTCGCCGGGGAACTCGACCTCGAATGCCTCGCCGTCGGGACGGTCGATCAGCAGTCGGTGTGCCTCGCCATCGCCGACTCCCCCAACGCCGACTACGTCTCCTCGCGGGTCGGCTACCGCACCCCGTTCGTGTTCCCGGTCGGCTCGGTCTTCGTCGCCTGGGACCCGGCCGGCACCGGCGCCTGGCTCCCCGCGGGCCCGGCCCGGGCCGCGGTGGGTGAGGCCGCGCTGCGCCGCACCCGGCGGCGGCGCTGGTCCGTGGCGATCGGCGACGACCACTACGACCGGCTCGAGCGCGCGGTCGGCCAGCAACTGCGCCATCCCTCGGTCGACGAACTCGACGACGTGATGCGCGGACTGCGCGGGGAGCAGTTCGACCCCGAGCTCGACCCGCACACGTCGTACGACGTCCGGATGCTCGTGGCGCCCGTCTTCGGCCCCCGGAAGGTCGAGCTCGGCCTCGCCGTCCGGGGCTTCGGCCGCCATCTCGACGGCGCCGAGGTCGGACAGGTCGCGGCCCGGCTGGTCGAGGCGGCCGACGAAGTGAGCAGCAAGATCGGCGGGGCGGACGCCCTGGCCGCGGCGATCAGCAGGGAGGCAGGAGCATGAGCGCGCCCGTCGACACCGCGCTGCCCATCAGGGGAGGCGCCGATCCGGCCGCGGCGGCGCGCACGGCCGAGGAGGCCGGCTACGACGCCGTCTGGGCCAGCGAGCTCGACCGCGATCCGTTCCTCCAGCTGGCCGTCGCGAGCACCGCGACCGAGCGGATCGGCCTGGGCACCGGCATCGCGGTGGCCTTCGCCCGGAACCCGATGAACGTCGCCTCGATGGCGCACGACCTGCAACGCCTCTCGCAGGGCCGCTTCATGCTGGGGCTCGGCACCCAGGTGCGCGCCCACATCACCCGGCGCTTCTCGATGCCCTGGTCCCAGCCGGCCGCCCGGATGCGCGAGTACGTCCTCGCCCTGCGCGCCATCTGGTCCGCCTGGGAGACCGCTGAACGCCTCGCCTTCGAGGGCCGGTTCTACACGCACACGCTGATGACGCCGATGTTCACACCGGCCCCGCACGGCCACGGCACACCGCCGGTCGTCGTCGCGGCCGTCGGGGACCTGATGACCGAGGTGGCCGGGGAGGTCGGGGACGGCGTCCTGTTCCACAGCTTTCTCACCGAGCGCTATCTGCGCGAGCACACCCTCGCGGCGCTCCGGCGGGGCCGCGACAAGTCCCCGCGTCCGGACTTCCAGCGGGTCGGCGGGCCGTTCGTGGCGACCGGCACGACACCGGAGCAGATCTCCGCCGCGGCGGAGGCCACCCGGAGCCAGATCGCGTTCTACGCCTCGACCCCGTCCTACCGGCCGGTGCTGGAGGCGCACGGATGGGGCGGGCTCGGTGAACGGCTGCACGCGCTGTCCCGCGCGGGTGACTGGAAGACGATGACCGCCGCGGTCGACGACGAGGTGCTGCACGAGTTCGCGGCCGTCGGCACCCCGGAGGAAGCGGCGGGCATCCTCGCCGCGCGCTACGGCGACGTGTTCGACCGGTTCACCCTCGTCACACCGTACGACCTCGACGAGGCCGCCCGCGCCCGGGTCGCGGCCCGCCTGCGGGAGCTCACCTGACCTGCGGCTGACGCCGCACCGGGTGTCTTCCGCCCTTTTGCTTCTTGTCGGAAGACAGCCGCCACTTTATGCTAACAGCGTTTGGTTAAAGCGCGCACGACAAGGATCCGCCATGACCGAGAGCCGTAAGTCCGAGCACGCGTACCACCTGGACAACACCGATCCGTCCCTCGCTCCGCACCTGTTCGAGACGCTGAAGGACGTGCAGGGGAAGTGCCCCGTCGCGTGGAGCGACGCGGTCGGCGGGTTCTGGATGCTGACGAAGTACGCCGACATCACCGCGGCGGCCAACGACTGGGAGACCTACACCGTCGAGCAGGGCCACACCATCCCGTCGACCGGGAAGTCGGTGATGCTGCCGCTCGCCGAGGTCGATCCGCCGTTGCACACCCCGTGGCGCCGGTTCCTCGTACCGTACTTCACCCCGAAGACCGTCGAGAGCTACCGGCCGGTGATCGAGCGGATCGTCGAGGACGCCTTCGCGGGCCTGGCCGCGAGCGGGCGCGGCGACCTCGTCTTCGACGTCGCCCGCAAGGTGCCGACGTCCACGATCTCCGCGATCCTGGGCTTCGACCAGGACGGGAACCACATCTCCGACATCGTCGACGAGTGGATGGCCTCCACCGGTGACCCGGAGCGCGCGCGCAGCGCCGCGGCCGCCGTCGAGGCCGTCGTGCGGGAGGAGATCGACAAGCGCCGCGGGAAGCCCGCCGAGGACGTGCTCGGCAGGATCATGCAGGGCGAGATCGAGGGCGCACCGCTGACCGACGACGAACTGCTCGGCCTGTGCATCGTCTTCATCGTGGCCGGCCACGGCACCACCGTCGACGGCATCACCAACACCGTGCACCGGGTGCTCGCCGAACCGGGCCTCATTGCCTCACTGCAGGCCGACCGCTCCCGGCTGGGCAAGGTCGTCGACGAGTCGCTGCGCATCAACCCGCCGGTCTGGAACATGGGGCGCACCGCCCGCAAGGACGCCGAGGTGCGCGGCGTGGGCATCTGTCCCGGCGAGAAGGTGATGCTGGCCTTCGGCGCCGGCAACTACGACCCGGAGAAGTTCGAGGAGCCGGACCGCTTCGACCCCGACCGGCCGGGCGTGCACGGTCACCTGACCTTCGGCTTCGGCCGCCACCGCTGCATCGGTGAAGCACTGGCGAAGCTGGAGATCACCATCGTGCTCGAGTACATCCTCGACCGGCTGCCCGACCTGGCCCTCGACGGTGAGGTCACCGCCCGGACCTACTTCACGACCTACGGCTTCACCGCGCTCCCCGTCCGCCACGACGCCGCCCCAGCGACCTGACGGGCCGTCGCCTCCAGCACACGGCCACCGGCCCACACCCCGTGCGGGGTGTGGGCCGGTGGCCGTGGTACCTGTACCTGTTTCCGGGGGGCGGGTTCAGCCCCGGGGCAGGGTGGTGCCGGAGTTGAACGCGGCGAGGTCCCTGCGCTCGGCGAACCGCCACTGTCCGTCGGTGTCGCGGACGATGACGTCCTCGTAGCGCCCGAACTGGTGGACGCGGCCGTCGGGCGCGAGCACGACGAAGTACGCCGAGCCGGTGGCCCGGTCGCCCTCGTAGGAAGTGACGACGGCGTTGACGGTGAGGTGGTGGTAGTGCGGCGCGCCGGGAGCCTTGGTGGCGATGGTCCGCAGGCGGGCCCGGCCGCGCACCTTGCCGGTCTCGTCGAGGACGTCCAGGCCCCTCCTCCGGAAGGACTCGGCGGTGTGGCCGAAGGAGGAGATGTCGGTCCAGCCGTCCTCGGTGAAGCAGTCGGCGTAGGCGGCGCCGTCCGCGAGGTCGGCCGCCTGGGCGTAACGGGCGTAGAGCTCGTAGATCGCCAGGCGGTCGGCGACCTCGCGGGGGCTGCGGTCGCCGGGGGCGGCCGTATGCGGCGCCACTACGCGGCCCCGGCGGTGGCGCTCCGGGCGGCGGTGCGGCCGAAGACGAGGGCGTTGCCGATGGAGGTGCCGCCGCCGGCGTACACGTCGGCGTCGAGACCGCCGGCCACCTCGCCGCCGGCGAACAGGCCTGGTATCGGGCGGCCCGCGGTGTCCAGGACCCGGGCCTCGTCGTCGATGCGCAGACCGGCGAAGGTGATGCCGATGATGGCCGGCCGCAGTTCCACCGCGTAGAACGGCGCGGTCGAGACCGGTGCCAGCGTCCCCTTCTTCTCGAAGACCGTGTCGTGGCCCCTGGCTACGTCGGCGTTCCAGTGCTCGGCGGTCGCCTCCAGACCGGCGGCGGCGATGCCCGTGCGCTCGGCCAGCTCCGCCGGCGTGGCACCGGACTTCACGACGCCGGCCTCGATCTGCTTGCGCAGCATGGCGGCGGTCCAGTTCGACTCCAGGTCGACGCCGAGGCCGTAGGGGTCGACGTGGCCGCTGTCGGCGACCTGCCGCAGCGCGGCCTCGTCGAAGACGGCCCAGCACGTGCCCCCGGGCTGCTTGGCGATGACGTGCGGCATCACGCAGTAGGTGTCGGTCTCGTCGACGAAGCGGTGACCGTTCTTGTTGACGTAGATCACCCAGGACGGGGTGAAGGCGTCGTTGAGGCGGCCGAAGTTCGGCGTCTCCAGCAGGGTGCCTCCGTATCCGCGCAGTTCGCCGCCGGCGGCCAGGCCCATGCGGATGCCGTCGCCGACGTTGGTGTCGGGGCCGAGGTACCAGTGCCAGTCGCCGTGCTCGACGGCGTCGGGCCAGTGCTCGCTCAGCAGGTCGGGGGCGGCGCCGAAGCCGCCGGTGGTGAGGATGACGGCGTCCGCGGGGATCTCCTCGCCGGCCTCGGTGCGTACACCGGCGACGGCACCGTCGTCCCCGGTGAGCAGCCCGGTGCACCGGGTGCCGGTACGGATCTCGACGTTGTCCCTCCCCTCGACCGCGGTGAGCAGCGCGGCGACGATCATCGCGCCGCCCGCCGGGCCGAGCCCGCGGGTGTCGCCGGTGGGCAGGTGGCCGCGCGGCTTGTGTTCGAGACCGGCGATGTACAGGCGGTCGGGCTCCCAGGTGACGCCCAGTTCCTCCAGCCAGTCGATCACCTCGCGGGTGCCCTCCGCCGAGGCGCGCAGGAGCCGCGGTTCCAGTTCGTGCCGGCTCACCGTCATGTAGTAGTTGATGAGCTCGTCCACGGAGTCCTCGACGCCGCGGGCCTTCTGGACCGGGGTGTCGGCGGCGTAGACGACGCCGCCGGCCCGGGCGGTCGCGCCACCGACCTGCTCGGCCGTTTCGAGGAGGATCACGTCGGCTCCGGCCCGGCCGGCCTCGAGGGCGGCGGCGAGTCCGGCACCCCCGGCCCCGACCACGACGATCCTGCGGGTTGCTGCCATGAATGAACCTTTCTGCACAGGGATGCCGGCGAGAGCCGCCCCGTCGTCGGCCCCCGCCGGCCCGCGGCTACTTGGCGAACGGGTCGAAGAAGTTGCCGTCCGGCACGATCCGGCCGCCCTTCACGGCGCTGGTGCCGACCTCGAACGAGGCGACCCGCGGGTACTCCGGCAGCGGAGGGGGATCCTGGACGCCCCGGTAGTCCGGGTAGGCCTCACCGAGGCTGACCGGCTCCTCGATGGCGTCGATGGCCTTGATGACGGAGGCTCCGTCAGTGATCTCGTGCCCCTCGGCGACCGCCGCGAACAGCTTGACCGCCAGCCAGCCGTTCAGGCCGATGTCGTCGATGTTGACCTCCGGATCGGCGGCCTTCATCGCCTTGTTGAATGCCGCGATCTCCGGGTTGGATGTGTCGGAGGCGGCGTGGCCGCGGGAGGTGAGCACGATGTTCCCGGCGTCCGGTCCGAGAATCTTCAGCACGCCCGGCGTGACCATCGAGGAGATGCCGGTGATCAGGCCCTCGTACCCGGCGGACCGCAACGCGGTCGCGATCCGGCCGGCGTCGGCGCCTGAACCCTGCAGGGACACCCCGTCGGGGTCGTGGCCGATCGCCTTGGCCGCCACCGTCGAGTAGTCGGCCGAGCCGATCGGGGCGTAGATCATGGTCGCCTTGCCGCCGGCCTCCTCGACGCCCCGCCTGGCCCATTCGGTGCCGGCGCGGGCGGTCTCGTTGTCCCCTCCGATCACGACGACGTTCGGGCCGCCGCGCTCGACCGCGAGCTTTCCGGCGCCGACCCCCATGCCGACCGGGGTCGCGTTGATGGGGTAGGACACCGGGCTGGTCGCCTCGTTCTGGCCGTCGGCGCCGCCGGGGCCGATGACCGGGATTCCGGCCTGCTCCATCACCGCCGCGATGGGCCCGATGTTGGGCGAGAGCGGGCCGACGACCGCGACGACCTTCTCGGAGACGGCGCGCTGGGCGCAGGCCGTGGCCTCGTTGGGGTCGAACTTGTCGTTGCAGGTCAGCAACTTGATCTTGCGGTCGTCGACGCCGCCTTCGTCGTTGACCCGTTCCACCGCGGCGGTCACGGCCGTCTTGAGCCACGGGACGGAGTAGACCGGACTCTCGAACGACGCGATCGTCATGATCTTGATGGGACCGTCGGCCGATCCCCCGGTGCCGCCTTCGCCGCACGCGGTGAGCAGCAGCGGGAGCACCGCGAGTCCGACGAGCGTTCTCCTGCGCATGGCGTGTTCAGCCCTTCGCCGTGTGGACGACCTGCTGCTCGGTGAAGGACCGCAGCCCGTCCTCGCCGTTGGCCACGCCGAGGCCGCTGTGCTTGGCGCCGGAGAAGGGCGCGTGGGAGGGCAGCATGGCGTGGCAGTTGATCCAGGCGGTGCCGCACTCGAGCTGTTCGGCGACGGCCCGGGCCTTCTCCTCGTCAGCGGACCAGACCGAGCCGGACAGGCCGTAGTCGGTGGCGTTGGCACGTGTCACCGCTTCGTCGACGGTGTCGTACTTCAGCAGCGGGATCACCGGGCCGAACTGCT
Organism: Streptomyces hirsutus; assembly: GCF_001418415.1. Taxonomy (GTDB): domain Bacteria; phylum Actinomycetota; class Actinomycetes; order Streptomycetales; family Streptomycetaceae; genus Streptomyces; species Streptomyces hirsutus. Next base: position 71,916 of record NZ_LIQT01000144.1, read on the forward strand.
CCTCGTCGACGATCCGCACGCCTTCCGCCACGTCGGCGAAGACCGTCGGCTCGAAGAAGTAGCCGCCACCCTCGATGGGCTTCCCGCCGGACACGACCCGGGCGCCGCGTGCGACGGCGTCGGACACCAGCTCCGAGACCCGGTCGAACTGCGGTCGGGTGGTCAGCGGGCCCAACGCGGTGGCGGGGTCGGTCGGATCGCCGACGGCCGTCGCCCGCGCGGCCGCGCCGAACGCGTCGACGAACTCCTCGTAGCGGTTCGCCGGAACGAAGATGCGTTTGGGGATGCAGCAGATCTGGCCGCAGTTGAACATCGAGAACGCGAACAGGGTGCCGGCGGTCTTCTCCAGGTCCGCGTCGTCGAGAACGATCGCCGCGTCGTTGCCCCCGAGTTCGAGGGTGACCCGCTTGAGGTCGTGGGCGGCGTTGACGGCCACGGACCGTCCGGCGGGGATCGAGCCGGTGAAACTGATCTTGCGTGGCGTCGGGTGCGAGGTCATGGCCTTGCCGAGCTCGTCGCCGCCGGTGACGATGTTGATGACACCGGGCGGCAGCACTTCGGCGCCGATCCGGCCCAGCAGCAGGGTCGAGAGCGGAGTGAACGGCGAGGGCTTGAGCACGACGGTGTTGCCGCCGCGCAGGGCCGGGGCGATCTTCCAGGTCCACATGCCGACCGGGCCGTTCCACGGCGTGATCGCGGCGACCACGCCCATCGGCCGGTGGGCCACCTCGATCCTGGCGGTGGCGTCGTCCTGGATGACCCGCTTCGGCCAGTCCAGGTCGGCGTAGTAGCGGATCCAGGGTGCGGAGGAGGCGACTTCGGCCGCGGCGACGGCCCGCGGCTTGCCGGTCTCCTGGACCAGGAGCGCGGTCAGTTCCTCCTGGTGGGCGTCGACGGCGTCGGCCAGGTCACGCAGGGTCCGCCGGCGCGCTTCGTCGTCCCGCTTCCAGCTCTTCTGGGCGCGGGCGGCCGACGTCATCGCCTGGTCGAGCTGCTCCGGCGTGCACTCGGGTGCCTGCGCTTCGACGGCACCGGTCGCCGGATTCACGACGTCGAAGGTGTCGCGCGTGTCGACGGGTTTGCCGTCGATCGTCATGCTCAGCATGGGTGTCCTCCACGTCCGGGCCACGAGGGATGAGCCACGTCGGGCATGCGGCAGGCAGCTCACGTGCCAGGAGTTGCGCCGACCGTGATCATTGACACAGTATTCTGACAGTGCTTGGTTTCTTAGGCAATGACTTCACACCTGGTTCCGTTCTTTCCCGACCGTGCCGTCCAAGGAGATCGATGACCATGAGCGACGGAATCGTCGTCGTCGGCGCCTCACTCGCCGGGCTGCGGGTCGCCGAAGCGCTGCGCGCAGGCGGGTACACGGGTCGGCTGCGGCTGGTGGGCGACGAGCACCACCTCCCCTACGACCGCCCGCCGTTGTCCAAGCAGGTGCTGACCGGCGAGTGGGAGATCGCGCGCACCGCGCTGACCACTCCCGCGAAGCTCTCCGAGGCCGGCATCGAGACCGTGCTCGGAGCACGGGCCGTCGCGGTGGACACCGAAGCCGTCACCCTGGCCGACGGCGAGCGGCTCGACTACGACCAACTCGTCGTGGCCACCGGCGCCGCCGCCCGGACCTGGCCGGGAGCCGCTCCCGACGGGCGGGTCCACCGGCTGCGCACGCTCGCCGACAGCGTCCGGCTGCGCACCGCGCTGGCGGACGGCGGCCCGCTGGTCGTCGTGGGCGGCGGTTTCATCGGGCTCGAGGTGGCGGCCGCCGCGTGCGGGGCCGGCCTGGACGTCACCGTCGTCGAGGCCGCGGGCACGCCTCTCGAACCCGTTCTCGGCCCCGAGATCGGCGCCTGCTTCACCCGGCTGCACCGGGCCCGGGGCGTACGGGTGCTGACCGGCGTCCCCATCACTTCGGTCCAGGAGGCGGCCGGCACGGTGGCCGTCCGGCTCGCCGACGGCACCGAACTCGCCGCCGCCCACGTCGTCGTCGGTATCGGCGCCGAACCCAACAACAAATGGCTGACCGGCCTCGGCCTCGATGACGCCGCGGGCGTGCCGTGCGACGCCCGCGGCCGGGCCGGCGACCGGGTGTGGGCGCTCGGCGACGTCGCGCGGTGGGAGCAGCCGGCGTACGGCGACTCCGCACGCCACGAGCACTGGACGACGGCGGTCGACCAGGCGGCCGTGGTGGCGGCGGCGGTCCTCGGCCGGGAGTCGGCCCGCCCGCCGGCGCCGCCCTACTTCTGGAGCATGCAGTACGACGTGAACTTCCAGCTGGTGGGCCGCCCCGACCTCGCGTCCTCGGTCAAGGTGCTCGAAGCGGGGGAGGGCGGGACCGACCGCGGCACCGTGTTCGCCTTCACCGACACCGCGGGCCGTCGCGTCGCGGTCGCCGCCTTCCACAACCCGCGCCGCTTCCTGCGGCTGCGCCGCGAACTCCAGGAGGAGTTCACCACCACGCCGTCCCGGCCGTGACCGGTCACGGGGGTCGGTGACACGCACTCATGCGGGGGCGGCCACTCCTGCGTCCGCCCACGTCCACCCGTACAGGGCTCCTCACTCGTCGTCCCACCACGGGTAGAACGGTGGCATCCCCGTGTGCGCGCTGCCGGTGAAGCGGGGTTCCCGCTTCTCGCGGAACGCCTCGACGCCTTCCTTGCCGTCTGCCGTGCTGGTGTAGAACATCGCCAGGGAGTCGACCCGGTGTGCCTCCCTGGGGTGCGGCAGGGCGCTGTTGCGGTACATCATCTGCCGCGTGAGCGCGACGGCGACCGGCGACCGGTTCCGCGAGATGCGGCGTGCCAGGTCCTGTGCCTCCTCGAGCAGCGATGCGGCGGGGACGACACGGCTCACCAGTCCGCCGTCCCCGGCCTCCTCCGCCGAGAGGACCTCGGCCGAGTACACCCATTCCAGCGCGCGGGCCATGCCGACGATCCGCGGCAGGAACCACGTCGACGCCGCTTCGGGGACGATGCCGAGTTTGCCGAAGACGAAGCCGATGCGCGCCTTCTCCGAAGCCAGCCGGATGTCCATGGCCAGGGTCATCGTCGCCCCGATGCCCACGGCCGGGCCGTTGATCGCCGCGATCACGGGCTTGCGGCAGTCGAAGATCGCCAGGACCACCCGGCCGCCGGTGTCGCGCACGCCTCGCAGGATCCGCGGATCGTCGAGGTCGTCCATGTCGGACAGGGTCGGCCGCTGGGACTCGTCCAGCCCGAACACGTTGCCCTCCGACGCGAGTTCCATGCCGGCGCAGAAGGCCCGGCCGGCTCCCGTCACCACCACGGCACGGACCTCGTCCCGCGTGTTCACCCCGGTGAACAGCGCCACGAGTTCGTCCGCCATCTCGACGGTGAAGGCGTTCAGCCGGTCCGGGCGGTCGAGGGTGACGGTGAGAACCCCGTCGTCCAGGTCGGTCGACAGGGTCCGGAACCCCTCGACGTCCGCTCCCGCGCTCATGCCCCGCATATGATTCCTCGATCCGCGTGTTCTACCGAGCGTCAGAAATTAATCTACCGTCGGGATTATGATGGTGAACGCATGCAACGTGCAAGGGTTCGCCAGACCCCCAGAGACTCCCAGGGACGAGGAAGAGTCACATGAGCGAGACGAGCAGGGAATGGCCTCGCCCCAAGATCCGGCCCCGTAAGGCCGAGTTGAAGAACGATCAGATTTTCGAGACGGCCGCCCGGTTGTTCTACGAGAAGGGGTACGCGGCCACGTCCCTGCAGGACCTGGCCAACGCGGTGGGCCTGCAGAAGGGCAGCCTCTACTACTACATCGACTCCAAGAAGGACCTGCTCTTCGCCATCACCGACTACGCGCACACGTTCTTCGTCGAGCTCACCGAGAACGCCAAGGCCGAAGGCGGCACGCCCCTGCAGACGCTGGAACGCATGCTGCTCCAGCACGCCAGGTTCGCCGCGGAGCACTTCCATGTGACGGCCGCCTTCTACAACGAACGGTCGGCCCTGTCCGACGAGTACCAGGAGCGCATCGTCGCCACCCGCGACGCCTACGAGGCGTCCCTGCGTGGGCTCGTGAGGAGCGGCCAGGAGTCCGGCGAGATCGCCGCGGACCTGGATCCCCGGCTCGCGGTGTTCGGCGTGCTGGGGATGATCAACTGGATCCACCAGTGGTACCGCCCGGGAGGATCACTGTCGCCGGCCGAGATCGCGGCGGCGCTGAGCCGGCAGGCCGTCCGGTCCCTGCTGCCGCGCACCCATGCGGATTGAGCGTGGTGGGGCGGCCGGCCGCGCGACTCCCGCATGCTGGGGCCTGTCCGGCGGATCAGGCCCCAGAACGTCGGCGGCACCTCATCAGCACAGGTGAGCGGGGGCGATGGGGGTGCCCCCGCGCATGGGGGTCCCCCTGCTCGAAGAGCTTGGGAGAGGGCGCACCAGCCCCCGCGTCTGCGGCATGGTCCGCCGGACAGGCCCTAAAGCGGGGCGGACACCAGGCGCCGTCCGACCTCGGTCGCGGCCTCCCGCTCGTCCCCGTACCAGGTGCGCAGGGACAGCGCGCGCTTGTAGTACCAGTGCAGTTCGTGTTCGTGGGTGAATCCGATGCCGCCGTGGATCTGCAGGGCGTCCTCGCACGCCGAGCGGCCGACCTCGGCGGCGGCGGCCTTGAGTGACAGGGCCGCGAGCTCGAAGGCCCCCGGGGAGAGCGTCGCCGAGTCGGCGGCCACGGCCTCGACGAGGCTCTCGAGCATGATCACGCGCTGGGCGGCCGAAGCCGCGATGTGCTTGACCGCCTGGAAGCCGCCGATGGGACGGCCGAACTGCTCGCGCTGTTTGGCGAATTCGACGCTCAGGTCGAGTACGTGGCGAGCGATGCCGGCGAGTTCAGCGGCGACCAGGACCCGCTGCCAGCTCCGCAGTGCGGCCACGAGTCCCGCCGCCGCCTCGCTCCGCGCGATGACGTCGCCCGGCCCGGCCGTGACCCCGTCGAGGGCCACGCGGGCGTAGCTCGCCCCGGGGTCCGTACTCCGGTGCCCGGTGACGGTGATGCCGGGCCGGTCGCGGTCGAGGACCAGGACCGCCGCCGTGCCGTCCGGTCCGTCGTCGACGATCGCGACGAACAGGTCCGAGACCGCGCCGAAGCGCACCAGGTCCACCGATCCGGCCAGCAGGCCGGAGTCCAGGGCCGGAGAGCCGTTGGCCGCGCGCCAGTCGAGGGTGACACCGGGGTCCAGGACAGCCACCCGTCGTCCACCGGTCAGCGCGGCCGCCAGCCTGGTTCGCGCGTCGTCGGCGCAGGCCGTGCGGAGCAGCAGTCCCGGCAGCAGCATCTGCTCCAGCAGGGGGCCGGTCACCAGACGCCGCCCGAACAGCCGGAACAGCGGCACGAGAGCGGCGGGGTGCAGTCCGAGGCCGTCGTCCGCCTCGGGCGCGACCAGCCCGAACCAGCCCTGTGCCGCCGCTTCTTCGAGCAGGTGCCGATCCTCGCCCTGGGTCAGCAGTGCGGCGAGCCTGCGCTCGTCGGCGTAGTCACGGTCCAGGAACGCCCTGACCGCCTGCAGGATCTCGTCGTCAGCCACGGGGCAGTCCCAACAGTCTCTCGCCGATGATGTTCTTCTGGATCTGGGACGTCCCTCCGTAGATGGACGCCGCCCGGGAGTAGTAGTGCTCCTTGACCCACCGCGGGCCGTCGAGACCGAACGGTGCCCGGTCGGCCGCCAGACGGAACGGTCCGAGCAGGTCGGTGATGGACGTGTAGAGCAGTTGCTCCACCTCGTTGAGGCTGAGCTTGTCCACCGAGTCGTAAGGGCTGGGGATGTCGCCGGTGAGCTGCCGGTCGATGGTCCGGCGGGTCAGCGCCTCCAGTGCCCGTACCGCCGCGTAGGACCGGCCGAGCTGCTCCAGGACCCGGTCCGAGGGCTCGGTCCCGGTCGCGCCGACGTGGCCGCGGAGGTTCCGCACGGCCTCCTCGACCGCCACCTCGTACTCCACGCGTCGGCGGAGCGTGTACGAACCGCGCTCATGGCTCAGGGTGTCCTGGGCGATGGCCCACCCCTCATCGAGCTGTCCGACCAGATTGCGCACCGGCACGCGGACGTCCTCGAGGAAGACCTCGCAGAACTCGTCGTCTCCGGTCATCTGCACCAGCGGTCGTGCGGTGACGCCGGGGGTACTCATGTCGACGAGGATGTAGCTGATGCCCCGGTGCTTCGGAGCGCCCGCGTCCGTGCGCGCCAGCAGCGCGCACCATTGCGCCTTGTGAGCCCAACTGGTCCACACCTTCTGACCGTTGATGACGAACTCGTCACCCTCGATCCGGGCGCGGGTGCGCAGCGAGGCCAGGTCGGATCCGGACTCCGGCTCGGAGAATCCCTGGCACCAGATGTCCTCGCCGGACAGCAGGCGGGGCAGCAGCTGCTGCC
>NZ_LIQT01000145.1 GCF_001418415.1 Streptomyces hirsutus
CCTCCGCTCCCGCCCGGCCCCCCGCTCCCGCTCCGACGGACCGGCGCACCCGCGCCCTGACCCGTGCGGTCGTCGTCCTGTGTACGGCGGCGATCACGGTCGAGGGGTTCGACCTCATCGTCTACGGCGTGGCGATGCCGTCGATGCTCGCCGACTCGAAACTGGGCCTCGACAAGTCCCTCGCCGGAACCCTCGGCAGTCTCGTTTATGTGGGCATGCTCATCGGCGCCATCGTCTGCGGGCCGCTCGCCGACCGCCTCGGCAGGCGTCGGCTCGTGCTGGCGTCGGGAGTGATCTTCACCCTGTTCACCGTCGGCTGTGCCGTCGCCGCCGAGCCCTGGCAGTTCGGTCTCTTCCGACTGCTCGCCGGCATCGGCATGGGCGGTGTGATGCCGTCCTGCGTGGCCCTCGCCAAGGAGTACGCTCCGCGCGGTCGCTCCGCGCTGGTGGCGACCATCGTCCTCGCGGGCGTTCCGGTCGGCGGTGTGCTCGCCGCGCTCACCGCCGCCGCGTGGGGCGCTTCCCTCGGTTGGCGCGGCCTGTTCGGTGTCGGCGCGGCACTGTCGACGCTGGTGTTCGCCGGCGTGTACGCCCTGCTGCCGGACTCGCGACCCGGAGCGGCCGACGCCCCCGCCCCCGAAGCCACTCCCTCGACGGCGTCCGTCGACAGCCCCGGGTCCGGCGGCCCGACGGCCGAGGCGAAGACCCCCTCGCCGGCCCGCTCCGTGCTGTCGGACGGCCGCGCACGCACCACGGTGCTGTTCATCGTCGCCAACTTCGCGGTGCTCCTGGCCTGGTACGGCCTGAACACCTGGCTGACCCAGCTGATGCGCGAGATGGACTACCCGCTCGGCTCGGCGCTGCAGTTCACGCTCGTGCTCAATCTGGGTGCCGTGATCGGCTCGTTCGCCATCGCCGCTGTCGCCGACCGGGTCGGCCCGCGCTTCGTCACCATCGGCAGCGCGGCGCTCTCCGCGATCGCCGTCGTCGGCCTGTCGTGGGGCGGCAACACCGTCGTCGTCCTCTGTCTGACCGCGCTCGCCGGTGTCGGTGCCCATTCGGCCCTGACCGTGCTCAACGACTGGGTGGCGTCCAGCTACCCGGCCTCGACCCGTGCCACGGCACTCGGCTACGTCTCGGGCTTCGGGCGTGGCGGCGCGATCGTGGCGCCGCTGCTCGGCGGCTGGATCCTGATGTCTTCTCTCGGCCCGACCACGGTCTTCTACGTCTTCGCCGCAGCAGCCGCCCTGAGCGCCGCGGCCCTCCTCGCCATCCCGAACCGCCGGGCCTGACGCCCACCGCCGCGACACGCGACGCCCCGTCTCCAGCAGGAGGCGGGGCGCCCTCATGAGGGTTACTGTCGGTAGCCGCTCAGGAACCGCCCGATCCGGCCGATCGCCGTCTCCAGGACATCCGCGTGGGGGAGTGTCAGGATGCGGAAGTGGTCGGAGGAGGGCCAGTTGAAGCCGGTGCCCTGGACCACCTGGATCTTCTCCCGCAGGAGCAGGTCGAGGACGAACCTCTCGTCGTCGTGGATCTTGTGAACCGCCGGATCGATGCGCGGGAACGCGTACAGGGCGCCCTTGGGCTTGACGCAGCTCACGCCGGGGATGTCGTTGAGCATCCGCCAGGCCACGTCCCGCTGTTCGTGCAGACGGCCGCCGGGGGCGGTCAGCTCACGGATGGACTGGCGGCCGCCGAGCGCGGCCTGGATGGCGTACTGGGCGGGCGCGTTGGCGCACAGGCGCATGGAGGCCAGCATGGTCAGGCCCTCCAGGTAGTTCTTCGCGTGCTGCTTCGGGCCCGTGACCACCAGCCAGCCGGAGCGGAAGCCCGCCACGCGGTACGTCTTCGACAGCCCGCAGAAGGTGAGGACGACCAGGTCGGGGGCGAGCGCGGCGGCCGAGTGGTGCACGGCGTCGTCGTAGAGGATCTGGTCGTAGATCTCGTCGGCGAGGACCATCAGGCCGTGCCGGCGGGCCAGATCGAGGATGCCCTCGACGATCTCCTTCGGATAGACCGCACCGGTCGGATTGTTGGGGTTGATGATGACCACGGCCTTCGTACGGTCCGTGATCTTCGACGCCATGTCGTCCAGGTCCGGGTACCAGTCGGCCTGTTCGTCGCACAGGTAGTGGACCGCCTTGCCGCCCGCGAGGGTGGTCACCGCCGTCCAGAGGGGGAAGTCGGGGGCGGGGATGAGGACCTCGTCGCCGTCCTCCAGCAGCGCCGTGACGGCCATCGACACCAGTTCGGACACGCCGTTGCCGAGGAAGACGTCGTCGACGTCGACCTCCACCCCCAGGGTCTGGTAGCGCTGGGCCACCGCGCGGCGGGCGGAGAGGACGCCCCGCGAGTCGGTGTAGCCGTGCGCCTGCGGCAGCATCCTGATCATGTCCTGGAGGATCTCCTCCGGCGCCTCGAAGCCGAACAGGGCCGGATTCCCGGTGTTCAGGCGCAGCACGCTGTGCCCCGCCTCCTCCAGCGCGTTCGCGTGCTCGATGACCGGGCCGCGGATCTCGTAACAGACCTCGCTGAGCTTGCTCGACTGCCGGAACTCCATGGGCCGCTTCCCCTCACGCCGATCTCGTGTTGCTTGGTTTTACCAAGTGACCACTTGGAAAGTCCAACAACTTGTCTACACTGCGTCGCATGTCACCTCGCCGAAGCTACGACCAGTACTGTTCCGCCGCCCGCGCGCTCGACGCCGTCGGCGACCGCTGGACCCTGCTGATCGTCCGCGAGCTCCTCGCCGGCCCGCGACGCTACACCGACCTGCACGCGGACCTCCCCGGCGTCAGCACGGACGTACTGGCCTCACGGCTGAAGGACATGGAACGCGAAGGACTGACCACCCGGCGCAGGCTGCCCCCGCCCGGCGCGGCCTACGTGTACGAACTCACCGGCCGGGGGCGCGCATTGCTGCCCGTGCTGCAAGCGCTCGGTGCGTGGGGGCAGGCGGCGCTGGGGGAGCGGCGGCCCACCGACGCGGTGCGGGCGCACTGGTTCGCGCTGCCCCTGCTGCGCGCCCTGGAAGCCGTGGGTGCGGGGGAGGGTGCGGGAGGGGGTGGCCTGGTCGAAGTCAGGCTGGAGGAGGGACTGTTCCACTTGCACGTCGGTGCCGAGGACGGGCCGGTCTACGGGGACGGGCCCGCCCCCGGCGAACCCGATGCCACGCTGGTCCTCGACACCGGCACCTGTACGGCGATCAGCCGCGGGGAGTCGACCGTCGCCGACGCGGTACGCGACGGGCGGATCGCGGTGAGCGGCGACGGCACGCTCGCCAAGGCGCTGAGGGAGGCGTGACGGGCTGAGGGAGGCGTGACGGGTGGCACGGTCGCGAAGGGGAGGCGCGGCCGTGAACGGGAGGAGGCCCGCACAAGGCGGGCCTCCTGGGAGAGCGTCACGCGCCGGGCGTCCCTCGGACGTCCCGCCGGAGGTCACGCGCCCGGCGGCACCCGGGACGGCCGTCCCGTTCCCCGCGTCAACCGGTAGCCGGCGACCCCGGCCAGTGCGGCCAGCGCACCGCCCATCGCGGTCCACACCCAGCGGCTGGACCACCAGCCCGAGGTCCAGCCGTCCTCGGGCTCGAGGTCGGCCAGTACGGCGGTCGGCGAGTCGTTCCCGTCACCGTCGCCGTCCTGGTCGGCCGCGGCGTTCTGCAGCGCGATACCCGGTACCAGCGGCTCGGAGAGCGAGCCGTCGACCGCCGCCGCACCGCCCATCTCCTTGGAGCCGGCCCGGACTTCGATGTCCACCGACTGGCCCAGGTCGGCCGCCGTGAGGTTCACCGCCGTGAGCCGGACGTAGTACGTGCCCGGCAGCGGGTCGTTGGCCCACGGCTCCGACCAGGCGCGGACCGTGCGCAGCACGCACTTCAGCTCCACGGAGGCCGCGTCGGCCGCCGCGGTGCGGGTCTGGGCGCCGTACTGGCAGGCCTGTCGACGGCGCAGACCGTCGTACACGTCGATCCGCCAGGTCTCGGCGGCGTGCGTCTCGGGCAGCTTCACCGACGCCTCGACGGTCGGGCGTTGCCCCGTACCCGCCGGGAACGACCAGTACAGGTAGTCGCCGACGGACGCACGCGCCGTCGCGGTCTGCCCCTGCTCGAACTCCGTCGCGGTACGGAACGAGGTGCCCGCGCGGGTCGGTCCGGCGCCGTCCTCGGACGACGCGCCGGGGGAGGGAGTGGAGTCGGCCGCGGCGGGGGCCGCGGCGGCCGCGGACAGCCCGAACGTCAGCAGGGCCGCGCCCAACAAGCGGGTGATACGCATCAGCTGGTCCTCCAGACCGCGAACCGCCAGCGTGACAGCCAGCCCCAGACGAGACCGGCGAGGAAGCCGGCGAGAACCAGCGTGCCGAGCAGCCACCAGCCCCGGCCCAGGCCGAAGGAGGCCACGTCGCTCGACCCGTCCGGGCCCTCCACGACATCGATGGTCAGTTCCAGCGGCAGGCCGGGCGTGGTCTTCACACCGGAACCCGGCGAGAACGAGTTGGTCACCGCCAGGCACACCGTCTCGGCGGCCGGCTTGTCGCCGTCGTCGTCGTCCCGCTCGGGCTTCGGATAGCGCAGGCCGGTGGACAGGACGTCCGTACGGCCGGTGCCCGCGGCCTCGCCGCGGACGATCTCCCGGTTGTGCACCGTGACGGCCCGCAGCAGCACGCCGTAGTCCGGGTTCACCGCCCGGTCCGCCGCCACACTCACCGACGCACGCAGTTCCTGGCCCGGCAGCACGTCCACCCGGTACCAGCGCTGCTGCCCGAACTCCTCACGGTCCGTGTAGAGACCGGACTCCAGCGTCGGCGCCTTCGCGCACGACGCGGCCCCCTCGGTCGCGACCGGCGTCACCACCGGCTCCGCCGCGCGGTCCACCAACTCATTGACCCGGTCGGCCAGTTCGTCCTGGTGCTGGACCGAGGTGTAAGTGCCGCCGGTCGCCTCAGCGATGCAGCTGAGCTGTCGGCTCAGCTTGGCGTTCGGCACCAGGCCCAGGGTGTCGATGGTCAGACCGATGCCCTTGGCCGCGATCTCCCGGGCCACCTCGCACGGGTCGAGCGGGGCACAGGTGTCCTCGCCGTCGCTGATCAGTACGATCCGCTTGGAACCGTTGCCGTCCTTGAAGTCGCCGGCCGCCTTCAGCAGGGCGGGGCCGATCGGTGTCCAGCCGGTCGGGTTCAGCGTGGCCACCGCCGTCTTGGCCTCCGTGCGGTCCAGCGGACCGACCGGATAGAGCTGGGCGGTGTCCTTGCAGCCCTCCTTCTTGTCGTCGCCGGGGTAGTTGGCGCCGAGGGTGCGGATCCCCAGCTCGACCTCCTCCGGCGTCGCGTCCAGCACCTCGTTGAACGCCTGCTTCGCCGCGGCCATCCGGGACTGCCCGTCGATGTCCCGGGTCTGCATCGAGCCGCTCACATCGAGGACGAGGTCGACCTGGGGCGCGTCCTGGCCCGTGGGTTCACCGGCGACCGCCGCGGACGGGAAGGCGAGCCCCGCCGTCAGAGCGGCGAGCAGGACACCGACGCCTGCTGCCGGCCATTTTCTTCTGATCATCGCCGGATCCTATTGATCGGAACCACCGCACTCCCCAGCGGGGCTCCAGGGCCGGCCCCACCCGGGCTCGCCTTGAAGGGGATTGGGCAGTTCCGCCCATTCGTCCCCGGCCGCCCGCGGCGAAAGCCGCATCAGCGTCAGCGCCTTCGCGGGCAGCGGTTCGCCGCACAGCGCCGCCAGGTCCGGGGTACGCGGCAGATCCCGTACGGCACTCTCCAGCGCGACCCGCAGCGCCGGGCCGGAACCCGTCGTACCGGCCAGCGCGCCCGCCACCAGCGAGCCGAACACCTTGCGCCGCAGCGTCCGTTCGTCGTCCGTCACCATGCGGGTGGGCAACTCGGGCGCGGGGATGCCGTGCTGGGCGAGCCGCGCCGGGCTGATCCGCAGGTCGGCCAGATCACGGTAGACGAGCCGCACCGGCTCCCCGTCCGGCGACAGCACGACCAGGAGATTCTGGCCGTGCGCCTCCAACGCCACGCCCAGTTCGAGCAGTCGCAGTCCCACCGTCAGGGCGAGCCGCGCGAACCGGGCCGTCCAGGCGGGGGAGCGGGGCAGCCCGGTCGCCGCCAGGGCCGCCACCGGCACCACCCGCTCCCCGGCCGCCGCGTACTCCTGCGGCGACTCGCGCACCACGGCCGCCAGATCGGCGGAACCGGCCGCCGCGGCGCCCAGGGTGCGGGTGATGTGCAACAGCCCGTCGGCCCGTGCCGCCATCGACTCCCCGAACTCGGACAGCACCGCGGACGCGGCGACCGAACCGAGCGAGATGTCCCGCACCGACGACGTCAGCCGTGTGCTCAACGCCGTCTTCACATGCGGCCCGGCGGGCAGTGCGAGCGTCCGCAGCGCCATCAGCGGACGCGCCGCCAGCCGCCCCGCGGGCTCCCGTTTGAGTACATGCGCCGCCTGCCAGGGATGCACCGGGACCACCACCCGCTCTCCGTCCCGCAGCCACTCCGGCCAGACCCCCGTCACCAGGCAGTCCCCGGCCGGTACCGGAATCAGCCCCAGCTCCACGACGGGACGGTGCTCGGGCCCGTACGCCAACTGGTCGGCCACCGAGAAACCGGGTCGGGAACGGCAGTTGGGATGGAACGGATGCCCGTCGACCACTCGTTGCTCCCACTCCCAGTCCCACCGGGGCCACTCACCCGCGTCTTCCCCGCCCTCTTCCGGCGCTCCCGCCCGGGACAGTGCCAACGAGGCCACGCTGTGCGCGAGTTCGGCGGCGAAGGAAGCCGAGTGCGGTACGGCGAGTTCCCCCATCAACCGCGCCGGATCGCCGTACGCCGCCTCGTCCAGCCGCACGACGGTGACGTACGCGGCGGTCGCATACGGGTCCGGGCGCGGGCCGCGCAGCCGACGGCCGTCCGTCAGCCGCAGCGTGAGCCCGTCACCGTCCGGCTCCCGGCGCGCGACCCACGGCAGCGGATCGTGCGCGAGACCGCGCCACAGCCGGCTCAGCACGGCCGCGCGGGCCCCCGGCAGCGCTGCCGCGTACCGGGGCACCAGCGCGGGCCGTACGACGGCCAGCTCGTCGGCGATTTCGGCCTCGGCGGCGGAGGGACGGTGCACAGGCGGGCTCCTCGGGTACGAAACGTGCTGCGGAACGAACTGCCGGTCCGTGGCGGACACGCGGACATACTGATCGTCTCCGTCCGGACAGACCGTAGGGAACAGTGGAACGCGTGGACCTCATGCCCCCGACCGCAGACGACGACGCGGCACCCCGCGCCTCCGAGGGAGCCCGGCCGGCCGCTCACGCCGACGCGTACGCGATCGCACCGCTGCTGAACTGCCTGCTGCGCGAGGTCGCACTCCCGGTGCCGGACGAGAACGCGGACGAGAACGCGGACGAGAACGCGGACGAGGACCGCAACCGGGACCGGGACCGCGACCGGCACC
>NZ_LIQT01000146.1 GCF_001418415.1 Streptomyces hirsutus
GGGGAGGGGTGGGACGGCGGGTTCATCGGCCGACTCCGCAAGGACGGCCGGGTCCCCGCCGCGCCGCAGCGGGGACCCGGAAGAGGACGGATGGATTCAGGGGAAGGGGTGCGGGGCCCGCACGACGTCCGCGTCGGTCAGGTCGCTGTCCCGGTGCCCGCCGCGGCGCAGCGCCGTCCGCAGCCGGGGCATGAGCAGGGCCCGCTGCCGGTTCCAGCCGAAGTCGATCGGCAACAGCCCCGGCACCACGGTGGCGACAGTGCGCAGCCCCGCCCGCTCCTGCTCCGGCGAGGTCTGGTCGACGACGATCACGTCGTGGCCCGCCGCGACCAGTTCGTCCCGCACCACCGCGACGTCGTCCCGCAGGTCGCCGGTGCGCGGCCGGCCGTGGCGCTCCCAGTCGCCGTACACATCGTCGAAGGGACGGGCCGGGGACGGCTCCAGATAGGCCCGCGCGTACGCGGACATCCGGGGCAGCCCGTACAGCTGGGGGTGGTCCTTCAGATGACGCACCAGGAAGAAGTCGTCCGCCATGGACTCCAGCTCGTCCCGGCGCTCGGCGGTCTGCCGGGACAGGTGCGGGATGTAGCTCAGCACCTCCGACAGGGCCCCCTCGACCGCGGACCTCGGGTCCAGGGAGGCCGCCGCGGCGAAGGACAGGGTGCCCGGCCCGCCGTCCCGGCGGACGCCGACCACGGTGACGGCCGGGATCGCCAGGTCGATCCGGTTGTCGAAGACGTGGACGTCGTAGCCCTGCAGGGCGGCCCGCTCGGCCATCGCGACGGCCGTGGGACTGCCCACCGTGGTCAGGTCGACACGGGGCAGCCGGGCGGCGCCGTACCAGCCGTTCAGGAAGGAGTCCCGCTCGACGAGTTCGAGCAGACCGCCCAGAACGGCCTCCTCCAGGCAGCCGCCGATGGCGCAGCCGTTGGAGCACTCGAAGACGAAGTTGTCCCCGGCCAGCGGCGCGCTGTAGTAGACCAGCCGCGACGGCACCAGCACCGGACGGTCGTCCCGCAGCGACCAGCCCCACTCCCAGGGGATGGGGCGGCCCGGGTCGAAGGGGGCGGTCAGCGGGTCGTCCCGGTAGGTCTCCGGGCTGTACAGCCCGCACACCTCGGGGTCGACCGCGTCGGCCCGCAACTCCTCGTAGGAGCCGACGACCGGCGCGCGGCCCCCGCGCCGGTGGGTGCCCGCGTACCGTTCCAGGCCCTCCAGGAACGCCAGGCGGCGGCTGGTGGCGAAGGAGTTCTCCTGCCCGCTCCAGGTGACGTCGTGCAGTCCCGCATAGCCCCGGACGAAGGCACTGCCGGCCACCGGGGCGGTGGTCGACGAGGTGACGTCGGTCCAGGTGCCGGCTCCCAGGGCGCCACAGACCGGGTTGGCCAGGGCGTCGGTGGGCAGCGGGTAGGAGAAGGCCGAGCGCAGCCGGTAGGTGTCCGGGTCCGGCTTGGGACGCGGGGCGAGGGTGAGCGGCTCGGCGCCGGCCGTCGCCGGGGCGTGGTGGCCGCAGTCCGGGCAGAGCGGGTCGGCGAGCAGCGGGTACGTCCGGATCGTCAGGTTCGCCAGGTCCAGCCGGGTCACCTGCGGCAGGGCGCGGTCCGCCGGATGCTCCGCCGGGGGCGCCGGGAGCGGCCCGCGCAGCAGTGCCTCGCACAGCGCGGTCACGGTGTCCCGGACGTGGCCGGTGAGAACCGGCCAGGCCCCGGCAGGGCGGGGCCCGTCGGGACCGGCGGTCTCCAGGGCGTTGCGTTCGCTGCGGCTGCGCAGTCGCTGCCAGCGCAGGGCCAGGCAGCGGCCGCAGGCGGGAGCGGTCCCGTCGCCGCCCCACGGGCCGAGCAGCACCGCCGAGGCGGTGACGTGGACCAGCGCGGTGGGGCGGTCCGCGGCCCAGGGGTCACGCTCCCGGGCGTGGGGGCCGCCCGCGCCGACGGCGCCCACCGGGACCACCCGGGGGGCGCCGTCGGCGCCGAAGTGGCCGTCCAGGGCTGCCTGCAGGGCATCGCGGGCCCGTGTCATCGGGTGCGCGAGCGGCAGGGTCGCGGTGCTCATGAGGACTTCGTCCAGCGGAAGGTGCGGGCCGCGACGGCACCGAAGACCACGGCGAACGCGACGAGCCCGAGGGAACCCCAGCCGATGTCCGACAGATCGCCGCGGCCGGTCAGCGCGGCCGACACCCCGTCGTTGAGGTAGCGCAGCGGCAGGACCATCGAGACCTTCTGCAGCCAGTCCGGCATGGCGTCCAGCGGGAAGAACGAACCGGACAGGAACGCCATGGGCAGCATCAGGAAGTTGGCGATGCCGGCCACCGACTCCGGGGTGTCGGCGATGCTGCCGATGATCACGCCGAGCAGCAGGAACGTGGTGATGCCGAGGATCAGGACGGGGATCAGCAGCGGCCACCGGGAGTCGGGCACCAGGTCGAAGCCCGGAAGCATCGCCACCCCGACGAACAGCACGGACTGCACCAGGCCCACGCCCAGGGCGAGCACGTACCGGGAACCGATGACGGCGGTCAGCGGGGCGGGGGACAGCCGGATCATGCGCAGGATGTCGTCCGAGCGCCACTGCATCAGCGTGAACCCGATGCCGAAGACGGCGGCGTTGGCGACACCCCAGGAGAGCACCCCGGCGGCCGTGTAGGACAGGTAGGAGAAGCCGCTCTCCTCGACGCTGCGACCGCGGAAGACGAGACCGAAGACGACGAGGAAGATCAGCGGGAAGGCGAAGGTGAAGAAGACGGTCGTCTTGTCCCGGACCTGGGCGCGGTAGCCCGCCGCGGTCAGCGCGGAGTAGGCGCTCATGACTGCTCCTGGTTGTTCGATGCGAGGGGGGACTGCGGCCGGGCGGTGAGCTCGAGGTAGACGTCCTCGAGGCTGGGAGTGCGGGTCTGCACGCCGTCCAGGCCGGTGAGGGGGTCGAGGGCGGCGAGAACCCGGCCGGTGGCGCGGGTCTGCAGGACGAGGTGCCCGCCCTGTACGGCGACGTCCTCCACGCCCGGCAGGCCGGCGGCCTGCTCCTCGTCGATCCGGCCGAGCGGGACCAGCAGCCGGCTGGTGGCGCCGGAGTTCCCGATCAGGTTCTGCGGTTCGTCGGTGACGACGAGCCGGCCGTCCACCAGGATGCCCACCCGGTCGCAGAGCGCTTCCGCCTCGTCCAGGTGGTGGGTGGTGTAGACGATGGTCCGGCCCGCCGCCTTCAGCCCGCGCAGCACCTCCCACAGGTCGCGCCGGCCCTCCGTGTCCAGCGCGGCGGTCGGCTCGTCGAGGAAGATCAGTTCGGGGCCGTGGACCAGCGCGGAGGCGATGGCGAGCCGCTGCCGCTGGCCCCCGGAGAGGTCGTCGACCCGGACGTCGTGCTTGTCGCCCAGGCCCACGGCCTCCAGGGTGCGGTCGACGGCCGCACGGTCGGTGCCGAACAGCGCCGCGACGGTGCGCAGGTGCTCGTGCACGGTCTGCCGCACGAAGAAGGCCGAGGACTGGGTCTGCACGCCCATGCGCGGCAGCAGGCCGGTGTTGCGCGGCCAGGTCGGCTCGCCGAACACCGTGACCGAGCCGGAGTCGGCCCGGCGCAGCCCTTCCATGATCTCCACCAGGGTGGACTTGCCCGCCCCGTTGGGGCCCAGCAGCCCGAAGAACTCACCGCGCCGGATGTCCAGGGAGACCCCGTCGACCGCCCGCCGACTGCCGTAGTTCTTGGTCACGTTGTCGACCACGACGGCCGGTTGGGCTCCGTGGTCCGTGGTGGGGGAGGGGGAGCTCATACGGGTACCTCATTCATGAGTTGCGTGTTCTTTCGGGGTCGGAGCGTCATCGGAGGAACAGCCACACGACGGCGGCGCAGGTGCCGGCCGCCGCGACGAGCACCAGGGCGGCCGCCGTGACGGCGTAGGAGACGTACAGGCGGCGGGCGCGCGGCGGGTAGGCGGCGGCGGCGTCCCGCCCGCGGCGGCGCAGGGTCAGGTACGCGCCGGTCTCCGGGGCGAGGTTGGCGGCGCCCAGCAGGTGGCCGAGCATGCGGTAGCCGTCCAGCGGGGGCAGCGGGACCAGATTGCTCAGCGCCTGCACGATGCCGACGAAGAGCATCCCGGTCAGCACCGGGCGGGCGGGGTCGGCCGGGTCCAGGAGCGCCCACCACAGGGCGAAGGGCAGCAGGAGCGTCAGGTTGACGTAGGCGCCCGCGGCGGCGACCACCAGTTTCGCCCGCAGGCCGGGCAGGAACAGGTAGTTGTCGACCGTGCAGTACATCATCATGGCCGGGAACCGCCAGCGCAGCCCGATCTCGGACACCACGCCGCCGTAGTGCCGGGCGGCGACGCCGTGGGCGAGTTCGTGCAGGCAGATGCTGAACCAGAGGAAGACCGCGAACGGGACCAGCGCCAAGGGGTTGGTGAGCAGCTGCCACGTCCCGTCGAGGAACGCCCCCGCGTCCCGGAGGACGGCGGCGGTCATCACCACGACGGCCGCGGCCACCGGCAGCTGCGCCCAGGACCGCAGCACCGGCCGCAGCAGCCGGTGCAGGCGCCCCGTCGTCGCGTGGGCATCGGCGACGGTCCGCCGGGTGCCCGCCCAGAAGGTGCCGGTACGGGCCGGGCCGGCCTCCGGCGGCGCGGGCTCCGGGGAGCCGTCGAGCAGACCCCGGGTGCCCAGCAGACCCAGGAGCCGCGTCCACTGCTCCTCCGGCAGCCTGCGCCGGAAGCGTTCCGCGTACGCGGCCACCACGTCGTCGACGTTCCGTGTCCCGTCGAGCAGGCCGATGACGAAATGCTCGCGCGGGCCCACCTCGAACGCGGCGCCGCTGACCGGGTGCTTGATCAGGTGGACGGTGCGCGGGCCGCGCAGCAGCGCCGGACTGATCAGCACACCCTCCCGCAGAGCGGGCCGGTAGGCCCGGGCGGCGGCGGCCCGGTCCGCGGCCGGGTCCTCGCCGGAGGCCCGGCCGGACCGGCCGGCGGCAGCGCCGGCGTGGTCGATGGTGCTCATGAGGCCGCCTGCCGTCCCTCGGCCGGTTCCCGCAGCACCCGGCCCAGGACGAAGGCCAGGTACGCCTCGTCCCGGATGGTCACGTGCAGCCGGTTGTTCGTCATGTGCATGTAGGGGGAGAGGAGGCGGGGCAGCACCGCCGGGGCATGCGTGACCGTCACCAGGGGGGCCGCGTCGGGGTCCTCGGCGCGTGCCTGGCCGGCGTCCTCACGGGCCGGACCGTCCCAGGCCGGGAAGGCGAGTTCGCCGCGCGCGGTGAGGTCCACCACCCGCTCGCGCAGCTCCAGGCAGTGCTCGGCCCAGCGGCGCAGGAACGCCGGCAGCCGGGACAGGTCACCGCTCGCCACCGTCTGCCGCACCTGGGCGAAACGGGCACCGAGGGCGGGTGCCTCCCGCTCGTAGGTGCGCTCGTACTCGCTGGACCCGATGAAACCGGTGCCGGGGAACAGCCGGTGCCAGAAGTCGTAGTAGGAGTCGAGGTAGTCCGCGAGCCGCTCCTCCTCGGGCAGGAAGCAGCCGGCCATCACCATCATCAGCTGCGCCGAGGTGCCCAGCAGCACCGTCCGCAGGTGCAGGTTCATGCTCCGGTACGCCTCCAGCACGAGGTCGCTGGAGTGCCGGAAGTGCCATTCGGCGAGCTCCACGCCGGCCGGGCCGCCGTACTTGGCGTACTCGGGGGCGTAGACCTCGTAGGAGAACGAGTTGTTCGGTCTGAGGTTCATCCGGCCGTCCGGGCCCATGTACGCGGCGCGGTCCTCACCGGGGAACTCGATGTCGAACAGGGAGTTGTAGAAGTCCTTCAGGAAGCCCGAGTCGACCTCGTACAGGGCGGGACGGGTCTTCAGGAAGCCGCTGATCGCCTCCTCGGCACGGCGGCGCACCTCGGCCTCGGCCTCCGGACCGCTCGGCCGCAGCCGCAGCCGGACGTGCGGGCCCTCCAGCCAGTAGTTGATGAAGAAGTAGCCCGACAGCAGCCCCTCCTCGGTGAGCTGCTCCACCAGCGGCCGGACGCACTTCACCAGCAGCGGCTGGGGATTGGCCGCGTAGAAGACGTGCAGCGCCAGCCACGGGGAGGGGGCGGCGTCCGGGGCGGGCCGGAAGGCCGCGGGTTCGGTCAGTTCGGACATGAGGGCGCGACCTCCTGGTCGGACTGCGGCAGCTGACGGGTGGTGAAGGTCTCCACGGCGAGTTCGGCGACGTGCCGGCCGCGCCGGGAAGTGAGGTGGAGGCCGTCCTCGGCGGGAAGCATCTCCCGGAAGGCCACCCGGGTACCGGGCTTCCGCTCCACCAGGGCGTCGAACGTGGCCAGGCACAGCGGGCTGTCGAAGTCGACGTAGACGGGCTTGGCCCCGATGGGGCCCTGGCCGGGGTGGGAGACCGTGGCGAAGCAGCGGTCCGGGAGGCCGTGGGCGCGCTGCCAGCGCCGGTACTCCAGGTAGTGCTCCTCCTCGCCCGAGCCCTGGGCGCGGACCGGCAGGACCTCGGCGTCCGCGGTCCAGGTGCGCCGGCCGACCACCACGTCCCCGTGTGTGACCCGGGGCCTGCGGGTGACCCCGCCGACCGCCTCGCTCTCGGGCACCCCCGACCAGACGTCGAAGGGCGCCATGGTGCTGGGGGAGAGGAGCAGCAGGCTGCGCGGGATCTCCGGGAGCGCGATCGGCACGAGGTAGCCGAGGTACACCGGCACGACCTCCCGGCCGAGGCGGCGGGAGCGGAGCACCAGTCGGCCGGCCGCCTCGTCGTGGACGACGTAGAGGTCGTCCAGGTGGATGCGGTCCTCCTCGGGCACGGTGCTGGTCTCGCCGGGGCACACTACCTGATAGTCGGTCAGCCGTCCGTGCAGGTTGAGGTTGCTGGTGACCGGACCGCCGGTGACCTCCGCCAGCACGGCGCCGTCCGGGCAACGCGCCGCCATCTCCGCGCGCAGCGCGTCGCGGAATCCGGGGGCGGCCGGGTCGCCGTCCGGGGCGGTGCCGTCGTAGAGGTGGGTGAACCGGCTGAAGGGGAAGGCCAGTCCGCCGTACGACTTGTTGAGCACCACCAGGGGTCGGCCGCCCTCGGGCCGGGACAGCTGCAGGTGGTGGCTCTGCGGGGTGAAGTGGCCGGTGATCCCGTCGAGTTCGGCCGCGGTCTCGGACAGCAGCGCGGCGGGGAGCTCGATCTCCTCGGCGTCGCGTTCCGCGTCGTCCCGCCACAGGGAGCACATCCCCGCGTGGAAGTGGCGGCGGGCCCGGTCGAGCGACTTCATCTCGCTCTGCCCGAGCCAGTTCTCCTCGGGCACATAGGCACCCTGGTCGTCGAACGAGACCCGCTTGGAGGTGAAGGAGATGTACTGGTCGAAGAAGTCCTCGTGGAAGTCGTGGACCAGGCCGAGCAGGTCGTCGCACCGGCCGCCGCGCCCGTAACGGGCGATGAAGAAGCCCATGAGGGTGATGCGCTGCGGCAGCGTCAGGTCGAACAGCGGCAGGACGCCCTCGACGGCGCGCAGGGCCCGGCCGGTGTCCCCGCCGAGCACGGCGGACGCGCACTCCGACACGTCACCGGTGTCCACGTCCTCGTACACCAGGGTCTGCGGGAGCGCCGGTTCGGCCGCCCCCAGTTCCCGCTGGGCGTCGAGGAGCCCCGTCCGCAGGGCGCCCGACAGAGCACGGCGTTCGTCGACACCGGCCCCGGGGTAGCGGGCGAGGCAGTCGGCCGGGCCGTCCAGCAGGCCGGTCAGCCGGTCGGCCCAGGCGGCGCCCAGTGAGCTCAGTGCCTCCTGGTAGGAGCGCAGCGGATCGCGGTCGTGCACGTCCGCGCGGAGCACCGGCACCTGCACCATGCCGAGGTCCAGCAGGGCCGACGCGTACCGCTCGCACGCCTCGCGTCCCGCGTCGTGCTCGCTCTCCAGCCAGGTCACCAGGTCCCGGTGGCGCACCGAGTCAGGGTGTCCGCCGAGCCACTCCAGCAGCCGCTCCAGGGTTCCGCTGCTGCGCAGGAAGAACAGCCGGTCGCGGACCGCGTCGAACGTGACCGCGGCGCTGTCGTCGCCCGCGGCCAGCACGTGGCGCACATAGCGGATGCGGTCGGCGTCGCGTCCCCATCCCGGCGAGAGGACCACCGGCAGGTCCTGACGGCGTTCCGGGTCGGACCTGATCAGTTCGGTGAGCCGGGCCAGGGCCACCACGTTGAGCCGTACGTGGCTCACCCAGTCCTCGCCGGTGTGCAGCGCCGCCCCGTCGTCCGCGGGGCCGTCGGTGAAGGTGCCCAGGCCGATGCCGGTGAAGGTGCTGAACGGACTGGTCTTGCAGGCCGTGCGGTACAGGTAGGTCAGCGCGGACCGCTCGATCTTGCGCAGGCGGTTGCCCGGCCGCGGGCTCGTGTCGCGCAGGTAGGTGTCCAGCCGCCCGTCGAGGGCGGGCGAGGCGAGGAGCAGACCGAGGCGCAACCGGTCGTCGGCCAGTACCTCGCGCAACGCGCGGCGGTTCTGCCGCAGTTCACCGGCGAGCAGATCGGCGCCGCCGGCCCGGAGCACCTCCAGGCGGGCTCGGTCGCGCAGCCACTCCTCGGTGAGCCGGCCGGTCTCCGGGTCCCGTTCCGCCACCAGGCGGACGGCGGCCGTGGGGTCGGCCGGCAGCCGGTTGTTGAAGATCTGCCGCCGCAGGTTGATCAGACCGCGGCGGGCGGCCGCGTCACCCGGGTCCTCCTCGGGGCCGGTGGTCGACTTGACCAGGGTGTGCAGCAGGTCGCTCAGCGCCGCACCGGCGGCCGTCAGGCGTTCCTCCTCGTCCAGCACGGTGTCGGCCCAGCGGCGGGTGCCGGGGCAACGCAGGCCGTGCACGGTCTCGACGGGCAGGCCCGCGGCGCGCAGCACGAAGCGCCGGCCGAGTTCCCAGTGGGCGTCGGTGGCGGGCTCCGGGAGGGTGTCCGGGGTGCCGGACTCTATCGGGGTCATGAGCATTCCTTCGCGGCCGTCAGGCGATCTCGTGGCGGAAGTCGGCGGGCCCGGGCCGTTCGTGACCGAGGGCCATGATGAGCAGGGGGGCCTCGTCGCCGTCCGTCAGGCCGAGCCGCTCGACGAAGGAGACGTTGTCGAAACCGAGCGCCACACCGGCGCCCAGGTCCAGGGCGGACGCCGCCAGGTAGAAGCTCTGCGCGACGGCGCCGGCGGTGCCGACGGCCAGCCGGTAGCCGCGGTCGCCGACGGCGTCCAGCACGGCGCTGGTCCGCACGGTGGGTACGAGCACCACCCCGGCCTGCTCCAGGTTGTAGTTGGCCAGGAAGTAGTTCTCCTGGAGGAAGGAACCCTGCGGGCCGGCGGCCACCAGCCGCAGGTCGCCGCGTTCGGCGTCGTAGACGTACGCGCCCTGCTCCACGCCCTCGACGTGGTTGACGAAGGCGTACATCCGGGCCAGCCGGACCTCGCCGGCCGGGTCGGTGTCGCCCGCCAGCCGGGTCCCGGCGCAGGCCGCCAGCACCGCCGACAGATGCTCCCCGGCCACCCGGCGCCGGGCGTCGAACCGGCCGAAGCTGGAGCGCCGGTCGCGCAGGGTGCGGCGCAGGCCGGTGCCGGGGAAGGCCGGAGCGGGCAGCTCCACCCGGTCGCCGCCGGCGTCGGCGGGCAGGGCCGCGGCGGCCGCCAGCGCCCCGGGGACGGGCCGGTCGGTGGCGCCGGCCAGGGTCGCGGAGTGCATCTCGCGCAGCGCGGTGAAGTCCAGCAGGGTGCGGGAGCGTTCGACGTCCCGGTGGCGGACGGAGGGCCGGTGGGCCGGGTCGGTGCGCGGGGCGTCGTCGAGGGCCGGGGCCCGTGAGGACGCCGGTGCGTCCCAGCGCAGCGGCACGACCGCGAACACGGTCTCCTCCCCGCCCTCCACCCCGAGCAGTTCGTTGAGCCGGGACTCGTCGAACCACATGACGGGGGCGAGGCGCAGCCCCCGGGCGGCGGCCCAGATCCGCCAGGTGTGCACCAGGGTGCCGACGTCGGTGGAGACCACGTGGAAGGAGAAGCTGTTGTACTTGAAGGAGTTCTGCCAGTACTTGACGCCGAGGATCAGGTACTGGTCGGTGTCGAGGGCCTCGGCGGGCGCGTCCGGGCCCAGCGCCCGGCGGACCCGGTCGGTGACGTCGCCGGCCAGCAGCCGCTGCAGGGCGTGCCGGTGGATGTCGTAGTAGTGCAGGCCGGGGGCGAGGGGACCGGAGGCACCGGACGCCCAGTGGATGCTCACCGGGTACAGGCCCCCGCCGCCCGCGGTGCCGCGCGACCAGTTGGCGTGCGTGTAGAACGGCAGACCGGGCAGGTCGGTGTTGGCCTGGATGCCCAGGCGGCGCCCGGTCAGCCCGTAGGAGTCCTGGAGCATCGCCGACAGCAGCGGCAGACTGAAGCCGCGGGCGGCGTCGCCGTCCCGCACCGGGACCGCGCCGGGCAGCAGACCCGGCGCGACCGGGACGTCGGCGAGGTCCTCGGTGGCGGGCAGCGCGAACGCCTCGGCGTGCGGGTAGTACTTGCCCTTGCGCGGACCGTCGTCCCAGTTCACGACATGGTCGGTGGGCTCCATCGGGACGCGCCCGCGGTGCAGGATGGCGTGCGCGTATTCATGGGCGTACCCCACGGGATCCCCCTTTCCTCGGTTCTTCCTCGGTTCGTCGGGTTCGTCGGGTTCGTCGGCGTTCACGGTTCACGCGCCGGGGCGGTCGGTCGCTCATGGGAACGGATGCGGGCCGGGGTTGAGACCGGCCTCGGTCAGGTCGTCCGCACGCAGCCCCGCCTCACGCAGCGCGGTGCGCATGCGCGGCATGTGCCGGGCCCGCTGCCTGCTCCAGCCGAAGTCGAGCGGCAGCAGTCCGGGCACCAGAACCTTCACGGTGTACAGCCCGAGGGCGTGCTGCTCGGGCGTGGTCTGGTCGACGACGACGACGTCGAACCCGGCGGACGTCACGGACTCCACGGCGGCGAGCAGGTCGTCCCGCACGTCCGGGCCGGAGCCGTCGGCGCGGCTCCAGGCCAGGTCGGCCACGCTCGAGGGCCGCGCGGGCGCGGACTGCCGCAGCAGGAAGTCGGCGTGACGGCCCATCTCCGGCACCGCGTAGACCAGCGGGTGGTCGTGCAGGCTGGTGATCTTCTCGTGGTCGGCGGCCATGGCGAGGTACCCGGCCGCGTTGCGCTCGAAGCGGTGCAGCAGCTGCACCGAGTCGGTGGCGATCTCGCACAGAGCGGCGGCGAGCGCGGCCTCCGGGTCGAGGGAGGCCCCGGCCCCGAAGCACATCCGGGCGGGCCCCCCGTCGAACCGCTCGGCGACCCCGGTGACCACGGGAACCGGGAAGGTGATCCGGGTGTCGAAGAACCGGGCCCGGTACCCGTACATGGCCATGCGGTCGACCATGAACCGGGTGCGCGGGTCGGCGCTGGTCGACGGGTCGATCTCGCGCAGCGGCTGCATCCCGTGCCAGGCGAGCAGGAAGGCGTCCCGCTCCAGGGCCTCCATCAGGCCGCTGAGCACGGCCTCCTCCAGACTGCCCCCGGAGGCGCAGCCGTTGGAGCTCTCCTGCACGAAGCGGTGCTCGATGCCCGGCTTGTGGTAGAAGGCCAGGATCTCCGGTACGGGGCGCGGCCGTCCGTTCCGCAGCGACCAGCCCCACACCCAGGGGATCGCCCGGTCCGGTGCGAACGGAGGCACCCAGGGGTTCGCCCGGTGGAAGTCGTCCGTGTACAGGCCGGTCTCGCGCGGGTCGACGGCGTCCGGACCGAGGTCGTCCAGGGCGGCGGTCAGGGTGACGGCGCGGCCCCGGGCGCGCATCCCGGCGAAGCGTTCCAGGCCCTCCAGCACGCCGATGCGGGTGCTGTCGTGGTACGTGTCGGCGTGCCCGCCCCAGAACGTCTCCCGCAGGTAGTCGCCGGAGCGACTGGAGAAGCAGCCCACCGTGGCCGAGGTGGTCGGCGAGGTGACGTCGCACACCACCGACGGGCCGATCGCCCCCCAGTGCGGGTTGGCGAACGCGTCCACCCGCAGGCCGTAGTCGTCCAGCGGGCGGACCCGGCCGACGCCCGGCCGGTACTTCGGCGCGGGCCGCAGGCTCAGGGCCGCCGACTCGGCCGTCACCGGTTCAGGGGTGCCGCAGCGGGGGCAGTCCGGCTCGGGCACCAAGGGGTGATGACGGGTCGTCAGGTCCTCGAGGTCCATCAGCCAGACGTCGGGGAACGGCGCGTCCCGGTCAGGGCCGGCCGCGGCGAGCCGGGCGATCAGCGTGGCGACCGCCTGCACGGCGAACGGCACCGGATAGGGCCAGGGGCCCGCCTCCCGGGTGCCGCCGCGCAGTTCCAGGCCCTCCCGCAGACCGACCGAGCGCACCCCCTGCCAGCGGCGCCGCAGGCACACGGCGCAACCCGCCCGCCCCTCGGCGGGCCAGGGGCCGATCACCGCCTGCCGGCCGTACAGGTGCACGGGCAGGACGTCGTCCGGGAGGTCTCCGGTGCCGGCGAAGGCGTCCCGCACGCCGAGCGCGCCGACCCCGATGCCGGGGACCGGCCGTCCGGGTACGGCGGGCAGGTCGCGCAGGGCCCGGCGGAGGCCCTCCGCGAAGCGGCGGCACGCGTCCTCGCGCGGCTGGGCGGCGGCCTCGGTCAGGTCAGCGGTCATCGCCGGCCGCCCCGGTGAGCAGAACACGGACGGTGTGGATCCCGGCGGCGGGCAGGTCGGCCGCGTGCGTGGGCACGACGAGGGCGTCCCGTCCGGCCGAGGCCAGCCGCTCCAGGACGTCCGCCCACGTCACCGGCGGCCGGCTCGCCGACGGCTCCTCCTCGGCCGCGGGGACCGTGACCGGGATCAGGGCCGCGTCCAGATCGGCCAGCAGCGGATCGCCCGGATCGGGCGTGCCCAGCACCCCCTCGGCGGTGAGCTGCACCGTACCGATCAGGTCGCGGAGGGCGTCGCCGGCCGCCGCCGCCCGGTCCAGGGCGGCGCCGACGGCCCACCGCACCGGCTCGCCCGGCTCCGCGGGACGTGTGCGGGCCAGCACCACGGACACCCCGGTGCGGTCCGCCTCCCCGAGGTCGAGGAGTTCGGTCTCCAGGCCCAGATGTCCGGCGGAACGCAGCAGGAAGGTTCCCTCGGGGTCGTCGGCCAGCAGCGCCGGGGAGAGGGCCGCGGTCCGTCCGGTGCCGCGCACGGCCCGCTGCAGCGCGTCGTGGGCGAGCGCCGACAGCAGTCCGGCCGCCGCGGCGGCGGGCAGCCCGTCGCCCGCGCCGGCCCCGGCGCGCGTCGGCTCGAACCGGCGGTCCTGGTTGTCCGGTCCGAACGGCCGCACGGCACCGGCCGGTACCAGGATCTGCTCCTTGGTCAGCAGGGACGTGGCCGGGATCCAGGCGGCGACCGGATCACCCCCGGCGCCGGTCGCCGTGGAGAGCGTCTCCGGCCGCACCCGCGCGGCCTCCGCGCCGTCCGCGAGGGACGCGCCGCCCGGTGTGGGGAGGGCGGGGACCACGTGCTCCGCGTAGACCCCGGCCGCGGCGTCGAGAGCCCGCAGGCGGGCGCCCGCGGTGTGCTGGACGTCGAACGCGACGACGGTCCGGGTCCCGGCCGCGCCCAGGCCGACCTCCACCCCGCCGACCTTCAGCGGGGTCTGGGTGACCGGCTCGTCCGCGTACCGGGTGAAGACCCCGACGGACGGCCGGATCGCGAGCGACCGGCGGGCCAGTTCGGCCAGCGGGCCCTCGGTCGCGCCGTCGTCCGGTGCGGCGGCGACGACCGGCTCGAAGGCGGGCCGCGCGGGGGCCGAAGTCAGGTCGACAGGTTCGGGCGCGGCGGGCCGGGTCCGGCAGTACGGGCAGCGCGGGTGGGGCAGCAGCCGCTCCGCGAGGACGTCGAAGGAGGCCATGTCCTGGAGCAGCACCTGGCCCCGGGTCTCGGCCGGCAGGGCCTGGGTGACCAGCCGGAACACCTCGTAGCCGAGCAGGTTGCCGAGCATCGCCGCCAGGGGGCCGCGCGGCCCGGGGGCCGGAGTGGTTCCCAGGGCCAGCCCGCTCCACAGGCCGGCCGCCACCGCCGGGTCCCCGGTCGCGCCGAGCCGCAGTGCCGCGCAGGCGAGACAGCCTTCCGTGTCCGGTGCGCTGACCGGTCCGACCACCGCCCGGCCGCCGAACGTCCAGGCGGGCAGCAGCGTGCGGCCCTCGGGCACGCCCTGGCCGAGCAGGGCGACCGCGGTCCGGAACGCGTCGCGGCCCGCGGCGGCGACCACCACGTCAAACCCCTCGTACGCGTCCCAGCCGGCCGGGCCGGCCGCGGGCAGCACCGCCACCTCGGCCGGGGCCCCCTGCGCGGTGAGCTCCGCCGCCTCCTCCCGGAGCCGGCCGAACTCCGCGGCGGTGGCGGGGCCTTCGGCCAGGGCGGCCTCCACGGCGACGTGCGCGCAGCCGTTGCGGATCAGGGACAGCGCGCACCAGCGCGCGACCGGGCCGTCACCGAGCACCGCGACGCGGGTGCCGCGGAACGCGGCGAACCTGTCCCCGGCGTCGTCGGCGTAGTGGTCGATGTAGGCGATCTGCGGCGCGAAGTGTGCGGTGACCTCCGCGTCCGGGGACGTGCCGGGTCCGTGTCCGGCGTCCGGCACGGGCCGGGCGAAGCCGCGGGCGTAGAGCGCCTTGACCAGGCCGCCGACCATCGCCTTCTGCGGGTCGGGGAAACCCGCGCAGATCTCCGCCACGGTCCGGCTCCCGTCCAGGTGCGGGACGAGGAGAGTGGCGAACCGGTAGGCGGACGGGGAGCTGAGCTGGAAGCCGCCGTCGGCGTTGTGGAAGATCACGCCGGTGGGCGTCTCGGTGAACAGCACGTCGCGGCGCACCCTGGGCCGGGTGTCCGCGGTCTCCTCGTAGGGCGTCGTGGGCATGCGGGGGTCGCACCTCCGGGTCGGGGCCTGTCGGCCGCGGGGGATCTGAAGGAGTGGGTGGGAGCGGGGCGTTGGGGCGTGGGACGGCCGGGCCGGCCGCGTCCCCGTCGTGGTGGTGCCGGCGCCGTCAGGTGGCTCCGGACGGCAGCGCGAGCCGGGCCGGAGCGACGACGGCTTGAGGGAGGTCGTCCGTCGGGGCCGCCCGGTGCAGCGCGTGCACACGGAACAGGCTGTTCATGCGCAGGGTTCCTGGCTGTTCCTCGTCGAGGAGTCCGGTGTCGAGGAGCCGTTCGAGCAGTTCCTCGGCGTGGGTCTCGGGCACGCGGAGCGCGGTGGCCGCGTCCGGTGCGGTGAGCTGCCCGTTGAGACGGGCCAGCCGCAGGTGCGCGTCGGCCAGCGGTCCGGGCAGCCGGTCCAGGGCCTCGTCGAGTGTCAGGGGCACCGACATCCGGGGGTCGTCGGGCAGCGCCAGCCGGGCCGGCAGGTCCCGGCACAGCCACGCGGCGTAGTCCGCCAGGCGCAGCTTGGGCCGGGTCAGCAGCCGGGCGGCGGCGATCCGCAGCGCGAGCGGAACATGCCCGCACAGGTCCGTGAGAGTACGCGCGTGAGCGGCCTCCGCCGCGACCCGCTCCCGCCCCAGGACGGCGGTGAGCAGGGCCATCGACTCCTGCGGTGTCAGCGCGCCCAGTTGCAGTACCGCCGGGCCGTGCGTGGCGACCAGGGCGGCCAGCCGCATGCGGCTCGTGACGACGAGGGCACCGCAGCCGGGCACGTCGAGCAGGCCCCTCACCTGGTCCGGGTGCACGACGTCGTCGAGCACCACCAGGCACGACCCGCGGGGGGCGCCGGCGGGGAGCACGGCGCGCAGTTCGGCCGCAGCCTCGCCGGCGGGCCGCGGCGTGCCGTCGGGCCGGGCCAGCGGCAGCAGCACGCCGCCCGCCGGGTAGCGGTCGGCCACCAGCCGCGCGGCGTGCAGCGCCAGCGCGGTCTTGCCCATGCCGGGCCCTCCGGAGATGACCGCGATCACCGGAGCGGTGTCGGTCCGCCCGTCGCCCCGGCCACCGCCGTTCAGGTGGTCCACGAGGTCGGCGGTCTCACGGGAGCGTCCGGTGAAGCCGGGGACACGGGGCAGCCGGGGGCGCGGCGAGGGGTCCGGCCCCGGGGACGGGTGGTCGTTGCCGGACGGGACCGCTCCGGCCGCGGCGCCGTGCCCGCCGCGCTCCGCCGGGGCGAGGGCCGCGCCGGGGAGTTCCTCGCCGCGCAGAATGGCCAGTTCCAGGTTCTGCAGTGCCGCGCCCGGGTCGACGCCGAGTTCGTCCCGCAGGTGCGTCCTGATCCTCCGGTACTCGGCGAGCGCCTCGTTCTGCCGTCCGGCACCGTAGAGCGCCCGCATCAGCTGGGCGGAGAGCCCTTCGTGCTGGGGGTGGGTCCGGGTGGCCTCCCACAGGTCCACCAGGACCTCGCGACACCGTCCGCGGGCCAGTTGTATTTCACAGAGGCGTTCCAGGACGCGCAGGCGTTCCTCGACCAGCCGGGGCACCTCGTCGCGGTGCAGGAGGTCGGAGGGGACATTGGCCAGAAGCGGTCCCCGCCACAGGCCGAGTGCCGTGCGCAGCAAGGGGAGTTCGGACTCTCCGGCGCCGGCTGCCTCCGACACCAGACGGCGGAAGTGCAGCAGGTCCAGGGTGTCACCGTCGGCCGGAAGGCGGTACCCCCCGGCGACCGCGACCACCGCCTGCTCCTCGATGTCGTACTTGGCGAAGAGACGGCGCAGCCGCAGGACGCAGCTCTGCAGGGCCGCCTTCGCCGTCGCCGGTTGCCTCTCCCCCCAGACGGCCTGGCGCAGCCGCTCCGTGGGGACCACCTCGCCGGGCCGGACCAGCAGCGCCGCCAGCAGCGATGTCGGCTTGGCCGGTGGAAGGACGACCACCTCACGCCCGTCGGTAATGCTGAGCGGGCCGAGCAACTGAAAACGCACCTGGTCCCCCCGTTGACCCTCGCACTTCTGCGGATCCGGATCGCTACCCCCTCCGGGGTGGCGGTGCCATGCCGTCGAAGCGGGTCCTGTCCGAGCGGTGGCTCATTCGGGACACCTGCTTTTTCGCCGACACGGGCAGTACGGCGCAGATTGTGAAGTCGTAGTGCACGTATGCCTTCGGTCTTGCGGCAGTGGTGAGTGTCTACTGGCGTAGAACGTGGGTCAAGGGGTGGTTGTGAAATGCCTGAGAGGCAACTTTCAGTCACTGACGCTTCGTCAAATACGTTCCGGCAGAGCATATTTACTGGTAAATGGCTTGTCTTTGGGTGGCGGGCCGTGGACTTACCGGCGGTACGGCCAGGGAGGCGAGCGCGCTCGATCCACCGGATTCTCCGAACCTTTTCACGGTGTTCACTTTCACCCCGGCCTGCTCTCCGGCCCGCGGCCGGGACATGCCTCGTTGGGCGTCGTCGTGACCGGTCCCGGGCATGCCGAGCGCCCGGTCGGCGCCCTCCTCCGTGAAGGAGGCGGGCGCCGACCGGGCGTTGCCGCGCCGGACGCTGGGTCAGGCGGAGCAGGAGGTGGTGCTGCAGGTGGAGCTGGAGGTCGAGGTGGAGCTGGTGCTGGTGCAGCCGGCCAGCACGACCTCGCTGGCGTCCGAGTAGTCGGAGATCTCGAAGGTCTCGGCCTCGAGCTCGAGGATCTCGTCGGCGAGGGTGCTCAGGTCCTTGTTCATGGTGTCTCCCCAGGAGTCGGGGCGGACCACCGTGTCCGGTGGTGGCCGCAGGCGGTTACAGGACCAGTCCAGCGGTCCCCGCTCACCGTTCGGCATGTCTTCCGCTGTCATTCCGCTGGCACGCCGCGCCAGCGTCGGCGGTAGCACCGGCGCCGGCGGCCCCGGGCCCCGGCGGGCCGAGAGGCGGGACGTTCGTGGATCCGGTGCCCGGCGCGGTCACCCGAAGAGGTCAGGTCCTGCTCGATGGTGCCTTCCAGCCCGCCGCGCACGCCGCTCTGACGGCCACTGCCGAGCGCACGGGACGGCCGCTGCCTCTGTTCGTACAGGGGTCTGTTCACCGGGCGGGCCCCGGCCCGGTGTGCCGTCGAGGAGGCCGACCGCCTCGACCGGGCAGTGCGGCACCTGCTCTCCGACACCACCCCTTCCCCTCTCCTCGCCGCCCTCGGACGCACCCTCACCCACTCCCCGAGCCACGCCGTGCTGAACCCCACCGACGAACAGCAGGCCGCGGCCGACGCCTTCCACGCCGGCAGGCGCCTGGCTCCGCGAGCCGGAGCAGGCACCGGAAAACCACCACCCCGGCCCAGATGGCCCGCGTCCCCCGCTGTCCTGCCTGGCAAAGCGGACAAGTTCCGGCATCGCCAAAGCCGTTTGCATGGGAGAACGCGACCTGTCCCAGAAAACCCTCTCCCACGCCATCCTGTGGACCGTGGCCTGCTTCTGCCGCACCACCGACGCCACGATCACCCGCCACCACGTCCCGCGCCCGCGCGGCTGGAAGCCATGAGTCAGCACACCGAACTCGCGGCTCACAGCATGCCGTTCGCCCGCAAAGCCCGGGCCGACCTGCAGCGCCCGACGAGGACGGCGCCGACCGGGGTTGAGTGCGGTGATGGTGGCCTTGTGAACGTCGTTGTCGTTGACCGGCTTGGCCGGTGACGAGGAGGGTGACGGAGGCGACGAGCGAGAGCGGCCAGAGGGCCGGGGTATACCGGCCCCGTGGAGGCTCGCGCCTGCGCAGTGAGAGTGCCACGTTCAGAGCGTGAAGCCGGGCGGGCGTCGGCCGGGGCCCGCAGGTATCGAGGTCCACAGCCACAGCCACAGGAACAGGTGCGGCGCCACCTCACCTGGGTTTGCAAGGGGAAAGAACGCCTCGGCCGGGGCGTGGTCGGACTGCGCTCACGGGCCGGTTCGTGAAGCAGTCGACGGCGCCTTGAGCCGCTGGAGGAGACGATGGCGGCGAATGCCGTGTCCCCCCATCACCTCCCGTACGGTGTCCAGCAGTTCGGTATGCTAACGGGCCGTCAACGGCTTGTCGTTGCCGAGCCAGGTGATGATCCGCACGAACCGGGTGCGCGAGGTAGGGGTGGCCGGCCGACGGCCGACCTGCTGCAACAGACCGGCCGCGCCCTCGTACGCCACCTCCTGGCCACGCCGCCGCACCGCCGCACGCTCACACCGTCAAGACGCGAAGGCATAACGGATTTGGGCTCGGTCCCCACTACCCACTGTGTTCAATGTATTGACACGTGCATTACAGGGGCTTTACGTTCCGGCCATCTGAGAGCGCTCTCAGACCCCCCTCCTGTGATGACTTGAGGTGCCGCATGCCATCCCCCCGCACCAGGCCGGCAGCAATACTGCTTCTGGCCTCAGCCCTCGCCGTCGTCGGCCTGGGCCCGGCCGCCGCACCGGCGGCCGCCGCCACCGTCCCCGTAGGCTCCGGCAGCTACTCCGACACCCGGCCCCCCGGTACGTCGGGCCCCACCACCAACACAGGAACGCCGGTCACGCCCAAGCTGACCGCCGCCGCCCGGAACCGGCCCGTGCCCACCAACGACTGGTGGTCCTCCCTCGCCTTCCAGCGCTACGGCGACAACCCGTACTCGACCCCCATGTACGGACACCCCCTCACCTACCAGGCCACGGCCGGCGGACTCGACGTCGGCTACCCGACGACCCCCGCGATCGTCGGTGACGGCCGCCAGTACGAGTACGCCCACAAGCGCGACCTCACCATCGGGCTCACCGGCCTCAACTCGCCCGACACCAAGGCCGACGACTGGTCCGACTGGACGGTCACCCCCCAGTGGTCCGACGGCGCCCGCACCCTGCGCACCACCATCGGCCACGGCTCCCCGTTCGTGTACGCCAAGGGCTCCGGCGGCAACGCCCAGATCACCACCGCCGGCGCGCCCACCGTCTTCGCCGACCAGGGCAACGTCCTCGGCATCACCGTCGCCGGACATCACTACGCCCTCTTCGCGCCGACCGGCAGCGACTGGAACATCGCCGGCTCCACCGTCACCGCGGGCCTCGGCTCCAAGGACTACTTCTCCGTCGCCGTGCTGCCGTCCACCGGCGCCCTGGCGACCTTCAAGAAGTACGCCTACAGCTTCGTCACCGACTCCAAGGCCACCTGGAACTACACCGGTGGCACCGTCAAGGCCACCTACACGCTCACCACCGAGGCGAAGGAAGGAACCGAGCGCGGCACGCTCCAGGCGCTCTACCGCCACCAGTGGCTGAACACCACGGACCCCCTCACCTCCTACACCTACGTCTCACCGCGCGGCACCATGAAGGTCCGCGAGTCGGCCTCCTTCACCACGAGCCAGAAGGCGTCCGCGGTGCTGCCCGCGCTGCCCAAGTCGAACGGCGTGGACACCGCCCGACTGCGCGGTTACCTGAACGAGGTCGTGAACGCCGCCGACCCCTTCTCCGGAGCCTCCGACACCTACTGGACCGGCAAGGCCCTCGGCCGCCTCGCCCAGCTCGTCCCGATGGCCGACCAGATCGGCGAGACCGGCATCCGCGACAGGCTCCTCGGCCTGATGAAGGGCAAGCTCCAGGACTGGTTCACGGCGGGAGGCGCGAACGAGTTCAGCTACGACAAGGACTGGAAGACGCTCACCGGCTACCCCGCCTCCTACGGCAGCGACACCGAGCTCAACGACCATCACTTCCACTACAGCTACTACGTCTACGCGGCGGCGATCGTCGCCCAGTACGACCAGGGATGGGCCGCCGACTCCGCCTGGGGCGGCATGGTCAAGACCCTCGTACGGGACACCGCCAACCCCAGCCGCACCGACACCGCCTTCCCCTTCCTGCGCGGCTTCGACGTCTACGCGGGTCACAGCTGGGCCTCCGGCCATCAGGGTTTCGCCGCCGGCAACAACCAGGAGTCCTCCTCCGAGTCCACCAACCTCAGTGCGGCCCTCGTCCTGTGGGGCTCCGCGACCGGTGACACCTCGCTGCGTGACCTCGGTACCTTTCTGCTGACCACCGAGTCGGAGTCGATCGCCCAGTACTGGTTCGACGCCGACGAGCAGGTCTTCCCGTCCTCGTTCGGCCACGACACGGCCGGCATGGTGTGGGGCAGCGGCGCCGCCTACGCCACCTGGTGGACCGCCAACCCCGAGGAGATCCACGGCATCAACGTCCTGCCCGTGACCGGCGGATCGCTCCACCTCGGCGGTGAGAAGGCCGCGATCCGGCGCAACATCGCCGAGATGGAGCGGGAGAACGGCGGCCCGGCCGTCGAATGGCGCGACATCCTCTGGGAGTTCCAGTCCTTGGCCGACCCGGGCGCGGCCAAGGCGAAATGGGACGCGGGCCACGCCGGCTACACCCCGGAGCAGGGGGAGTCGAAGGCGCACACCTACCACTGGATCAACACCCTCGACACCCTCGGCGCCCCGGACGCCACCGTGACCGGTGACATCCCCACCTCCGCCGTCTTCACCAAGGGAACGACCCGGACCTACGCGGCCCACAACCACGGATCGACGGCCCGCACCGTCACCTTCTCCGACGGCAAGACCCTCTCCGTGCCGGCCCGTTCCACCGCGAGCGGCACCGGGACCGGATCGGGGGACCCCGACCCCGACCCCGACCCGGAACCGCCGACCGGCAACACCTTCCAGCTGCGCAGCGGTGGCGCCCTGACCACGGCGACCGGCGGCACCGCGGGCAGCGACACCATCGCCTCCGGCGGCGGCGCCAACCACGACGGCACCCCGTATCAGCCCCTCGCCTACGAGGTCCGCGGCGTCAACGGCACCCTCGCCCCGGGCGCCCAGACCGCCTTCCGGCTCCAGGTGGACGCGGGCAGCACGGTCGGACTCGGCCAGCAGGCCCGGATCAGCTACGACTTCACCGGCGACGGCACCTTCGACCGGACCGAGACGTACCACTACTTCGCGACCGACCCGGTCACCGGCTGGGAGGAGTACACGCAGGCACGCGGTCTCAAGGCGTCCACGGGCACACCGCGCAATCTGGACGGCGGCACCGTACGCCTCGAGGTGTGGAGTGCCATCGGCAACGGCACCTCGAAGCTCCAGACGGGCACGGACAAGTCCGTGCTGGTGATCCCTTACAGCTGAACCGGTGAAAAACCGGCGGCGGGCATCGGCGTCAGGCCGGTGCCCGCCGCACCGGCATGGTGGGCGACCGACGACGGCATTTCCGGGCTGTCCGCCGCCCGACCGGGCCCAGCGGGGCCGGCGGCATCGTGGCGCCTACATGCCCAACGCGCGGAAGAGGCGCCCCCCAGCTCTGACGTGGGAGACCATTTCGGCAGCCCTGGGTGAGCGACGCCCGGGTTCTCACACCATTGGCTGTCAGATCGTATGCGGCCCCGAGGTCGCCGATGGGATCGCTCAGCGGCTGCGTGAGGCCGTCGGCGAGATCCTCGACGACTACGTCGCCGCGGACAGAAGGCGCCCGCCCGGCCGCCCGTGCCGGCCGCCCGTGCCGGCGGCCCGCCCCACCTGCCCGCCGACGCGGAGTGGCCCGCCCTCGAGCCGCACGCGGTGACCGTCGCCTGCGCGGCGCTGCTCCACAGACGTGCTGGACATCGACTTCCCGACGGACGGGAAGCTGGTGATATTCGTCGATGTCGATGTCGATGACGACCCGGACGCCGTCGTTCTCCACGTTTCCTCGGACGTCGAAACCGTCGAGCGCAGCGCGCAGTACTCCGCCGAGGGCGAAGAAACGGTGGAGAGGACCGTGTACGAGCGGATAGCGACCCAGGTAGAAGATCCCTTCGCCTTGTGTCTTCCGGAGTGGTGGTGTCTTCCGGCTGTCCTAGGCTGTAATGTCCCCGACTCGGCAACCGTTCAGCAGCCTGCCTCGGAGTCCCGGGCCGTCGGCGGACGCATCGAGGCCCCACTGCCGTCGGCAGCGGGCCCGGCGGCCCCTCCAGGCATGGCGCGTCGTCGCGGGGGCATCTGCCTGCCACGATCCGGGCGGGACCGGAGACTGTGAGCAGGAGACAAGGGGCGACGGCATGCGAAGCGTGGGTGTGGAAGAGGAACTGCTGCTGGTGGACCCGAACAGTGGTGAGCCGGTCGCCGTCGCCGGCGCGGCGCTCGCGGCTGCCGACCGCCGGACCTGGCAGCACGGCGGGGACGGGGCGAAGGACCACCAGTTCGAGGGGGAGCTGCAACAGGAGCAGATGGAGTTCGCGACCGAGCCGGTGACGGAGATGGGCCGGCTCCAGGAGGAGATCACCCGCTGTCGTGAGGAGGCGGCGCGGTATGCGGACACTGCCGGTGCGAGGGTGGTGGCTGTGGCGACTTCGCCGTTGGCTGTCGAGCCGTCGTTGAGCACCGGTACCCGTTACCGGTGGCTGGGTGAGCAGTTTGGGGTGACGGCTCAGGAGCAGTTGACCTGTGGCTGTCATGTGCACGTGTCGGTGGACTCCGACGAGGAGGGTGTGGCTGTCCTGGACCGCATACGCCCGTGGCTGGCGGTTCTGACGGCGATGAGCGCGAACTCGCCTTTCTGGCAGGGGCAGGACACCGGCTACGGCAGCTATCGCAGCCGGGTGTGGAACCGCTGGCCGTCCGCCGGGCCGGTCGAGATCTTCGGATCCGCCGACCGCTACCACGAGCAGGTTACCGCCATGGTCGAGACGGGGGTTCTCCGCGACGAGGGCATGGTCTACTTCGATGCCCGGCTCTCCGCCTCGTATCCCACCGTGGAGATCCGTGTGGCGGACGTGTGCCTGGACGCGTCTGCGCCTGTGCTGCTGGCCGCGCTCGCGCGTGCCCTGGTGGAGACGTCCGCCCGGGCCTGGCAGGACGGGGTACCGCCGGACAGGATCGGGGCGGGTCTGCTGCGCCTCGCTTCGTGGCGAGCGGGACGCTCGGGTCTCGACGGTCCCCTCCTGCACCCCGAGACCATGCGCGAGACCTCCGCTGCCAGAGCGGTGCAGGCCCTGTACCAGCACGTTCGCGAGGTGCTGGTGGACCACGGCGACGACGATCTCGCCCGCGAGGGCATCGCCCGCCTCCTGGAACAGGGCAGCGGGGCGCGTACGCAACGCCGACTGCTGGCCGAAGAGGGCGATCTCGCCCGTGTCGTGGCCCGCTGCGCCGACTTGACCACGAGCAGCTGACGTCCTTCCGCTGCACGGCTTCGTTGTCGTCAGGATGAGAAGACACACGGGGTTCTGCGCCTGACGGGTTCGTGCACGGTAGGCGCTGAGACGTCGTGGGCTTCGGCCGGGGGCGATGTTCACATCTGCCGTGTCCGGATCAGGTCCGCGGCCTGCTGAGGGGAGAGCGAGCCCGCGACGGCTTGGAGGAGGTCGCGCATGTGCTCGCGGCAGCCGGGGCGGCGGGCCGGTGCCCGCCGGTTCTTCACGCGGGAGACGAGGTGCTCGACGCGGGCGCGGACCTTGCGGTGCTGCGCGTTGCCTTCTTCCTCGGCCTTGAGCAGTGGCCGTTCGGGGCGTCTGCGATGCGGCACGCGACGAGGCCGGTGTTGATGTAGGCGCCGTCGCCGAGCACCGTTACGCCCTGGCAGTGCCCGGCCGGACCGGAGTCCCACCGGGCTTCGGCGTCCGCGGTGGCGCCGGGCGCCGGACCGGCGGTCGCCACCACCGGGCGCGGTCGGCGTCCACGATCCACAACCGCTCGGCCGCATCCTGCGGGGCCCGTGTCGGCTCGAGCGCCAAGTGGCGGACCGAGCCGCTGGATCACCCGGCACACGGTCACGGGCGAGACGCCGGACAGCGGGGCGAGCTGCCGCACGGTGAGGTCCGCGCGGTGGTACACGACCACCCGGCAGCCCCCGCCCGGCCGACGGAAGCCGCCAGAGCGGCCCCACCCGCAGCCGTCACCGCCGCGTTCCCGGACCGCTTTGAGCAGCCGACCGAACTGATCGCCCCGCAAGCCGGTGAACGTCTCCACCCACACCCGCTCAGCCCTCAACACCCCGTCCATGCAGGAGAGATGCCCTGATGCCGACTTTCTGCAGCACGCTTCAGGCGCGTAGCCGTACCGCGGACGTTCCGCCACAGGCGCGTCTCCGCGGTCTCGAGTACCCGCAGCCGGCAGGAAAGTCGACGCCGTCGTCATTTCAGGTAGCCGAGGTTGGTCATCATTCCGGATTCGGAGTGGTACTGGTTGTGGCAGTGGAGCATCCACAGGCCCGGGTTGTCGGCGTTGAACTCGACGACAAGTCTGTGATGCGGCAGTACCAGGGAGGTGTCCTTGCGGGCTCCGGCCGCATTCATGCCGGTGAGGGCGAAGGTGTGGCCGTGCAGATGCATGGGATGCCACATATCGGTGGTGTTGATGAGAGTCAGGCGGACCCGTTCTCCCTCTCGGACAGGGTGGCGTTGTTCGATGGAGTAGGGCTGATGGTCGAAGCTCCAGTTGAACTTCCTCATGTTGCCGGTCATTTTGAAGCGCAGCTCGCGGTCCGGGGGGCGGTCGCAGAGGGCTACGGATTCGGTCGGCACGAACAGCCTGGCCGGCACGAACCGGCCATCGAGCTCTTCCGGATGTGCGGAGTGTTCAGGGAGGCTTCCGCTGCCGGTGCGCAGGACTGCCAGAGCCCTCGCGTTCTTGCCTTCGGCGAGCGCGACCAGCGGGAACACCCCGTCCTTGGCGGTGATGAGCACGTCGTAGCGTTCGGCCATGCCCAGCAGCAGTGTGTCCGTCTGCTTGTGCTCGACCGGGTAGCCGTCCGTGTGCGTCACGGTCATCTCGTGGCCGCCGAGCGCCACCCGGAAAGCCGTGTCGCTCCCGGCGTTGATGATCCGCAACCGGATCCGGTCCCCGGGGCGGGCCCGGAAAACCGAAGGGGCTTTTGGAAGGCGGCCGTTGATCAGATAGTACGGGTGGTCGACATGACCGCCCGCGCTGCGCAGCATGTCGCTGTGCCCCTTCCGCAGGACGCGGGAGGGACCGACGGGCTTACCGGCGGAGCTGCCGTGGCCGGAACCGTCATGTGCAGTGCTCTCACCCATGTCCATCTGGACGCTTTTGCCGTTGTGCAACTGCGCGAGCACGCCGTCCGGAGTGGAGCCGTCCACGCCGTCCAACCAGTCGTCCAGGACGACGACCCATTCCTTGTCGTAGGACAATGGTTCCTTGGGGTCCTCGACGATCAGAGGGGCGTACATGCCGCGGTCGAGCTGCATTCCCGAGTGTGAATGCAGCCAGTACGTGCCCGGATGCGACACGGCGAAGCGGTAGGTGAAGTCCGCGCCGGGCTTGATGGAGGGCTGGGTCAGGCCCGGTACGCCGTCCATGTCGCAGCGCATACGGACACCGTGCGAGTGCAGCGTCGTCGTTACGGACAGGTGGTTGACGAGCGTGAGATTGAGAATGTCACCCGCGGTGATCCGGATCTCCTTGCCGGGCAGCGTGTCACCGTACGCCCATGACCTGACAGTCCGCCCGCCCAGGTCGAAGGACGTCTCGGTGGCAGTCAACGTGAACGTGCGCAGGGGGCCGGACCCGCGTTCCCTCTCGGCAGCGACGACCTCGGGGTCGGACGGGTTCACGTATCCCTTGGGTCCCTTGGGAACGAAACCACTGTCGCGGTGGCCGGGGTCCCTGGCCCCTGAGCGGGTGTCGGTTTCGGAGGGTGAACCGGACGCGGGATGGGGACCGGGTCCGGAGTGCGAGCCGGGTCCGGAGTGCGAGCCGGGTCCGGAACAGGCGGCCAGGACTCCCGAGCCGATGGCCGTGATCGAGGCGCCGAGCAAGGCGCGCCGCGTATGTGAGTGCATGAACCTATAACACATGTCTTATAGTCATATTTGCGGTAATTGGATCGGCGCGTCCCGCGATTCGCCTACGTCGCCCAACGAGACTCCCGTCGGAACCCCGCGGGAAGGCAGCCGACAGGAGGATGGGTGGCGTACTCCGCCGCCGGTGCCGGTCCAGCACCCCAGCAGGTCTTGGAGGGCGTCAGGCCGGACCGCTGTGCTCGGGTCGACGGTCCTTCTCTGCCCCTCCTCCGGCGAGCCGCTCCCGGGTGGGCGGTTCGGCCTCGGCGGGCGCTGTCGGGTGCTCGTTGTCCCCCATGGCCGGGACGGTGGCGACGGCCAAGGGGTAGGGCGGCGGGGTGCCGCCGAACGCGGGGCAGAAGGCCTGATAGCCGCACCAGTCACAGAATCGGCTCGGGCTGGGGTGCCACTCGCCCGTCGCCACCGCCCGCTGGATCGCCGCCCACAGCGCCCGCAGCTTCCGCTCCACCGCCCGCAGGTCCGCCTCGTCCGGGTCGTACGTCACCACGTCGCCGCTGCCCAGATAGACCAGTTGGAGGCGGCGCGGGACCACCCCGCGCCGCCTCCAGAGCACCAGGGCGTAGAACTTCATCTGGAACATGGCCCGGTGCTCGAAGTCCGGCGGGGGCGCCTTGCCGGTCTTGTAGTCCACCACGCGGACCTCGCCGGTCGGGGCGACGTCCACCCGGTCGATGATCCCGCGCAGCTTGAGACCCGACTCCAGCACCGTCTCCACGTACAGCTCGCGCCCGGCGGGCTCCAACCGGTTCGGGTCCTCCATCCGGAAGTACTGGTCGAGCAGCTGTTCCGCCTCGGCCAGCCAAGCGGCCGGCGCCGCGCCGTCCGTGTCCTCCGGGAAAAGGCCGGCCAGCTCGGGCCGCCTGCCCAGCAGCCGCTCCCACTCCGGGCGCAGCAACGCGCGGGCACGGTCCGGAGTGCGCCGCCCGGCCGGCACGTCGAAGAGCCGCTCCAGCACCGCATGCACCACAGCGCCCCGGGCCGCCGCCTCGCTCGGCGGCTCCGGCAGCTTGTCGATCACCCGGAGCCGGTAGCGCAGCGGGCAGGTCATGAAGTCGTCCGCGCGGGACGGCGACAGCGACGACGGCGTCCTCGGGGCGGGCCGAGGTGCCGAGGGCGGGGCCGCGTCCGGTGCGGCGGAGCTCTCGGACGGGGACACACTCCGACCCTACGCCGGGCCTTTCCCGAATCCACCGGGCCGGTTCCGAGGCGATCGGTCCGGTGGGTCCGGCGGGTTCGGGGTGCCGGCCGATGGGCGGGACAGCACCCGCAAGGCCTTTTCCACGCCGGCCGCCTCGGTGACCTTCATCCCCGCCGGGGCCTTGCCGGGGTCAGGGCGACGAGCGCACGGGTGAAGTCCGGCCGGGCCGCCTCGGCCGGCCGCCGCTGCGCGCCGGTGACTCGCCGGACCTCGCCGGCCAGGCCCACCTCGCCGATCGCCACGAGGTTCTTCTGCGGCGGGGTGTCACTCGTGGCGCCGGGGACCGGGCCGCCGTCGAGTACCCGGTCCAGCCCGGGCACGCTCGTGCTGAGGGCGGTCGCCGAGCGGCCGTCGACCTGCGCGACGGGCCGTGCGGGCGTGGTGGCCCGGCTGGGCACGGTCGTACGCATCGGGCGCGCGCCGCCGGACTCCTCGAGGGTGTCCCACGCCTGGCGCTCGGGGCACCGGCCGAGCCGCTTGGCGGTGGTCCGGCCGCACTCGGCGCAGCGGAAGGACGGGCGGTGGGCGATCGTCGTACGGCTCCCGGCGGCCACGCCCTCTCCGCGGCGGCGACTTGTGACCGGGCGGTCAGGGCGGACGAGCGGTCTCCGGTCCCGCGTGACCGTCACACCTTCATCGCACATCTGTTCGAGCTACTATGAAGTCCAGGGTCCGCCGGACATATGTGGAAATCCACGCATTGCCGGCCGGATCCCACGGAACATCTCCCCATGTCCGCATCGAGCTTCGCAGGCGGACTCCGTCTGCGTCGCGCGATATGCCCGGAGGGCCCGCCCTGCATCCGCGGAGTGGGCTCACCCCCCGACCAGCGCCAACACGACCCAATGACAAGCGTGGCTCGATCATGAAGACTTCGCCCGTCGGAGAGGGCGCCGTGCGAGTGCTCGGCGTGGACCCGGGGCTGACCCGCTGCGGCCTCGGGGTGGTCGACGGCGCGCCCGGAGGACCGCTCACAGTGACGGCCGCCGGCGTCCTCCGCACCCCGGCGGACGCGGAGATCGGCCACCGCCTCCTCCTCATCGAGCGCGGCATCGAGCGGTGGCTGGACGAGCACCAACCCGAAGCCGTCGCCGTGATGCGGGTGTCCAACCGGTACAACGTGCGCACCGTGATGGGCGCCGGGCAGGCGAGCGCGGTCGCGATCCTGTGCGCGGCCCGGCGCGGCCTGCCCGTCACCTGGCACACCTCCAGCGAAGTGAAGGCCGCAGTCATCGGCGGCGGAGGTGCAGGCAAGGCCCAGGTCGGCGCCACGGTCACCCGGCTGCTGCGGCTCGACGCCCCGCCCGAGCCGGCCGACGCCCTGGCGCTCGCCATCTGCCACATCTGGCGCGCCCCGGCGTTGAACCGCCTG
The DNA here is from genome assembly GCF_001418415.1 of Streptomyces hirsutus. Classification (GTDB taxonomy): domain Bacteria; phylum Actinomycetota; class Actinomycetes; order Streptomycetales; family Streptomycetaceae; genus Streptomyces; species Streptomyces hirsutus. Next base: position 29,186 of record NZ_LIQT01000146.1, read on the forward strand.
CAGCAGGCGCACGCCGTCGCCCGCACCGCTCCCGCACGCGCACGACTTCGGAAGGACACGATCCGATGATCGCCTTCGTCAGCGGCCCGGTTGCCGCGCTCGCCCCCGACACCGCGGTCGTCGAGGTCGGCGGCGTCGGCATGGCCGTCCAGTGCACGCCCAACACCCTGTCCGGGCTCCGCATCGGCCGGCAGGCCAGACTCGCCGTCTCCCTGGTCGTGCGCGAGAACTCGCTCACCCTCTACGGCTTCGCGGACGACGACGAGCGGCAGACCTTCGAGCTGCTGCAGACCGCCAGCGGCGTCGGGCCGCGCCTGGCCCAGGCCATGCTGGCGGTGCACACCCCGGACGCGCTGCGGCGCGCGGTCGCCCAGGGCGACGAAAAGGCGCTCACCGCCGTGCCCGGCATCGGCAGGAAGGGCACCCAGCGGCTGCTGCTGGAGCTCGCCGGCCGGCTCGGCGAGCCGACGGGGGCCGCCGCGACCAGCCACCCGGCCGGCGCCGCCGCTCCCGAGCCCTGGAGCGAACAACTACGCGCGGCGCTGGTCGGCCTCGGATACTCCGCGCACGAGGCCGACGAGGCCATCGCCACCGTCACCCCCGCCGCCGAGGCCGCCGCGGCCGACGGCGCCGCCCCGAAGGTGTCGCAGCTGCTGCGCACCGCCCTGCGCACGCTGCACCGCGCCCACTGAGAGGAGTGGACCGCATGACCCGGGACGAAGCCGAAACCGCCGCCCTCATCGAGCGGTTGGTGGGATCGGTCGCCGACGGGGAGGACCAGGCCGTCGAGGCCGCCCTGCGCCCCAAGGACCTGAACGAGTTCATCGGCCAGGAGAAGGTGCGCGAGCAGCTCGACCTGGTGCTGCGCGCGGCCCGCGCGCGGGGGGCCACCGCCGATCACGTGCTGCTCTCCGGTGCCCCCGGCCTCGGCAAGACCACCCTCTCCATGATCATCGCGGCCGAGATGGAGGCCCCCCTCCGCATCACCTCGGGGCCGGCCATCCAGCACGCGGGCGACCTGGCCGCGATCCTGTCCTCCCTGCAGGAGGGCGAGGTCCTCTTCCTCGACGAGATCCACCGCATGTCCCGGCCCGCCGAGGAGATGCTCTACATGGCGATGGAGGACTTCCGCGTCGACGTCATCGTCGGCAAGGGCCCCGGCGCCACCGCCATCCCCCTCGAGCTGCCCCCCTTCACCCTGGTCGGCGCCACCGTACGGGCGGGTCTGCTGCCGCCGCCGCTGCGCGACCGCTTCGGCTTCACCGCGCACATGGAGTTCTACGAGCCCACCGAGCTGGAACGCGTCGTCCACCGCTCCGCCCGGCTGCTGGAGGTGGAGACAACGTCCGAGGGTGCCGCGGAGGTCGCCGGCCGGTCGCGCGGCACGCCCCGCATCGCCAACCGCCTGTTGCGCCGCGTCCGCGACTACGCCCAGGTCAGGGCTGATGGCGTGGTCACCCGTGAGGTCGCCGAGGCGGCCCTGGCGGTCTACGAGGTCGACGCCCGCGGTCTCGACCGGCTGGACCGCGCGGTGCTGCAGGCGCTGCTCAAGCTCTTCGGCGGCGGACCGGTCGGGCTGTCCACGCTCGCCGTCGCGGTGGGGGAGGAGCGGGAGACCGTCGCGGAGGTGGCCGAGCCCTTCCTCGTACGGGAGGGGCTGCTCGCCCGCACCCCGCGCGGACGGATCGCCATGCCCGCCGCGTGGGAGCACCTCGGCCTCGTCCCGCCGCGGCAAGGTGGTCCCGCCGGCGGGCGGGAAGGCCCGCACTGAAGAGGATCGCCGCGCATCCAGTTCGGTGGCCACGTCGTCGAGAACAAGAAGCAATCACCACCCACGTGCAGGGAGGCCGGCGGCGTCGAGCCGCAGCATGACACGCGCGTAGGGCACCTGTCGCTCGCCGACTTCCGCCGTACGCCGGGGTCGAGGTCCCGCTCGCCCCGGGCGTCACCACTTTCGTCGGCCCCGACGGCCAGGGCAGGACCGACCTCGTCGAGGCGGTCGGCGATCGGGTCCGGTCCTTACCGGATGCGCGCCTCGGTCGATCCGGCCGCGGCACTGGCGCAGACGCACTCATTTCGAGCCCCGATACGGACATAAAGGTTGTCAGTAATTTTTTGTGAGCAAACTGTTGATTTGCGCCTCTCTTCGTGCCTAGCGTGGGACTCCAAGCAATTTCGAACTGACATTCGAACGGAGCCCTCGGCCCTGCGGGTGTACGTCTTGCCGGGTGAGGACGGTGTCCTGTCCCTCCCCGAGCCCACCCCGAACCGCCGTCGGATGCGCCAGAGGAGAACGGCGTGAACAGCTTCACCTTCATCCCCGCCACCAAGGAACAGGCCAAGGCCCGCATCGCGCTCACCGGGCCCACCGGGTCGGGCAAGACCTACACCGCACTCGTCCTCGGCACCGGGATCGGCGACCGGATCGCCCTGATCGACACCGAGCACGGCAGCGCTTCCAAGTACGCCGACGAGTTCGCCTTCGACACCCTCCCGCTCACGACGTTCGAGCCACCCGCGCTCGTCGAGGCGCTCGCGGTGGCCGCCCACGACGGCTACGACGTCGTGATCGTCGACTCGCTCTCGCACTTCTGGTCCGGCTCGGGCGGGATGCTGGAGCAGGTCGACAACGCCGCGAAGCGCATCGCGGGAGGCAACACCTTCGCCGGCTGGAGGGAGGCCCGCCCCCTGGAGCGGGCGATGATCGACGCCCTGCTCGCCTACCCCGGCCACCTCATCGCCACCATGCGTACCAAGACCGAGTACGTCGTGGAAGCAGACGAGCGCGGGCGCAAGGTGCCGCGCAAGGTCGGGCTCAAGCCTGAGCAGCGGGAGGGCATCGAGTACGAGTTCGACATCGTCGGTGACCTCGACCACGACAACACCCTGGTGATCTCCAAGTCCCGGGCGAAGCCGCTCTCCGGGCTCGTCATCCGCAAGCCGGACGCGGCGTTCGCCGAGGCCGTCCTGGAGTGGCTCAACGCCGGCAAGCCCACCCCGAGCGCGTCCGACTACCTCACGACCGCCACCGCCCCGCACGCCACCTACGAGGAGCTCCGCGGCCTCTACGAGGAGGTGCGCCGGCACAACCTGCTCGCCGCCGCCGTCCTGGACCCCGCCGGGGGATCGACCACGCTGGGCGAGCTCATCGTGCGCCGCGGCACCGAGGCGAAGAAAGAGGCCGGAAAGGGGACCGAGCAGAAGGGTGAGGCCGCGTGAACCTCCGGGACCGCGCCACCCGGGTCGTCGTGCTCAGGGTGCTGCGCGACGCGGTGGAGGCCGAGTACCGGGCCGAGCGCCGCGCGGTTCTCCACGGGCTGCGCGCGGCTCGCGCCGAGCTCGCCCTCAAGTCGATGCGGGTGACCCTGCCGGACGACACCCCGATCGCCACTCTCACGCTCATCGACCCCCAGCCGACGGTCGTGGTCGCCGACGAGAACGCCTTCACCGCCTGGGTGGCCGCGAACCACCCCGGCGAGGTGGAGACCCTGGTCCAGGTGCGCCCCGCCTGGAAGCGGGAGTTCTTCGGCCGGCTCGCCTGCTTCGGCCCGGTCGCCGACCCGCACACCGGCGAGGTGATCCCGGGACTGGCGGTGGCGCCGGCCCCCGAACCGCGTTCGTTCAGCCTGCGGCCCGTGCCCGGCGGAGCGGAACGGGTCGCCCGGGCTTGGGACACCGGCGAGATAGACCTGCGCCGGCTGCTCGCCCTCGGAGGGGGAGAGACGTGATGACCACCACCACAGCGCGCTCCGACAGGGACTCGCCCGCCACCCTGTGGTTCCTGATCTCACAAGCCGGTCACCTCACCTGCGGCCGCTGGAGTCTCGGGAACGACGGGCGGCTGCGCTGCGCCTGCGGGACCGTCCTGTACCTGTACCGGCAGCCGGCGGACGAGGCGGAAAGCGGGGCACCGGCGTCACCCGGGACGTTCCCCCGCGGAAGGGAGGAACGGATGACGCCGGCTGAGACCGCGGGGCTCACTGCCCTGGTCGCGGCGATGTGCCCGGCGATGCATATGGAGGAGACCACGACGGACGCCTGGCACCTCCTGCTCGCCGACCTGGACGTCGCCGATACACGGGAGGCCGTGACCCGGCTGGGCCGCAGCCAGTCCCACATCGACGCCGCCGACATCCGCGCCGAGGTGCACGCGATCCGGGAGGAGCGGCTCGCCCGCGACCCGCTGCCACTTCCGGACACCGACCCGGACGACCCGCACCGCTATCGCGCGGAACTCCTCGCGATCGTGACCGCGATCGCCTCGGGACAGCGCGTCAAGCGGACATCCGC
>NZ_LIQT01000147.1 GCF_001418415.1 Streptomyces hirsutus
AACCACCGCTCGGTGCTGGCCCCGCACGACATGCGAGGCCAGCACCGAGCGGTGGTTGTGGATGTCCTCCCGGCCCGTGCCGCCCGCACCCGCGTGCCACACATGGGCGCGCAGCATGTGCTGCGGTCCGGCGTCGACCAGCAGCAGTTTGTCGAAGCCGAGGACGTGCCGGTACGACAGCAGGGCCGCCGCCCCGGGATCGCCCTCGCCGCAGGCGAGTTCGGCGACCAGCTCCAACAGGCGCTCCGGCGAACCGAGTTCGTCGACGACCGCGTAGGCCGCGGCCACCTGGTCCCGCTCGGGCAACGCACCGTCCAGGGATTCGGCCAGCAACCGCCGTGCCGCCAAGACCTGTCGACCACCCATGCACACTCCGCCCTTCCGGCTCCCACTCGGCGCGCACACCCGTTCCACGGGTCAACGCGCGGGAGCCGCTTCGTCCGGTCGGTACGTCCACACCGCGTGTGCGCGCAGTGCCGACACACCTTGATACGTCATCCACAGAGGGCACCGCAGCTCCGTGCTCTCACCCCGCCCCCAGGTCCAGATGCCGTCCTGCTGCCCGGCCCGTACACCGGCGGCCGCGCCGTCCAGCAGCTCCCGCCAGGTCTCCTCCCGGCCGTCCCGCCGGGCCACCTCCAGCGAGCCCTCGCACAGCAGGGCGCGCACGACCCAGGACGCGGTGAAGAGCCGTACGTTCAGCACCTCGTGGCGCGCCGGGTCGTCGGGGCGGGGACGGCGGACCTCCTCCCGGCGGTTCTCCAGGTCCCGGCAGACGTGGTGCGGTGCGTCGGGGCAGGACAGCAGCCAGCGCACGCCGTCCTCACGGGCGGCCCGCGCCTCCGGGCTCTCGCCCAGGACGCGTGCCGCACGGTCGAGCGCGAGCAACGCCTGCGCGGTGTGCACCGGTGACGGGCGTCCGCGCGGCGAGTCGAGCCGGTAGCCCCAGCAGCGCAGACGGTCCCGGTGCGGATCGCTCACCGCCCCCTCGACGAGCGCCTCCCGCAGTACCGGCAGGGCGTCGCACTCGGGCGCGGCGCGCAGCAGCCCGCGCAGCACCGTCGTCATCACGTGGGTCGACTCGCGTCCCGCGCGGTCGGCGTCCCGGGTGAAGGCCGCCGTGCAGAGGTCCACCTCGCGCGCCAGCCGGCCGCCCCGGGACGCCCCCGCGCGGGCCAGCGCGCCCAGCACCAGCGCGGTCACCTCGGGACGCGCCCGCGCGCCCTGCGACCGGGCCGACCAGCCGCCGCCCGGAAGCCGCAACCGCCAGAGTGTGTCGGCGAGTTCGCCCGTGGAGAGGCGTCCGTCGGTCGTCCCCAGCTCCAGCATGGTCTGCAGCCCGTACGCCGTCCCGACCGAGGTGGGGCGGGACGGGGAGCTCTCGCCCAGCGAGTGCGACCAGCCGACGAGCCGCCCGCGCTCCGGATCGTCGACGACCGACAGTTCGCCGACGAGCGTGTCGTAGGTGGCCGCGAAGAGCTGCGGAAGCGGGCCGGGGGCGTGGGCATCGGTCGGAGGAATGGTTCCGGGCGTGGGCTGTGGCAGCGGTCGCGGCGCCGGTGCTGTCGCGCGGGCCCGCAGCAGTGCCGCCGTGAACCATGCGGAGAGCGCGGTGCCGAGGCCGCCCACCGAGGCGATCAGGTACTTCGCGGCCTCCCCGCCGACGGAGGCGGGCAGCACCTCGAACAGGAACTGGAACACGGCGTATCCGGCCGCCGCGCAACCGAGTCCGCCCAGCGGGCCCACGGACCGGATCGGCCGGGACGTCCCGTCGTCCGGGCCGGAAGGGGCGGGACTATCCGGGGGAGTGGGCCGCAACGGACCGCGGCCGAGCTGCTGTGGGGACAAGGCGTGCTTCATCCCCCTCCCGCTGGGCGGCATATGGCATCCGCGTGCGTTCCATTTTAGGGAAACGGCTCCGACTCAACGTCCGTACCGCTGTTTTCGCCGTCTCACACCCGGCACGACCGCCCGATGCGTGACGGCAGCCCGTGACGGCGGTGGTGACGGCAGTGATGACGGGGCGCGTGACCGGGACGCCTGCCGCCTGCCTCGTGCCGGTGCGCGGCACCGCGTCTTCGGCGCGGGGCACGGAAACTGCCGTGCGCCCCACGGCCTCCGTGAGGTGCGACCCGCGGTGTCCGGACCGCGACCCGGGGCGACCGGAGGAGCGGGCGCGGTGAGCCGCCGCACCAGGGGCATGTGCCGATCACCCCCATGTCGTACGACGTTCACGCGGTGCCCCCATCCTCCACACGCGGCGCGATCGCGCCGCGGAAGGCAGCCGCCCCCACCGGTGGCATCCAGGAGGCACGCATATGGGACACGGGCACACGCACGGGCACGGTCACGCGCACGGCCACCACCCCCACCACCACGGGGACGACCACCGGCACGAGGCGACGGCGCCGCTGCCCGCCGCCTTCGACGCCTCCGTGCCCGACGAGGCCCTCTCCCCGGAGCAGAAGTCGCGCCGCACCCTTCTGCGCCGGGCCGGGCTGCTCGGCGCGGGCCTCGCGGCCGGCAGCGTGCTGTCCACGAGCACCGCGGCCGCCGCACCCGCCCGGTCCGGCGGGAACAGCCGCGGCAGCGGCCGGGGCAAGGACAAGGGCTTCCTGTGGCTGGCCGGTGACCACCACATCCACACCCAGTACAGCAGCGACGGCAAGTACCGCGTCGTCGACCAGGTCCGCCAGGGCGCCAGGCACGGCATGGACTGGCTGGTCATCACCGACCACGGCAGCGAGACGCACGCCAGGATCGGCGTGGAGAAGGTGAACCCGGACATCAAGGAGGCCCGCGCCGCCCACGAGGACACCCTGGTCTTCCAGGGCCTGGAATGGAACATCCCGGCCGCCGAGCACGGCACCGTCTTCGTCCACCCCGGACGCGACGAGGTCGCCGTCCTCAAGCAGTTCGAGAACGACTACGACGGCAGCGTGAAGGGCACCTCCGACTCCACCCCCGCCAACGAGGCGCTCGCCGTCGCGGGCCTGGAGTTCCTCGCCGAGCAGGTGAGACGGCGCAGGATCGACGACGCCCTGATGCTCGCCAACCACCCGGCGCGGCGCGGTGTCGACTCCCCGCACGAGATCCGCGCCTGGCGCGACGCCACCCCGAAGAGCCACCAGATCGCCGTCGGCTTCGAGGGCGCTCCCGGCCACCAGGCCGCCGGTCTGCCCAAGCCCCTCGGCATGGGGCGCGCCCGCGGCATCTACGACAACGGCCCCAGCGCCAACTCCTTCGCCGGCTACCCGCTGGAGAGCTACCGCACCTGGGGCGGCTTCGACTGGATGACCGCCACCGTCGGCGGCCTGTGGGACAGCCTCCTCGCCGAGGGCCGCCCCTGGTGGATCACCGCCAACTCCGACTCCCACCAGGTCTACGCCGACACCGGGGCGCGCGGCACCGGCGGCGACTTCAACGCCGACGGCCGCTACCCGGATCCCGTGTACCACGGGCAGATCGACATCACCCAGGGCGACTACTGGCCCGGCCAGTACAGCCGCACCCACGTAGGCGCCGACGGCTTCTCCTACGCCGCCGTCATGGACGGCATCCGCGCCGGCCGCATCTGGGTCGACCACGGCCGGCTCGTCAGCGGCCTCGACGTCCGGGTCTCCGGCGGCGGTCGCTGGGCCACGCTCGGCGGCGCGCTGCACGTGCGCAAGGGCACCAGGGTCACCCTGACGGCCGACATCGCACTCGCCGGCGGCACCAACTGGGCGGGCTTCATACCCGAGCTGGCCCGCGTGGACGTCATCCAGGGCGACGTCACCGGCCCCGTCGCCGACAAGGACACCTTCACCGCGCCCACCGCGAAGGTCACCCGCTCGTACGACATCGGCAGGACGGCCGGCACGGTCCGCGTCACGTACGACCTCGGCCGCGTCGACCGCCCGGTGTACGTCCGGCTGCGCGGCTCCGACGGCAACCGGACCGCCGTCGGCGCGATGGGTGCCGAGGTCGACCCGGCGGGCCCCGCCATCGATGTCGTCGGCGACGCCGACCCCTGGCGCGACCTGTGGTTCTACTCCAACCCGGTATGGGTCCTGCCCGCGTGACGCCCCACGCCCCCGCCCATGCCCAGGCCCACGCCCTCACCGTCGACGCGGACATCCGGGACCTGCGGGGCGCCGACCGCCTCCTCCGGCGGCTGGCAGCCGAACTGGATCTGCCCGAGGGGACGTTCGGCTGTACGCACCTGGTGCGCGGAGACCGCCCGCGCGTCGCCGTCTCCCTGTCCCTGCCGTCGGAGCCGTACCTGCGCACCACGTGGGAGCGGCTCGAGGCGGATGGGCACGGAGAGCTGTCGGCCGGCCTGCCCGACGCGTTCGGCCGGGCCGTGGTCTACCCGGGGGCGTCGGCGCTCACCGGCACGACGACGGTCGCGGAACTGATCGCGGGGTCCGCGATCAGCCGTGTGACCGTCCTCGGCGCACCGGGCACGCCCGACCCCGGGACCCGGATGGTGACACGGGACCACGTCCGCCCGCAGTGGCAGCAGGGCGAGCTCCTCCTCGCCGCCACACCGGCGAGGGGCGGCGTCCTCGTCCCCTTCGAGTCCCCGGACCCCACGCCCTGTTGCGCGGACCACTGACCGCACCGCACCGCACCCCGGCCCGCACACCCGCGCCCCCGTGCCGGCCC
>NZ_LIQT01000148.1:0-348 GCF_001418415.1 Streptomyces hirsutus
GGGCCGTCCGGTGACAGCTGCATCATCCACTCCTCCTCGTCCATCCCGCCCGGCACCGGCCCGTCTGGCGCGTCAGCGGCGGGCAGGGTGACCAGGGCAATGAGTGCTCCGTCGGCCCGCAGGGCGGCGTCGCACAGTCGGGCAAGATCGCGGCTGGGCGCCTTGAGGCCCCGTTCGACCTTGCTCAGTTGCGCCTTGCTGTAGTGCACGGCGGCAGACAGGGTTGTGAGACTGAGACCAGCCTCCAACCGCCGCTTCCTGAGCTCCTCGCCGAACACGGTGGACGGCTGCGGCACGGAAACCTCCATAACCATCCATCCAGGTGAACGGGGTTGCCGCACCAAAGAC
>NZ_LIQT01000148.1:421-1071 GCF_001418415.1 Streptomyces hirsutus
CCAGGCGGCGAAAGCGTCGATGCGACCGGTGTAGAACTGCTCGCCTGGCACAGATCCTGGGTTCTTGCTGGCGTCGTAGAAGGCGACGTTGGTGAAGGTGGCTAACGCGGAAGCGTTGAGGTTCTTGTAGAAGGCAAGCTTGCCCCGGCCGAAGCCGACGAACAGCCAGAACACCCCCAGCGCTGCGGTGTTCTGCAGCAGGGAGCGGACCTCGGCCTTGTCCCATGATTCGTCGCCAACCTGGATGACCACGAAGGCGGGATCGGATGCCCCGAACTCCTGGTAGTGGCTCACAGCGCGGCGCATTGCGTTGGCCACGTTGCCCCAGCCCCAGTCGACCTGTGTGTGCAGCTGCCCGATACGGCCGTGGTAGTTGTCGAGCCTAATCTCCTCGAGGAACGGCTCCCTCCCGCTGGAGAAGATGACCGGCACCGTGCCGTCGTCGTCGAGGTTGGCCGACAGGGCCAGGACGCGTTCGGCGAAAGCCTGCACGGCGAACGGCTCGTAGAGCTCTTCCATGTGCCGGTCGTGGTCCAGGATGAGGTAGACAGCAGCTTGCCGTCCCGTGATCCCTTGGTTTGTGAGGGCCTGGCTGGCCTGACAAAGCTGGTGCTAGCAGGCCCGGGGCCTGCCGCTCCAGCTTCGTCAGG
>NZ_LIQT01000149.1 GCF_001418415.1 Streptomyces hirsutus
ACGAGACAGCCCCCGCCCGGTGGGAACCGGGCGGGGGCTGTCTCGTGCGATCCGGCTCAGGCCTGGGCAGCCGGCTCCTGGGTGAAGGTCGCGTGGAAGCGGCGGGTGTGATCCACCTGGCGCTCCGGGCCGGTCAGGGTGACCGTCGCTGTCAGGCGCGCGTCGGTGCTCGAGGCGGCCAGGCGGAGTTGCAGGTCGCCGGGTTCGACGATCCGGTGGCCGTCGCGGCCGGTGAAGGAGGCCACGTCGGCCGGAACCGTGACGCGGACGCGACGGGCCTCGCCCGGCTCCAGCGGCACCCGGGTGTAGCCGACGAGCCGCTGCACCGGCTGGACGACGGAGGCGACCGGGTCGTGGAGATAGAGCTGGACGACTTCGGTGCCGGGCCGCCCACCGGTGTTGCGGACGGTGAGGGAGAGGGTGAACTCGCCTTCCGTCGAAGCCTGTTCGGTGTCCATGGCGAGGTCGCTCCAGGCGAACTCCGTGTACGTCAGGCCGTGGCCGAAGCCGAACGCCGGCGTCGGGTCGATGTTGGACACCTCGCTGAGCTGGGCGAGGCGTGCGCCGAGGTAGGTGGTCGGCTGGGACCCCGGCCCCCGCGGCACACTGACCGGGAGCCGTCCGGAAGGGCTGGTACGGCCGCTCAGCACCCCGGCGATCGCCTGGGTGCCCGCGACTCCGGGGAAGAAGGACTGCACGATCGCCGCGGACTCGGCGACGGCACGGCCGAGCGCGTACGGCCGCCCGGCGAGCAGGACGGTCACCACCGGCGTGCCGGAGTCGAGCAGCGCGTCCAGCAGGTGCTGCTGGGCGCCGGGCAGGGCGAGGGACTCCGCGTCGCAGCCCTCGCCGCTGGTACCGCGGCCGAACAGACCCGCGCGGTCGCCGAGTACGGCGATGACGAGGTCCGCCTCCCTGGCCGCGTCGACCGCTTCGCCGGTGCCGGACAGGTCTCCGTCGTCGACGCCGGTGCCGCGGGCGACCGTGATGTCCGCGTCGGGGAACTCGGCGGCCAGGGTGTCCCGCAGGGTGGGCAGGTCGATCCCGACCGGAACGTCCGGGTGCTGCACGCCCACGTGCTGGGGGAAGGAGTAGCAGCCCAGTACGGCAGTGGCCTCGGCCGCGTTGGGGCCGACCAGGGCGATGCGGCGGGGCCGGGCGAGCGGCAGGGTGCCGTCGTTGGTGAGCAGGACGACCGCCTTCTCGGCGATCTCGCGGGCCAGTCGCCGGTTCTCGGGCCGGTCCAGGTCGATCGTGCCGCGCAGGGCGTCCGGGTCGTCCAGGTCCGCGCCGTCGAGCGCGGGCGGCACCGGGCTCCAGTCCGGGTCGAGCAGGCCGAGTATCGCCTTCTGGCCGAGGACGCGGCGCAGCGCGCGGTCGATGACCGACTCCGGTACCCGGCCGTCGGCGACGGCCTCGGCGAGCGGTGCGCCGAACGTCTTGACGGTGGGCAGTTCGACGTCGACGCCGGCCTTCAGTGCGGCGCCCGCGGCCTCCGCCCAGTCGCCCGCGACGCCGTGCAGGGTCTTGAGGAAGGCGATGCCGAAGTAGTCGGCGACGACGGTGCCGTCGAAGCCCCAGGTGTCACGGAGCAGTCCGGTCAGCAGGTTCTCGTCGGCCGCGGCGGGGACGCCGTCGGTGTCCGTGTAGGAGTGCATCACGGAGCGGGCGCCGCCCTCGCGTATGGCCATCTCGAACGGCGGCAGCAGGACGTCGGCCCGTTCACGGGCGCCCATGGGCGAGGGGGCGAGGTTGCGTCCGGCGCGGGAGGCCGAGTAGCCGACGAAGTGCTTGAGGGTGGCGACGATCCCGGCGGACTCCAGGCCCTGGACGTACGCGGTGCCGATGGTGCCGACGAGGTAGGGGTCCTCGCCGATGGTCTCCTCCACCCGGCCCCAGCGGGCGTCGCGCACCACGTCGAGGACGGGCGCGAGACCCTGGTGGACACCGACGGACCGCATGTCGCGGCCGATGGCGGCGGCCATCCGGCGCACCACGTCCGGGTCGAAGGTGGCGCCCCAGGACAACGGGACGGGGTAGGCGGTGGCGCCCCAGGCGGCGAAGCCGGCCAGGCACTCCTCGTGCGCGACGGCGGGAATGCCGAAGCGGTTGGCCGAGGCGATACGGGACTGGGTGCGCAGCAGGGAGAGCGCGCCGAGCGCCGGGTCGACGGGTGCGGTGCCGAAGGGGCGGGTCAACTGGCCCAGTCCGACGGGCAGAAGCGCGTCGAGGTCGACGGCCTCCTCCATGTCGTGCTGGTGCGGGGCCACTTCGCCGCCGTTGGCGGACGCGCCGACCCACACGCCGTACAGCTGGGCGATCTTCTCGTCCAGGGTCATCGCGCCGATCAGCGCGTCGACTCTGGCGGCGACGGGGCGGTCGGGGTCGTTCCAGAGGGGGATTTCGGGGGTGGTCTCTACGGCCACGTCGGCAGTCACTTTCCTCCGACGCCCATCAGACCCTGGACCAGGGCGCGACGGGCGAACAGGTAGACGAGCAGGATGGGCACCATGGACAGCACCACGGCTCCCAGCAGGCCGGGGATGTCGATGCCGTGTTCGGTCTGGAAGTTGTACAGACCCAGGGTGACCACCTTGGTGGAGTCGGACTGGGTCAGGACGAGCGGGAACAGGAAGCCGTTCCATGCCTGGAGCGCGGAGAAGACCACGATCGTGGACAGTCCGCCCCTCGACAGCGGCAGCACGAGCTGGAAGAACACACGTCGCGGGGAGGCGCCGTCCATGGCCATGGCCTCGTACAGCTCCGGGGAGATGTCGCGCATCGCGCCGCTGAGGATGAGCGCCGACATCGGCAGGCAGAACGCGGCCGTGGGCAGGATGACGCCCAGCAGGTTGTCGTACAGCCCGGCTTCGCTGATCAGGTAGAACATCGGCACGATGACGGCCTGGGCGGGGATGGCGAGGCCGAGCAGGAACAGCCGGAAGATCGCCGACGTGGTCCGGCCGCGGCTGCGTACGATCGCGTAGGCGAGCGGCGGGACCAGCAGCAGCACGAGGCCGATCACGCAGCCGGTGACGACGAGCGTGTTGAAGAAGTACTGACCGAAGCCCGAGTCGAAGGCGCCGGTGTAGTTGTCCAGGGTGAAGCTGTCCGGGATCGAGACCGGGCCGTTCTCGGCGTAGTCCTGGCGGGTGCGCACGGTCGCGGCGAGCATCACGTACAGCGGCAGGCCGACCAGGAAGAGCCAGAAGAGCGAGCCGGCGCCGGCCAGGTAGTGGGGACGGCGCCTCATGACACACCCTCCATGGTGCTGCGCATCTTGTCGTAGCCGGAGACCCGGACGACGATCAGCGAGATGATGGTGGCCGCGACGACCAGGGCCAGGGCGATGGCGGAACCGGCGCCGAAGTCGAAGCCCTTGAACGCCTTGTCGTACATGTAGTAGGCGCTGATGGTGGTGTCGGTGCCGGGGCCGCCCTGGGTCAGGATGAGGACCGTCTCGAAGGTGGTCAGGCCGCCGACGATCATCAGGATCATCGAGGTGATCATCGAGTTGCGCAGCTGCGGCAGGGTGATGTGGAAGAACTGCCGGTAGCGGCCCGCCCCGTCGATCTCGGCCGCCTGGTAGAGCACCTGCGGGACGGCCCGGGCGGCGCCCTGGTAGATCAGTGTGTGGAACGGGGTGAACTGCCAGGTACTGACGAACGCCAGAACTCCGATGGCGGTGGCCTGTTCACCGAACAGGTTGCCGTCGCCGAACAGCCAGGTGGCGTCGGCCGGGATGCCGAAGTTCGGGTCGAGCAGCGCCCGCCACAGCACGGAGACGGCCGTCGCGGACAGCAGCAGCGGGATGAAGTAGATGACGGACAGCACGGCCCGGTTGCGCTGGTGGCCGGCGGCCCAGACGCCGAGCACGATGCTCAGCGGCGTCTGGATGACCACGCCGAGCACGGTCAGGAGCAGGGTCAGCCAGATGCTCTCGAGCATCACCGGGTCGTCCATCAGGCGCGACCAGTTGTCCATGCCGACGAATTCGGGCGAGCCGATCCCGTCCCAGCTCATGAAGGACAGCACCGCCACCATGATCAGCGGGGTGATCGCGAAGAGGGCGAAGAACACTGCGGCGGGCAGCGCCCAGGCGAAGCCGGGGCGGCCCACCTTCGTTGCGGACGAGGCGGGCGGCCTCCGCCGGGACCCCTTGCGGGGTCCGGCGGAGGGCGGAGCGCTCGTGATCTTTGTGGTCATGAGCCGTTCGTCACTCGGTCGGGAGGGCCTGCATGGCCTTGATGAAGCCGTCCGCGTCGAGCTGTCCGTTGAAGAACTGCTGGATGGCCTTGTGCATGGACGAGCTCGCCTTCTGCGGGTACGCCTGGTCCCAGGACAGCTGGAACGACGGGGCGTCGGCGACCAGGTCGTACTGGAAGCGCGAGTACTCGGGGGTGGACGAGGTGTCGATGAACTTGTCGGTGTTGGTCGTGGTCGGCAGGTTGCCGATCTCCAGCTGCGCCTTGACGAACTCGTCGGAGTACATGAGCTTCAGGAACTCGGCGACGGCCTCGGGGTGCTCGGTCTTCTTCATCACCGAGTAGTAGTTGTTGGTGTTGCCGGCGACGCCGGCCGGGTCGCCCTTGCCGCCCTCGATGGTCGGGAAGACGGTGTAGCCGAGGTCCTTCTCGGCGAACTCCTTGGCGTCCGTCAGCTGCTGGGAGTAGTACCAGGAGCCCATCAGCTCGAAGCCGGCCTTGCCCGAGGACACCAGCGCGACCGAGCCGCCGTTGGTGTACTTGACGGAGTCGTAGTTCTTGCCGAAGGCGCCGGCGTCGACGAGCTCCCTGATCATGCTCAGGGCCTTCTTGCTGTCCGCGCTCTCCCAGGCGCTCTTGTCGCCCCCGACGGCCTTCTCGAACAGCCCCGGGCCGGCCACGCGGTCGTAGAGGTACTGGAACCACATCTGCGTCGGCCAGACGTCGCCGCCGCCGAGCGCGATCGGCGTCACGCCCTCGTCCTTGAGCTTCCCGACCGCGTCGAGCAGTTCGTCCCAGGTCTTCGGCGGCTTGACGCCCGCCTTGTCGAGGACCTTCTTGTTGTGGAAGAGCAGGACCGGCTGGGTGCCGCGCATCGGGATGCCGTACGGCTTGCCGTCGACGACGCCGTTGGCGAACACGGACGGCAGGAACTTGTTCTCCAGGTCCGGGTCCTTCTTGATGAAGTCGTCCAGCGGCATCAGCAGATCGGCCTTGACGAACGGCTTGATGCTGCCGCCGCCCCAGTTGAAGAAGACGTCCGGGGCCTGAGGGGTGCTGATGATCGTCTGAAGCTTCTTCTGGTAGTCCGCACCGGGGATGGTGTCGAGGACGACCTTGACGTCGGACGTCTTGTTGAACGTGTCGACGAGCTGCTTCTCGACCTTGTTGGTGGCGTCCCCGTAGACAAGGACATGGATCTTGCCGTCGTCCGACGACGCCCCGCCGCCCCCGTCACCGCAGGCCGAAAGGGTCAGTGCCAGGGTGAGCGTCGCACCACCGGCGACCAGTCTGGGCAAGCGCGCACGTGTCTTCATCGTTCGCCTCTCGAAAGTTTCGGCCTCATCACCGAAAGTCCATGCCGTGGGACAGTAGGTCAGACGGGAGTCTCGGTCAACGGTCGAGTCGGCACTCACTCAAACCGTTATCGACGCGCGGTGTCGTACCCTGCGTTTATGCACGATGAACACGAGACGAGCGGCAGAGTCACCCTGGCCACGGTGGCAAAAGAGGCCGGCGTTTCGATGCCGACAGTTTCGAAGGTTCTCAACGGCCGATCGGACGTCTCTCGCACGACCCGAGCCAAGGTGGAACGGCTGCTGGACACCCACGGCTACCGCCGTCGCGCCCAGCCGGCGTCCCGCTCCCCACTCATCGAAGTCGTCTTCCACGAGCTGGAGAGCGTCTGGGCGATGGAGCTGATCCGGGGCGTGCAGAACGTCGCCAAGGAGAACCGCGCGACGGTGGCGCTCACCGAGAGCGGCACCCGGCACACCCCCGCTCCGGAGTGGCTCCCGGGCGTGCTGCAACGCAGGCCGCTCGGCGTCGTGCTGGTCCTCTCCACCCTCCCGGAGGACATCAAACGCCAGCTCGGAGCGGCGGCCATCCCCCTCGTCGTCATCGACCCGGCGGGCGACCCCGACTCCGACGTCCCCTCGGTCGGCTCCGCGAACTGGGCCGGCGGCCTCGCCGCCACCCGCCATCTCACCGACCTCGGTCACGAGCGGGTCGCGATCATCACCGGCCCCGAGGACATGCTCTGTTCGCTCGCCCGCCTCGACGGCTACCGCTCCGCCATGGCGATGGCGGGGCTGGAGACCGACCCGCGTCTGATGCGCTTCGGCGACTTCCACGTACAGAGCGGCTTCGAACACGCCATGGACCTGCTGAACGGCCCCGGCCGGCCGACGGCGATCTTCGCGGGCAGCGACCTCCAGGCACTCGGCGTCCTGGAGGCGGCCAGGGTCAGGGGCCTGCGCGTACCGGAGGACCTGTCGGTGGTGGGCTACGACGACGTACCACTGGCCCAGTGGTCGAGCCCGCCCCTCACCACGGTCCACCAGCCCCTGCGGCACATGGCCGAGGAGGCCACCCGCATGCTCCTCCGCCCGGACGACCCCGGCACGGCGGCACAGCGCATCGAACTGGCGACACACCTGGTGGTACGACAGAGCACGGCTCGGTTGCAGGGGGCCTGAGACACGGCCTACGGATTCTTCGCCGCCCGTGCGCAGAGCTGCTGGGGCGCCGCCTCGGCCGTGCGCCGGAACGCCGGGGGACACTCCGTAGGCGCGCCGGACGGTACGGCTGAAGTCGGCGGGGTGCCGGAATCCCCACAAGGTGACGATCTCGCCGAGCGTCCGGTGCGGTGGTCGCGGGGCGGCGAGGCCGGTGCGGGTGCATTTCGGCCGACGGCGGCGCATCCCGACGACGCCCGCACCGGCCCGGGTGGGCCGGCGGACGGCCACCAGCCGGTCGGTTCTGTCACCGGGCGACGATACGGCGGACCGTGGCAGCCGCAGCATGGTCACGCGTGAGGGACAGCCGTGGTCCGGGAACTCGCGGTCCAGGGGAGGCGACGTGTCGAAGACCGCTGCACGGAGCCCGCACCGGACACGGGCTCCTGTCCGCGAAGGGCACCGGCCGTCGCCTCCGCTCGGGCGACGGCCGCGGCGCCCGCCCTACGGATCGGCGCTCAGGGCAGGAGCCGCTGCTCCATGGCGAAGACGGCCACCCCGGCCCGGGTTCGCCGCCCGGTCTTGTCGTAGATGTGCCCGAGGTGATGGCCCACGGTGCGGCTCGAGATGGACAGCTCCGCGCCTATCTGATGGTTGGTCATTCCCCGGGCGGCCAGGCGCAGTACCTCGACCTCCCGCGCCGTGAGCCCCGCCGGACGGCGGGGCCGGGAGGGCCGTCTGCCCGCTGCCCGGAGCACCAGGTCGCAGGCGGCGCGGTCCAGGGCGCCCGAGTCCGCCTCACGCGTCAGGTGTCCGACGGCTTCGTCGACGGTGAAGGCGTCCCGATGCGCCCGTGGCTCGGTCCGGCCTGCGCGGGAAGGGTGAGCCCGGTGTCGGCTGTGCCGTGGTCGAGTACTCCGGTCCCGGCACCTAAGGCGGCCGGAACCTGCGTGGAAGGGCCCGGAGGGGGCAACCGATCTCCTGAGATTCGGAGGATGCCATGACCATGACGGAGCAGCCGGTCGAGTCGGCGGGGGAGAACACCGCCTGCTGCGCGCGCCACGACAGCCACAGTCCGGAACCCGGTGCCGAATCACCGGAAACAGCGCGGGAGCAGGTCAATCGGCGCTGGAACGAGATACTGCAGGAGACGCGGGTCACCCAGACGGGCGTGCAGATCCTTTTCGGATTCCTGCTCAGTGTGGCCTTCACCCCGCTGTTCAGGGAGTTGGAGACGTTCGACCGCGTCCTCTACGTCATCACCGTGGTGCTCGGCGCGTCGGCCACGGGATCGCTCATAGCCCCCGTCTCCATCCACCGCTTCCTGTCCGGCCAGCGCATGAAGGACGAGCTAGTGGAGGCCGCCGGCCGCTTGATGATGTGCGGCATGGTCCTCCTCGCGCTGACCATCGGCTGCACACTCCTGCTGATTCTCCG
This sequence comes from Streptomyces hirsutus, assembly GCF_001418415.1. Lineage (GTDB taxonomy): Bacteria > Actinomycetota > Actinomycetes > Streptomycetales > Streptomycetaceae > Streptomyces > Streptomyces hirsutus. The sequence goes on from NZ_LIQT01000149.1 coordinate 8,099, forward strand.
TGTCGTGGTTCCCGGTGTCCTCGCCGAAGTGCTCGCCGGCGGGGTCATGCTGTGGTTCGGCCTCTGCTGGTACGTACTGCCGCTGTACCTACGACGCCGCGCCGATCGGCGCTCCCGCACCGACGACGCGTAGCCCACCCGGGCGAGGGACGAGCAAGCCCTCGTGACCGGAACGCTCCGACAGCGGGGGCCGGTCCGCTGACGCGCGTCGGCGGACTCGTCCACGTTTACGCCTACGCGTCGGCGCCCTTTGCCATCGTTCGCGTCCCACGGAGGGCGATATGCCGTCGCGGCGAGTCGGGCGTAGTGTCCCCGTATGGGTGATGTTCGGTGTGGCCGGCGTGGTGCGGCCCTGCCGGAGCCGGTCGGACACCGCAGCCGCTACCGCCGTCCAGCGCGCCCGCACGCGACGGGGCGGACACGGCACCGCCGGCGGATCACCGAGGGCGCACCGCAGGACGTGGCCGTCGTCCGGCAGAGAAGTGGGCCTTCTTCCACGGAGCGGACCGGCGGATGCCCCTGTGCCGCCGTGGCCGGCGGCCGGAAGCCGGCGCACTCGACGCCACCGGCCCGGCGACGGGCCCGGGCGGGCCGGCCGCGGTGCGGGACGTGGGCGGACACCGGTGGTGGAGTGGCCGGGATTCACTTCCGGTGGGCACGGGGTTCCCGACGGCTGCCGCTCGACGCGGCCGGGCGGGGCACAGCCGGGGCGTACGTCTCCAGCATTGGGCGGGGCTACGCCTCGTCCAGGGCGTCCTCGCCGAGGGCATGGGTGCGAAGCGCCGGTATGCCGACCGGGCCGAGGACGTGGTCACCGAGGAAGAGGGGGGACGCGTACACCGCTCCACCTGCGGCAGTTCCTCGTGTCCGGTCGCCCCGAACAGGGGCCGGGGCGTCAGTTCGCGGCACAGGGCTGCCTTGCTCGTGAGGGCCGGGGGCCGGGGCCCGTGGCGCCCGGCACGCTCCGGTGCCGGCCACGGGAACGACGGCGTGCCGCCCGTCCGCCGTGAGGCCCTACTTCGCCCGGACGCCCAGGGCCTCGCGGGCGGCGAGGATCTGACCCTCGACATCGCCGTCCAGGTCCGTCACGGGCAGATGCTGAAGCTCGGTACGGAGCAGCCCTACATCCTTGAGCAGGAGGTCGTAGGCGACATCCTTGATGTTGTCGCTCATCCAGCTCTGGCCTGTGGAAACCGCAAGGACCTCGGCCAGTTTGCCCGCCGGGACACCGTGCGCGTCCGCCAGGTTCAGGATCTGGGCCGTGGCGGTCAGGTTGTAGGTGGCCAATGCGTTGTTGAGCAGCTTCACCATGGCGGGCTGACCGTACTCGGACAGACGGAAGACATGTCCGGCCTGGTCGGCGAGCAGCCTCTCCTCGTCGTCGGTCGGCGCCGGGCCGGCCAGGAAGACGCTCATCGTGCCGTGGCGAGCGCCCGCCGGTCCGCCCGAGACCGGGGACTCGAAGATCCGCCAGTTCTCGTTGCCCAGGGCGGCAATCCTCCTGGCGTCGGTCGGGGTCAGCGTCGTGTTGACGAAGATGCTCAGTGGCCTGCCGGTTGCGTCGTTCAAGCCGCGGAGGACGGCCTCGACCTGGTCGGCCAGGCGTACGGCGATGTGGACGGACGTGACCGCGTCCCAGGGGACCGCGGCCAGGTCGGAGCCGGAGAAGGGTGAGCCCGACTCCTGCGCCCACTCGGCGACGCGCGCGGGGTCGAGGTCGTAGCCGTAGACCTCGCGGCGCTTTTCGGCGAGGTGGGTGCCGAGGTTTCCGCCAATCGGCCCGAGGCCGATCACCAGATGCATGACGAGCTCCTTTGTGACGCGATATCAATCTCGGCTGTCGGCGCGTCCTATTCGACGTCGTTGCGCTCGGCGAGCACCTTTTTGACGAGCGTCAGGGCGTTCAGGCACTTCGGATAGCCGACGTAGGGAATCAGGTGAATGATCGCCCCGACGACCTGGTCCTTCGTGAGACCGACGTTGAAGCCTGTGTTGATGTGCAGTTCGAGCTGCGGCTCGGTGCCGAAGGCCGTCAGTCCCGCAATGGTGACCAGGGCCTGTTGCTTCTTGTCCAGGGCCGGCCGGGAATAGATGTCACCGAACGGGAATTCGACGATCAGGCTCGGCAGGTCGGGCGCGAGTTCCTCGTAGTACTCGATGAGCTTCGTGTGCGACGCGATGTCGGGGTTGTCCTTGGGCTGGTACTCCATCATCTTTTCCAGCGCCTTCTGGAAACGCTCGGACGCCATGGAAGCTCCTTCGTGTGGGCGGAGGGAGCCTGATAACGCCCCTCGGGAGCGGCGATGCCGCACGAGATCGATTCGGTACGTCTGCGCAGCGTAATGGAGGTGTGTCCGGCGACCTGTGTCATCGCGTCCCGGCGTGTTAGTGAACTCTGTGCCGAAAAGCAGCGGCAGGGGAAAGTGCGGCGCGACGGCGCAGGGCGCGGGCCGAGGGCGCCCTCGTCCGGTGGTCTCCGGCCTCCGTCCCGGAGTCGCGCAGCACGATCCGGCCCGGCGCGCCGCCTTCCACCGGGCGGTCCGGCGAAGTCCGCACCACTTCGGCGTCGAGGCCCGCTTCGACGGTGGGAACGCCGGCTCGACGGCGTCGAGGGTGGGGAGTCAGCGGCGCCGGCGGCGTGCGAGGCGGCGGAATGCCTTCGGTCCGCCGGACGGCGTGGGCAGTACGCCCGCGACCGCGTCGGCCAGCAGGGTGCCGACCGTCTCGGCCGCGCACCTGCGGTTGGCGCCGATGCCTCCCGAAGGCCCGCGTTTGATCCAGCCCACGACGTAGGTCCCGGGCCTGCCGGGCACCCGGCCGCGCTCGTGCGGAACGGTCCCGGTGTCCTCGTCGAACGGCAGTCCCGCCGGGGGCGCTCCGCGGTGACCGACCGCCCGCAGCGCCAGGCCGGCCGGTATCTCCTGCTCACCGGCGCCGCCGGTGGCACGCACCGCACGGACGGCTTCGTCTCCGCGGACTTCGACGGGCGTGGAGAGGAAACGGAACACGATGCGGCGCCGGCGTCCTGCCGTCCCGGGGGCGAGGGACCAGTCGACGGCCTCACGTGCCACGCCCCGCAGCAGTCCCGCCCTGTCCCCGGCACCGGCGGTGTCGATCGCGGCCCCGACGCGCGCATCGTGGTCGTCCACGAGCAGGTCCACGCCGGGGAGGTGCTTCAGGGCGAGCAGCTCGGGCCTGGTGTACGCCGCGTGTTCCGGACCGCGGCGCCCGAGCAGTACCACCTCGCGCACCGCGCTGCGGCGCAACTCCTCCCACGCGTGGCCGGCGATCGCCGTGCCGGCCAGTGTCTCCGGGTCGGAGACCAGGATCCGGGCGACGTCGAGGGCGACGTTGCCGTTGCCGACCACGACGACACGCCCGGCCGAGAGGTCGACGGCGTCCGGCGCGACCTCCGGGTGTGCGTTGCACCAGGCGACGAAGGTGGTCGCGGAGAGGCTGCCCGTCAGGTTCTCGCCGGGTATGCCGAGCCGCCGGTCCGCGGCGGCGCCCACGGCGTAGATCACCGCATCGTGGTGTGCGGCGAGTTCCTCGGCCGTGACGCCCGTGCCCACTTCGAGGCCGAGGTGCAGGCGCACGCGAGGGTGGGTGTGGAAGCGGGCGAAGGCGTCGCCGATCCTCTTGGTCGCCGGGTGGTCCGGCGCCACACCGTACCGGACGAGTCCGCCGGCGACCGGAAGCCGGTCGACGAGGGTCACCTCGGACCGGGTGTGGAGCAGCAGGTCCTCGGCGGCGTACATGCCGGCCGGCCCGGTGCCGACGATCGCCACCCGGAGCGGCCGGAAGTCCGGTGGCAGGACACGGTCGAAGGCCGGTCCGCCCCAGGGGTGGAAGTTCGGGCCGAGGTCGGCTGCTCCGGAAACCGCCGGTGCCTCCGCCTCCGCCCGCGACGTCGTCCCGGCGTGCCCGAAGTGGGCCGCGTTGATGTCGGCGTACTCCCGCTGTCCGCCGGTCAGGCTGTCGACCGGGAGGACGGCGTCCACCGGGCAGGCGTCGGCGCAGGCACCGCAGTCGATGCACGCCTTCGGGTCGATGTACAGCATCTCCGTGCTGCCGAAGGCCCGTTCCTCGGGTGTGGGGTGAATGCAGTTGACCGGGCAGACGGCTACGCAGGTGGCGTCCGTGCAGCAGGTCTGGGTGATCGCGAAGGCCATGTCGTCCGCTCGCCTGGAGGTCGTCAGATCAGATGGGCGCGCTTGTAGAAGAACAGCGCGGGCTTGGTGAGCAGTCCCGCCGAGGCCAGGAAGTCCATCAGTCCGGAACAGCTCGAGCGCATCATCGACCGGTGATGCGCGTTGGCCTTCGCCTCGCGGAGGGCGCGCGCCTCGTCCAGTCCGGCGTTGGCATAGACCTTCCGGTTCACCATGCTGGTGACGATGACGTAGGACGCCACGGCGATGACGAACGAGTGGATCCGGCGGCGCACGCGTCCGGCGCGCGCGAGGTGCCTGCGCGTCTCGTCGCGGGCGAACTTCATGTGCCGTGATTCCTCGACGACGTGGATGTTGTTGATGGTGCGGACGAAGGGCACGACCCGTTCGTCGCGCATCCAGTCACGCTGCATGACGTCGAGGACCTCCTCGGCCACCAGGATCGCCGCGTACGCCGCCTCACCGAACGCGACGGTCTTGAAGATCCGGCCGAGTTCGACCGCTGCCCGGTGGGGGCGGTAGGCCGGTGCCCGGAGTTTCTTCGCGCCGCGGGCGAACATGATCGAGTGGCGGCACTCGTCGGCGATCTCGGTGAGCGCCCACTGGACGGTGTCGTCCGTCGGGTCCTTGGCGTAGATGTCCCGCAGCACCATCTGCTGCAGGATCATCTCGAACCAGATTCCGGTACTGGCCACCGAGGCGGCCTCCTGCCGCGTCAGCGCCTTGCGCTGCGCGTCGGTCAACTCGTTCCAGTACTCCGTCCCGTAGAGGGTGCTCCACTCCGGGCTGGTGCCGTGGAAGCTCTCGTCGAGCGGGGTCTCCCAGTCGACCTCGGTGAGCGGGTCGTACGAGAGCTGCGCGGCGGAGTCGAGCAGCCGCCGCGCGGTGCCGTCCTCGGGCGTGCGGCTCCTGGTCTCCGGTCGCAAGCTGCTGATGGCCATGCTGGGACTCCTCGAGTCGGGTCCGGGAGGCGCCCCGCCCTCCTTGCTATTACTGGCGGTAACAGCGCCTTGCTGACGAACCTTATAGCAAGAGTCGTCGCGTGCTCACCCTCGAGTGGCCCCTCCGGTCCGCACCCGCGTCGGTCGGTGCGGGGGGCGAGGTCTTCGGGTGACTCGCCCGCCGAGGCGGTGCCGTTGTCCTCGGTGCCGTGCCCCGCGCAGACGCCTGGAACTGTTCGCGGCTCACCGCCGGCTCCCGGGCAGGCCGATCATCGAGGACGAAACACGCCGCCGTCAGCCCAGACCGAGGACGCTCATGGTGTGCTCGGCCATGCGCCGCTGTCCGAGGGCGTAGGGGTGGACAGGGACGACGCTGTCGCCGAAGAGGCCGTCCGCCACGGGCCTGAATCGCCTTTCGCGCCGAGCCGCCGAGGGCTAGTGTTCGGGTGCAGCAAGTGACCCACGAGGAGTTGCAGACATGGTCGGTCGTCCGAGCACGCGTTGACGTTGTAGGCCGTGATCGGCCCGTCATCGCGTGCTGCCCTTGATGGTGCGGCACAGCGAGCCTTCCCCTGCCTGAATCGAGGGCGCACCTGGTGTGCGCCGGGTGATGGGCCTCGTCGTCGGCAATCCAAGGGATCTTCGTGCCGTCCACTTCCTCCGCTGCATCCGATTCCGCTCCATCTGTTCCGCCAAGCCTGTGGCGGGATCGCGACTTCCGCAGACTCTGGGTGGGGCAGACGGCCTCCCAACTCGGCGAACACACCACTCTGATCGTTCTCCCGCTCTTCGCCGTCCTGACGCTCCACGCCGGCGCCGGCGAGTTGGGCGTCCTGCGCGCGGTGGGGCAGGCGCCGATCCTGTTGCTCTCCCTCTTCGTCGGTGCGTGGGTGGACCGGTGGCGGACCCGCACGGTGATGGTGGTGACGGACGCCGGCCGGACCCTGGTCCTGGGCGCCGCCGCCGTGGCCGGTCTCCTCGGTTGGTTCGGTCTGCCCGCGCTGCTCGTGGTCGCCTTCGCCGTCGGGGCGCTGTCCGTGTTCTTCGACGTGGCCTATCAGGCGTCTCTCGTACGGCTGGTGAGACGCGATCAGTTGCTGCAGGGCAACAGCGCGCTCGAGGGCAGCCGGTCCGCGGCGCAGATCGGCGGACCCGCCCTGGGCGGTGCGTTGGTGTCCCTGCTGTCGGCGCCGCTCGCTGCCGCCTCCAGCGCGGTGTTCTTCGCGCTGTCGTTCCTGTCGATCCGGCGGATCCGTCGGACCGAATCGATCCCGGAACGCTCGGAACGCCCCCAGCGGGTCTGGCGACGGATCCATGAGGGCCTCCGCTTCGTCGTCGGCGACACCTCGCTGCGGGCCGTGTGCCTGGCCTCGGCCGCCTTCCAGTTCTCCTTCGCGGCCATGATGACCGTCTATCTGCTCTTCCTGCCGCGGGAACTGCACTTGTCCGGCACCACCGTCGGGCTGGCGCTCGCGGCGACGGGACCGGGCGCGTTGCTGGGCTCGATGCTGGCCGCTCGCCTGCCGGGCCGGTTCGGTTACGGCACGGTGCTCGTGGCCGCGGCGGCACTCGGTGACGGCGTGTTCCTGTGGGTGCTCGCGCTGCACGGCTCCTCGGCGGTGACGGTCTCCGCGCTCCTGGCGATCAACTTCGTGTTCGGGGCCGCCGGCCAGTTGGTGAATGTCACGGTCATGGCGGTGCGGCAGGCCGTCACTCCGGACGGGATGCAGGGCCGCGCGGCCGCGACGATCACGTTCGTCGGCATGGGGATGGCCCCGCTCGGCTCCCTGCTCGGCGGGTTTCTCGCGATGGAGTGGGGGCTGCGCACCAGCCTCCTGGTGACGTCCGCGGGCATGATGTTGTCCCCGGTGGTGATGGCTTCGTCCCCGCTCGCACGCCTGGGACGGGTGCTTCCGGCCGCGCAGGACGCGCCGCCGACGGGCAGCCGGTCCAAAGTCCACGAAACGGCTGCCCGCGAGAGCGGCAACTGTCCTCCGGGTGACGTCGAAACCCGCTCTCATTGATCATGGATACGGCCTTCGCATGACTCCCGAAGCCACCACCGACCGATGCAAGGTCCTGCCGACCTGTGCGGGATCCGCTCTCACGAGACGGTGACCGCCCGGTCCGGCCTTGCGAACACGCTGTTCATCGTCGCGGACACCACGGCGCATCTGGCGGTCGCCGTTGCCCTGACGTGGTGAGGGTGACGGCGATGACGCGGCCAGCGGTGGACGGGGTCGTCGAGACGCCGAACGGCGCGCACTTCACCTCCTGCGTGCCCGACCACGACCGGGACGAGTCCTTCCAGCGCGCCTATGTCCGGGCGGCCCGCGACCCGAGGCGTGGCCGGCCTTCGTCGAACGGTTCCTGTCCGGGGACAAGGCCGCCTACCAGGCCTCCGTCACCGTGTTCCACCAGGAGGAAGCATGAGTGCCACCGAGACCGGCGTCCCGGCCGCGACCCGCGCCGACCACTGCGTGGTGGCCTGCGCGGAGGCCTGGCGGAACGCCGGTGAGATCCTCGCCAGCCCGATGGGCACCGTCCCGGCCATCGGGGCACGCCTGGCGAAGCTCACCTTCTCCCCCGAGCTGCTGCTGACCGACGGGGAGGCACTGCTCATGGCGGACGTGCCCGCGATCGGGTCGAAGCCGGGAGCGGTCGAGGGCTGGCTGCCGTTCCGCCAGCACCTCACGCTGACCGCCACCGGCCGCCGGCACGTGATGATGGGCGCCAGTCAGATCGACCGCCACGGCAACCAGAACATCTCCTGCATCGGCGATGCACCCCCAGCGGGCCGCGTACGTATCGACGAGGACCAGGCCCCTCCCCGATACGGCGTCCGGGTCGACGGGCCCGGGCGCGGTGGCGGGCAGCAGGCGTTCGGGGCGGGTGTCGGTGACCTCGATACGGACGGTTTCCGCCAGGAGCCGCACGGTCAGCCGGAAGTCGCGGCCGGGCAGGCCGCCGTGGGTGACCGCGTTGGACGCGAGTTCGGCCGTGACCAGAGCGACCGTACGGGCGAGGTCGGAGTCGTGAGGACAGGCGCACCACTCGGTGAGCTGCTGCACGGCGAGGGCGCGCGCCAACCGCGCACCGCGCGGGGTACTGCTGAGCCGGAGGCACAACTCGCCGTGCGAGGGGCCGGGTTCGCGGATGTCTTCCTGTGGCTTCACGGCGCCATCGTGAGCTGCCGAAACCTGGTCCGACCAGGGCTTTCGACCGTACCGGCCGAGGCGGTACGGAGCTCGCCCACGGCGTGACGGTCTGGTTGTGCGGGCCTTGTACGGGTGCTGTACGGGCCCTGGACAAGTGGCGGCCGTGTCCCGGGAAACAGCCCTCCCGTTGAACATATCCCCGTCCGGGCGGAGTCGGGACGGGAGCGGGCGCGGGAAGAACCGGTGGTGGAAAGGGATGTGAGGCAGGTGCGGGAGACCAAAAACAGTGGCGGGGCACGTGCGAAGGAACGACAGGACGGTGACCTGCCGGGAGTATGGGTGGCCTACGGCACGCTCCTGGGGCATCTGCGCAAACGGGCGGACTTGAACCAGCAGGCGCTGGGGCAGGCGATCGGTTACTCGCTGGAACAGGTCGCTTCGGTCGAGCAGGGACGCCGCCCGGCGAAGGAGGCGTTCACCGAGGCCGCGGAACGGGTACTGGACGCGCGTGGTGTTCTGGAGGTGCTCCAGCCCGATGTGGACCGGGCCAAACTCCCCCGGTTCTTCCGCAACTTCGCGGCCGTCGAGGCGGAGGTGCTGAGCCGCTTCTCGTACGATCCACTACTGGTCCCGGGCCTGTTGCAGACGGAGGCGTACGCACGAGCGGTGTTCGCCGGTCACTGCCCGCCGTTCGGTGAGGAGATCGTGGACCAGCACACGGAGGCACGACTCAGCCGCCAGAAGCTGCTGACGCGCGACCCGATGGCGGAGCTGTCGTTCATCATCAGGGAGGAGGCGCTGCGCGATCCTGTGGGCGGTGCGGTGGTCATGCGCGGCCAATGGGAACGCCTGCTGGAGGTAGGCAGGTTGCGCAACGTTGAGGTCCAGGTGATGCCTTCGGGGCGAGGGTTCCATCCTGGTAAGAACGGTCCGTTTGTGACTGTGCAGACGAAGGAGCATCAGCACCTCGGGTACTTCGAGTCGCAAGGTGTCGGGTGCACGGTGAGTGATCCGGCGGAGGTCAGTACGTTCGGGTTGCGATATGGCAAGCTGCGATCGCAGGCACTGAACGTCGAAGAGTCTGCGCGGCTCATCGAACGGCTGGTGGGAGAGACATGAGCATGGAGCGGGTGAACCAGAACGTGGACAGACTGCACTGGTTCAAGAGCAGCTACAGCGGATCGGATGGCGGTGACTGCGTGGAGGTGGCCGTGGCCCATGTCTCGGTGTACGTACGGGACTCCAAGGCCCCGGCCGACGGGCCCACGTTGCGGATCGGACGCGAGGAGTGGGCCGCGTTCGTCTCGCACGCGAGCGCGTAGCGCCAGAATCGCAAGCCCGGCCCCCCGGCAAGGTCGTCAGCCCGCGTGACGTGTGCCCGGACACCGGATTTCAGGCACCAGCGGCGGACCGTCTCATGGGAGACGATGACGCCGCGCTCGAGCATCAGCTCCTCGACCTCGCGGAACGACAGCGGGAAGCGGTGGTACAGCCGCACGCAGTGCGCGATGACCTCGACCGGGTACCGGTGCCGCTGGTACGACGGCTGCGCGCTGTCCACGAACGATCCCTCCCAGCGAGACCACCAGAAGATCATCCCACCCGGCCGGCCAACGTGACAGCACCCGGCCAAGGCGTCATAGGCTGCCCTCGGCACGGATGCGGCTGGGTGGGGAGCACATGACGGCTGGGGCGGTTCCGGGGTGGGCGTCGGCACTCGATTCTGTGGTGGTGTACGCGCAGGGCGCGCTCTGCCGCCGCCGGGCCCGGGGCACGGTACCGGCGGGCGGACAGGTGCGGGTGACGGGGCTGCCCCGGTCGCTGGACCCGGACTCGTTGCGGGCCCGCGTCGTCGGTGCTTCCGGGATGCGTGTCACCGAGGCCCGGGTGGAGGTACAGGCCGAGCCCCACGACACGGACCGCTCCGACACCTTGCGGCGTGAAGTGGAGCGGCTGCGCGACGACTGTGCGGCGGCGCAGGGCCGCCGGGACCGGCAGTCGGCTCTGATCGAGGAGATCAGTGCTCTGCATCCGGTGCCTCCGACTCGCAAGCGGGAGGACCCGCACCGCCGTACACCGGTCGACGCGTGGCTGGAACTCTCCGACTTCGTCGATGAGCGCCTGACCGGACTGCACAGCGGGCTCCGCGAACTGGACGAGGAGCTGCGCCGGGTCGAGCACGAGCTCACCGTCGCGGCGGACAGGCTCTCCCGTGCCTCCACCGACGCGCCGTCGGCGCATGTGGCCACCTCGTTCGGTGCGGTCCTCACGCTGGACGGCTCGGGTGAGGTGGAGGTGGAGGTGGAATACGGGGTGCCTGGCGCCGTATGGGTACCGGCCTACCGCCTGACCTACCGTCAGGGTGGCGGTGGCGGAAGCCTGTTGCTGCGGGTCTCGGTGGCTCAGCGCACGGGCGAGGACTGGACCGGGGTGCGCATCGCCCTGGCCACCGCCGACCTGCGCCGCCGCACGGACCTGCCCCGGCTCCGCTCGGTCCGCATCGGACGCAGTCAGCCCGCCCCCACGCCCTCGGGCTGGCGTGCGCACCCGGCGGGGCTGAACGGTCTTTTCGCCGGTTACGACGCGGCGGGCTCTCGGCCGGACACGAACCCCACGCCCTCGCTCGTCGGGGCCGCTGCTCCGTCCGGTCCCGTTCCGCCGCTGCCTCCGCCGGCACCGGCGGGCTACGGCGCGCCGCCGGTTCCCGGTGGCGCGGAGGGTGCTTTTCCTCAGGCTTACGGCAGCGGTGATCTGCTGCCGCCGTCCGGGCCCCCGACACGCGCCAGGCCACGCACCGGTGGCCGTCCCGCCGCGGCCTCCGGAGCAGCACCGCTGCAGCCCGGGGTGTCCGTGGCCGACACCGCGCCCGTCCCGCCGGCGCCCCCGGCGGGGTTGCCGCAGCCGGACGGCGCCGAACTCGACTACACCGCGCTCGTCCTGTGCGGACCGGACGAGCCGGACGGTCGCCGGGGCCGACTGTTCCCCGGCTCCGGTTTCGACCCGGTGACTGCGGAGTACCGCCGCCGCGCCGAGACGGTGGCCACGCTGCCGCTTCCCGGGTACGCCGTGCGGCCCCGCGAGTCCGCGGGCTCCTTCGACCACCGGTTCGATGCCGCCGCGCCGGCCGACATTCCCTCGGACGGCACCTGGCACACCGTCACCGTCGGCGAGATCCCGGTCGGCCTGCGCACCGAGTACATCTGTGTGCCGTCCGTGGAACAGACCGTGTACGCGACGCTGATGCTCTCCAACGCCACCGAACAGGCCCTGCTGGCCGGACCGGTGGAGGTGACCGTGGACGAGGAATTCCTGCTGACCGCCTCTTTGCCCACGCTCGCGCCGGGCGGTGAGTGCCGGGTGGGACTCGGACCGGCCGAGGCCATCGCGGTCACCCGCCGGACGAATCTGCACGAGTCGACCTCGGGCCTGCGCAACAACGTCACCGTGCTCGACCACCGCGTCCACGTGGAACTGGCCAACCGGCTCGCCGTCCCCGTCTGCGTCGAAGTGCGCGAGCGCGTGCCCGTCACTTCCGACACGGACATCCGGATCGAGGAACGAGCCGACTGGACGGCGCCCGAGAGCGGCGCGGACCCGGAGCGGCACACGCCGGGCACGCGTCTGTGGCGGGTCGAACTGCCCGCCGGTGGCACCGCCGCACTCGACGGTGGCTACGAGATCCGGATCCCGGCCGGCAAGGCCCTCACCGGCGGCAACCGCAGGAGCTGACATAGCCATGTCCACGTCATCGGAGCCGATCCCCCTGATCGCCCTGCCCGTCACCGCCGTCACCTGCACGGAGGACCGCGCTCACCTGGAGCGGACCGCCGTGCTCGACCTGACGTCCGGCACCCAGCGACTGCGCCTCGGACCGGTCAGCGCGCTGGCCGTCGACCGTACCCTCCACGCCGAACTGACCGCCGGTCACTCGGCGACCGTGCTCGACGTGCGGATCGTACGCAGCTGGACCCCGCGCGGGCCGGGGCCCGCCGACGACGACTCCGCGCTGCGCCGCCGGATGACAACGCTGGAAGAGGAGCGGTCGGCCCTGGAGCAGCAGCGTGACCGGCTGCGCGCCCGCGTCGAGCTGCTCGGCCGCGTCGCCGCCGATCTGCTGCGGGACATAGCCGAGGGCGCAGGCTTCGGGGAGACGGAACGCGGCCGCTGGAGCCGAGAGTTGGACCGGGTGGACGGCGAACGCGATTCCTGCGGTGAGCGACTGCGCGCGGTGGAAGCCGGGCTGGCCGGCATCGCCTCCGAACTCTCCGAGGCCCATCGGGCCATGGACCTCTACGGGACGGAGCCTGCGGAGTTGACCGGCCACATCGAGCTGGCCGTCCACTCCTCGGCCGACGGCCAGGCAGAGCTGCGTCTGAGCCATCTCACCCCGTGCGCACTGTGGCGGCCCGCGTACCGGGCCGTACTGAACGGGCAGGACCTCACCCTGGACACGGACGCGATCGTCTGGCAGAACACCGGCGAGGACTGGTCGAACGTACGGCTGACCCTGTCGACCGCCCGCTCCGCGTCGGCGGCGGAACCGCCGCGGCTCGGCGAGGACCGGCTGACGCTGACGGACCGCTCCGCCGCGGAGCGCCGTACCGTCCATGTCGGCCTGCGCGAGGAGGAGATCGCGGAACTCGGCCCCGCCCCCGTGCTCGGGCTGCCGGGAGTGGACGACGGCGGCGAAGTACGGGTGCTCCACTCCCCCGCGCCGGTCTCCGTGCCGGCGGACGGCCGCGCCCACCGTGTTCCGCTCGGCTCCTTCACCTCGTCCGCGCGGAGTGAGTACACCTGCTCGCCCGAGCTGTCTCCCCTGGTCAGCCAGGTGGTGCGATTCGACAACCGGTCCGGCCACGCGCTGCTCGCCGGGCCTGTCGACCTCATCGGCGCCGGCGGGTTCGGCGGACGCGGCACCCTGGACTTCACCGCCCCCGGCGCCCCCGTCGACCTCGCCTTCGGCAGCCGGGACGACCACCGGGTCCTGCGGCAGACCGAGGAGACCCGTGAGACCGCCGGAATCGTCCAGCGGACCGTCCTCACCCGCACCGTCCGGCTGCACTTGTCCAGGTTCTCCGCCCCCGGCGAAGAGGACGACAGGGTGATCGTCCTCCGGGAACGCATTCCCGTCTCCGAGGTCTCGGCGGTGGAGGTACGCCTGAACCGGGACGCCTGCTCGCCCGTGCCCGACGCGGTCGACACGGACGGGATCGTCCGCTGGAACATCCCGTTGAGTCCCGGCGGCCGACGCACCGTCACCCTGGTCTACGACGTGTCGGCGAGCAGCAAGGTCACCGGTCTCTGACCTCGCTGTCGGCACAACCATACGGGTGAGGGGCGTCGGGCATGAGGAGCGGACACCGGCCGGGACATCCGCGTGGGCCTCGGCCGGGGCGGCGGGTCGGGCGGTTGGTGAGGGATAGCGGGGGTGGCGCTGACGCGCGGGGTGCAGCACGGGCCGTGCCGTACGGTCATACCTTGGTCGAACGCGGCCCGCTCGACGTCGTCCGGTTCGGCCGCGCGGAGGAAGTCGGCGACCTTGCCCGGCATGCCGAGGGTGACCGGCAGCTCCGGGACCGGGGGTACTTCGGTGTCGGCAGTGTGCTCGGGCATCAGCTCGGCGACGGTCGTGCGGACGGCGCCTCGAGTGACGCCGTGCTCGCCATCGTCTGCCGCCTTCTCGGGGGCAACCGTGTGGCGCGAGGCGAATGGAGACTACTTTGTGCAGCTCAGTGCAGGTGTGAGCGACAGTATCGTGTGCACCGTTTATGGCGCCGCTGCCGGGTCGCCAAGAGGGATTGCCGAGTCGGCAGCAGAGGTTCGGTGTCAGTGTTCGCAGTCCTCTGCGCGTGTCTGAGGCCGGCGGCACGGGGGTGGCGACCAGCAGCAGTTGTCAGTGGGCAGTTCAGATTCCCCACCGGCGGCCACCTGGCAGTGAGCTATCCGGCCTCGCCTCCGTCACCTTCCGTGACTACCGGATCGGGACCATGCCGACGACCTGTGTCCGACGAGGCGGTTGCCGCCAGCATCCGCGGAAGCGGCCTGACCGGGCCCATGGCAACGCGTGCGCCGGACCGCGGGGCATTCTTCGACCGGGAGCGTCGCCCGTCACCGTAGTTGGTTGAATGCCTGGTCGGCTTCGGCCACGGCCTCGGGGTGGACGTCGTGGGCGGTTCGACCGTCGGCGATCTTCTGCCAGTTGGTCCGGGCGAGCACCCGTTGGACCGCGAGTACCTGGGCGGCTAGCAGGCGTGCCTGGATGCCGTCGCCGAGGGCGTCCGCCAGTGCCTCTTCGTCCTCGAGCTGGTACCGCGTGAGCCGTCCCGCCAGGCTCGGTGTGGTGAACACCAGCCGATGGAACGCCACCACCTCGGGATGATCGTTGAGACCGGTGACGGGGTCGTACCGATCGAGGCCGGCCCGGAAGTGCCGGTGCAGCGCCGTCACCGGTTTGATGCCGGACTTACGGTCACGTACGACGCGTGCCGCCTCGCCCTGATGGTCCGCAAACCGGTGCAGCACCAGGTCTTCCTTGGTGGGGAAGTACCGGAAGAGGGTCGGCTTGGAGATTTCGGCCGCCGCGGCGATGTCGTTGACCGAGACGCGGTCGAAGCCGCGCTCCAGGAACAGCGAGACGGCCGCGTCGCCGATGGCATCGCGCGTCCGCTCCTTCTTGCGGGCCCGCAGTCCCGTCGGCTCGCTCACCTGACCATCGTAACATTCATGACCAGGTTGCTTTTTTAACCGAGTAACGTTTTTATGAGCGGTGTGAATCAGACAGACATTCCTCCCGTGCTCGTAACCGGGGCGACGGGCCGGGTCGGCCGCGTCGTCATCGACCGACTCCTCGACGCGGGCGTGCCGGTCCGCGCCCTCACCCATCGCTCCGAGGCGGCGGCGACGCTGCCGACGAAGGTCGAGGTCTTCACCGGCGACCTCACTGTGCCCGAGTCGCTCGACCCGGCATTGAACGGTGCCGGTGCGGTCTTCCTCGTCTGGACCGCACCGCCTCGGACAGCCGCGGCAGTCGTCGAGCGACTGGCAGCCCACGTGCGACGGGTCGTCTTCCTCTCCTCCCCGCACCAGACGCCGCACCCCTTCTTCCAGCAGCCCAATCCCATGGCGGTGCTGCACGCCGACATCGAGCGGCTCATCGCGGCCACCGGACTCGAGTCGACGATCATCCGGCCGGGGATGTTCGCGTCGAACTCGCTGACCTGGTGGGCACCCACGATCCGGGCCGGCGAGGTCGTCCGGTGGCCTTACGGCGCTGCCGAGACCGCACCGGTCGACGACCGCGACGTCGCAGCCGTCACGGCGCGGACGCTCTATCAGGACGGACACGTCGGAGCCGACTACGTTCTTACGGGCCCCGAGTCGCTGACCCAGGCCGCGCAGGTGGGCGCCATCGGTGACGCCCTGGGGCATCGGATCGCATTCGAGGAGATGACGCCAGACGAGTTCCGAAGCCTGTCGAAGGGCACGGCGCCCAGCTCGGCCGTCGACATGCTGCTCGCCGCGTGGAGCACGGCGGTCGGACAGCCCGCGTACGTCACCACTGTGGTGGCCGACATCCTCGGGACGGCGCCGCGAACGTTTCGCCAGTGGGCCGCCGACCACGCCACCGCGTTCACGGAGGGTTCGTAACCTCGTCGACCGCGACCTGCCCCGGCGTCGTGACGTCGCATCAGGCGCAACGTCCGGTTACCGCGTTCATGGCACTGTTCGTCGGTCTCACGCAGGGTGTCGTCCTCGGCCTCGCCCCGGGGCCGCCGTCACGCTTGGCGGTGGGGCGGCCCCGACCCGCGGCGGATCACCACTCGCGTGCAGGTGTGCCGATGCGGTGTTCGCCAATCCGCGACGGACTACCTGTAGCGGATGTGCAGGTGGTTGTCGTGGTTCGGGTAGCTGGTGGTCAGCCCCTCGGCGATCAGCTGGGGGTCGTTGAAGAAGACGAGTGCGATGTGGCCGGGTGCCTTCGCACGGATCTCCTGGACGAGGCGGCGGGTGGCAGCGCGGTCGTAGGTGGACGATTGCCAGGTGATGCGCCCTGCGGTGCACTGGGCCGAGTCCGTGCGGACCGGCCACACGTCGATGTCCATACCGGTCTCGTGGCTGCCGTGGCCGGGGATGTCACCGCCGTGTTCGAAGCCCGCGTCGCCGATCGGCAGTACGCCGTTCCCCGTGCCTGCGAAGGTCGCGGCGGCGGCCTCCAGCCGGCCCACGGCGCCGGCCGTCGCCCAGTGGGCGTTCGCGTTGCCGTCGGCCCTGGAGTGGGCGCCCGAGGTGCGGGTCAACCACATCACCACCGGCCTGATCCGTACCGAGAGCGCCGCCTCCGTCTACGGCGCGGACGCGGGCGCTTCGGTGGCCGGCGTCATTCCGATGGAACGGATGGCCGTCCCCGCGGACGTCGCCCGCGCCTGCCTGTTCCTCGCGAGCGACCGGGCCGGATACGTCAACGGCGCCGATCTCGCGGTGCACGGGGGCGGGGAGTTCCCGGCGCGCTACCTCGCCGCGAAGTCGGCCGGCGGGCGGGAGTGAACGACGGTCACCGTCACGCACGTCGGCCCGTCCCCCCGGGAAGGGGGCCGGGCCGGTGCGCGTGGTGCCGCGGCGGCGTCCCAGGGCTCCGAACAGAAGGGGAGTCCGATCAGCTCGCGGCGTCCGGCGCCTTGCGAGCGTGCCGAACGCCGCGAGCCGGACGCCCCTTCCGTTCGGAGCTCTCAGACCAGGTTGTCCTCCACCGTGAGGCCGAAGGCCCCGCGGCCGTACATGGCCAGGGCCCGTTCCACGTCGTTGGCAACGTGGACGCTGCCCGCGTGGGCGTCGCGCCAGGCGCGCTCGATGGGGTTGCCGCGTCGCAGCGCGTTGCCGCCGGCGGTCTTGAAGAGCAGGTCGATCGCGGCGACGGCCCGTTCGGTGCCCCGGACCTGGTCGCGCCGGGTGCGCAGCCTCAGCTCCATGGGGATCTCCCGGCCCGCGGCGGCGAGTTCGGACAGTTCGCGCAGGTTGCGGTCCATCTGTAGGACGGTCGCGTCGATGTCGGAGGCGGCGCGCGCGATGGCGACCTGGGCGAACGGGGTCCTCGGTGAACCTGCCGCCGCCCAGGTCGAGCCGCACCCGCTCCTTCATCAGCGACACGTACGACTCGTAACCGCCCGACACCGCCCCGATCACCGGTGCCGTGACGGCGCTCGTGAAAATCGTCCCGAACGGCAGCCGGTACAGGGGCCCCTGGTTGACCTGCTGCCCGGGTCCCTTCAACTGGGCCTGCTCGTAGTTGCGCAGCACCCGGTGGGCGGGCACGAACACCGACTCGACGAGGATGTCGTTGCTGACGGTGCCGCGCAGTCCGACGACGTCCCACACGTCCTCGATGGTGTAGTCGGACCGGGGCACCAGCACGGTGAGGAAGTCCACCGGCCGCCCCTTCGCGCCAACGACCGGGGCCCCGAGCAGGGCCCACGTGGCGTGCTCGCAGCCCGAGGAGAAACTCCAGCGGCCGGTGAGCCGGTAGCCGCCGTCGACGGGGGTGAGCCGGCCCACCGGCGCGTACGACGAGGAGATGCGGATGTCCCGGTCGTCGCCCCAGACGTCGTCCTGCGCCCGGCGCGGGACGGGCCGCGGCCCGATCGGGATTGAACCGGCCCTCACCGGCCTCCGTTGTCTCGTTGACGCATGCAACGAGACAGGAGACCTGTATGGCCACGCCCGCGGAGCCCACGTATCAGGAGCAGACGTTCCCGACCATTGACGAGGCCGAAGAGGCCGCTGTGCGCGAGGGACGGAGGTCCACCTCGCCGGAGCCGAACGTCAATCAGGGCGGGCACGGCGGCATCAGGCCGCTCGGTGCCGCCAGGCAGATCCTGGAGAAACCTGCCCCGTTCGACTCCGTGGAGAACGAGTTCTATCGGAGGATCCGCGACGGGGCCTACCCGGACCTCGCACCCGTCGTTCCGGCTTCGTACACGGCCGATCAGGTGCGCGAGCGGCTGGGTGACCAGTTGGACGCCCCGGCCGGCGACGCGCTCGACGACCGGCGGCACATCTACATCGAGAACATCACGTCCGACTTGAGCCAGCCGAAGACCCTGGACGCCAAGATCGGCAGGTCGACCACGAGTTACCGGGAAAACAAGGCACAGCAGGAGAAGTCCTCCTGGGACGCCGGGGTCAAGAGCTTCAAGTTCGCCCTGGGCATCGATCCGATGACCGGCTCGACGCAGCGCGGGTGGCGCATCGTCGCGGGCACGGACGCGAGCGGGATCAGAGTGCTGGACGGCATGCAGTCACAGTCGATCCTGAGCAAGTTCTCCGAAGACCCCGCGGTGTGGGATCAGTTGATCGGCAAGATGCAGGACATCAGGAACGCGGCGGCACGATCCGACCTCGGCTTCATCGCCGCCAGCGTGTTCTCGGTGCACGGCACCCAGAACGGGGAAACCAAGGTGGACGCCAGACTCATCGACTTCGCCCATGCGATCGACGCGCGAAATCCCTTCAAGCAGAGCCCGTCCCCCAGCCCCGAGGGCAGCCCGCGCCTCGGCGGCGGGCCGGCCGCCCCCGACCTGACGCGACTCAAGGACAAGTACCGGAACCAGTTCCTTGCCGGGATGGACTCCCTGATCAAGGACGCAACAAGGTTCCGCACAACGAAGACTGCGCTGGCGACGATGAACCCCACCCACGTGCGCCCGCGAAGCACCAGCCCCCAGCAGCAGCCCGCCGTCACAGCACCGACGAACACCACGAACACGGCACGGAGGCGCTGACCCGACGGCGGGAGCACGGGCCCGGTCACCGGCCGCCGCCTCGGTGCCGGCCGCCCTGCGCGGGTCCACGTGCCCGAAGTGCCGGACGTCGGCGTCGGCGCCGATGTCCTGGGGGCCAAGGCGTTCCTCAGGGGCGTCGTACCCGGGCCCCGGCGCTCCTCAGGACTCCCGTGAGTTCAGTGTGACGATCGCGTTCTTGGCCTCCTCCGCCACCTGCGGGTCGGCCACGACGTCGTAGCGTCCGGCGACGATCCGGCTGCGGGAGGTGAAGTCGCGGCGCCCGCCGGTGAGGGCGTGGCCGATGAAGCCGAAGACCGCCCCGAAGACGGCGCCGTAGACGATCCCGCTGAGCAGGAGGACGAGAGCGGTGTGGGAGCCGGCCGCGAAGAGGGAGAGCAGCAGACCGACGAGCAGACCGAACCAGGCTCCCGAGCCCGCGCCGGCCAGGGCGGCGCGTCCGCGGGTGAGGCGGCCCAGCACGGTCTCGACCATTCTCAGGTCCGAGCCGATGATCGCGGTGCGCTCGACGGGAAAGCCGCTGTCGGCGAGGAAGTCGACGGCCCGCTGGGCTCCTTCGTAGGTGGGGGACGACTCGATGACGACCCGCTCGGTGGGGGGCGGGGGCGGTTCAGCGGACATCGGTACGCTCCATGATCAGGGGGCTCGGACGGCACGGCGGCGGCCGGTGCGGGGAAAGCCGGGCGGCTGCCCTCCCGGCTCCGTCACCGGGCGGCCTCGCTGTCGGCGGCCTCACTGTCGGCGGTGTCGCCGCCCACGACATGGATGTCGAGCTCGCCGTCCACCGCGTCCACGCGGACGGTCGCGCCGGATTCCAAGGCGCCCGACAGGAGCAGGTCGGCGAGGCGGTCGTCGAGCTCGCGCTGGATGGTGCGGCGCAGCGGCCGGGCGCCGAACTCGGGCTGGTGGCCGAGGTGGGCGAGCAGGTCGGCGGCGGCGTCGGTGACCTGAAGGGCGACGTCCTGGGCGTGCAGCCGGCGGCGGGTGTGCTCCAGGAGCAGGTCGACGATCTGCCGCAGCTGGCCGCGCTCGAGGCCGCGGAAGACGATGATCTCGTCGATGCGGTTGAGGAACTCGGGCCGGAAGTGCTGCTGCAGGGAGGGCATGACCGATGCGCGGACCTTGGCGTAGTCCTCGACGCCGGCGGAGAGGATGCGGTCGGCGCCGATGTTGGAGGTCATGATGACGACCGTGTTCTTGAAGTCGACGGTGCGCCCCTGGGCGTCGGTGAGGCGGCCGTCGTCCAGCAGTTGCAGCAGGACGTTGAAGACGTCCGGATGGGCCTTCTCGACCTCGTCCAGCAGCAGCACCGCGTACGGCTGGCGGCGCACGGCCTCGGTGAGCTGGCCGGCCTCGTCGTAGCCGACGTATCCGGGCGGGGCGCCGACCAGCCGGGCGACGGTGTGGCGTTCCTGGAACTCGCTCATGTCGAAGCGGATCATGCGGTTCTCGTCGCCGAAGAGGGCGGCCGCCAGCGCGCGGGCGAGCTCGGTCTTGCCCACCCCGGTGGGGCCGAGGAAGAGGAAGCTGCCCACCGGCCGGTGGGGGTCGGCCATGCCGGCACGGGCCCGGCGCACCGCGCGGGCGACAGCGGCAACGGCCTCGTCCTGGCCGACCACCCGCTGGTGCAGGTGCCCTTCCAGACCCATGAGGCGTTCCCGCTCCTCCTCGGTGAGCTGGGCGACGGGGATGCCGGTGGTGCGGGAGACGACCTCCGCGACGTCCTCGGCCGTGACCTTCGGCTCGGCCTGCTCTTGGTCCTCGGCCTGCGCGGTCTTCAGCTCCTGCTCGGTCTGCCTGATCCGGTCGCGCAGGTCCTTGGCCCGCTCGTAGTCCTCCTCGGCGACGGCCTGGTCCTTCTCCCGGCCCAGCGCGGCGATGCGGTCCTCGATGTCGCGGGTGTCGGCCGGGGTGGTCCTGGCGCGCAGCCGGACGCGGGCCGCGGCCTGGTCCATCAGGTCGATGGCCTTGTCGGGCAGGAAGCGTGAGGTGACGTAGCGGTCGGAGAGTTCGGCGGCGGCGACCAGCGCCTCGTCCTGGATGCGGACCTGGTGGTGGGCCTCGTAGCGGTCGCGCAGGCCGCGCAGGATCTCCACGGTGTCGTCGACGGTGGGCTCACCGACCAGGATGGGGGCGAAGCGCCGCTCGAGGGCGGCGTCCTTCTCGATGTGCTTGCGGTACTCGTCGACGGTGGTCGCGCCGATCAGGTGCAGTTCGCCGCGGGCCAGGGCGGGTTTGAGCATGTTGCCGGCGTCCATCGCGCCCTCGCCGCCTCCTCCCGCGCCGACGACGGTGTGCAGTTCGTCCAGGAACAGCACCAGGCCGTCGCCGTGTTCGCCGACCTCGTCCAGCAGCTTCTTCAGCCGCTCCTCGAACTCGCCCCGGTACTTCGTCCCGGCGACCATTCCGGCCAGGTCCAGGGAGACCAGCCGCTTGCCCTCCAGCGTGACCGGCACGTCGCCGGACACGATGCGCTGGGCGATGCCCTCGACGATGGCGGTCTTGCCCACGCCGGGGTCGCCGATCAGGACCGGGTTGTTCTTGGTGCGGCGGGAGAGGACTTCGATGGTCTGCTCGACCTCCTCGTCCCGGCCGATGACCGGGTCCAGCTTGCCCGCGCGAGCCTGTTCGGTCAGGTCACGCCCGAACTCGTCCAAGGTCGGTGTGCTGCTGCTGGGCTGCTCGGCCGCCTGCCCGGGCGGAGCGGCGACAGCCTCGCCGCCGGCCTCGGCCAGGGTCCGCGCGGCCGACGACTCCGGGTTCGAGGCCAGGGCCTGCAGGATGTGCTCCGGCCCGATGTAGGAGGTGCCCAGGCGGCGGGACAGCTGATAGGCGTCCAGCAGCGCCCGCTTCGCCGACGGCGAGAGCTCGTTCGGTCCTGATCCCGGCGCCGCCTCCAAGGCGGCGCCGGCGCCCAGGCGCCGCCCCAGCGCGTCCACGTCGACACCGGCCTCGGTGAGCATGCGCCGGGTGCTGTCCACCTCGAGCGCGGCGGCCAGCAGGTGCCGGGCGCCCAGTTCCTCACTGCCCTCCCGGGCTGCCGCCTGCTGAGCGCGTGCGACCAGCTCCCGGGCGCGCTCGGACAGCAGGCTTCCGACGTCGACCTGCCGGGGCCGCCGCTGTGCGGACAGTGGCCCGCTGCCGAAGAACCGGCCGAAGAGGTCGTCGAAGTTGTCGAACGGGCCACGCCCGAAACCGAATCCCGAAGTGCTCATCTCCTGCGTCCTTCCCTGAGGCCTCGGCCCTGCGTCACCGCGCGTGTCCGAAGCGGGTCGTCAGTACCTCGGCACGGCGGTTACCGCTGGTCGGACCTGCCCGGCACGGCGGGGCGAGCACGCCGCGGTGGTGGCGTCGTACGACCGCCGGACCCCGTCGGCACCAGGCCTCCGGAGATCCGTGCACAGATGACGCCGACCGGCGCGAGGGCGGTCGCTCCTGCGTCCGGCCGGGCCCGGGGAAACGCTCCGGCGACGGCCGGGGCGGCCGGCGCCCCCCTCCCGGACGACAGGGCCGCCACGTCGCGCGGGATCAGCGTCCACACCAGTTGCCGCGGCACACCCTCACCTCATCACCCGACCCGACGGACCCGTTACAGAAATCCACATGAACCTACACATACCGGACATGGGTGCGGGGCGCAGGTCCGGACAGGGCCGGGCCGGCCGGGCCCGGCTCCACACCGGCCCCACGCCGACCCACACCGGCACACACCGGCACACACCGGCACACACCGGCACACACCGGCACACACCGGCACATCAGGATCGTCCCGGCCCTCCTGACCCCCTCGCCGCCTCCTCGGCCGACCGGGCAACAACCGCGACAAGGGCGTCGGGGGGACCCGCAGAGGCGTCAGGGGAACCCCGTCGACCGGACGGAAACCCGTCCCTCCGGCACCCGCCGTGTGGAGCGGGAGCACCCGGCGCCGCACCCGCCCCCTGCTGCCGCTGCCTACAGCGCGGTCCGGGTGAAGGTGACCTTGTCCCCGGCCTTGATGCGGAACCGACAGCCGCTCGCCGGCTCGGAGCCTCCGACGTAGAGGTTCCGACGGCGGAGAAGTTCCGACGGCGGAGAAGTTCCGACGGCGGAGATGCTTCAATGCGCATCCGGTTTCCGGGACGCGCTCGAGGTCGAGGCTGGATTCACTGGCACTGGGGCACCCGGGGAAGGGAATATTGCTGTGCGGACGTGCCGTCGGCCGGCGAAGGAGATGAGGGTATGGCAGGGGTGGAGCCTACGCAGGCCCTCGGGGAACAGTTCCCGGCCGAATCTTCCGCCACGCTCACCAAGGCGCTGGAGGCCATCGGGAGCGGCGCATACGTTGTGGACGAGCAGGGCCGCGTGCTCGCGGTCAACGCCCACGCCGAACGGCTGCTGGCCTTGCCCGCCGAGGATCTCCTCGGTCGCGACGCGCACGACCTGCTGCACCGGGATGCCCACGGCCAGCTCTTGCCGAGGGCTCGATGCGGCATGCGGCAGGCTTTCCTCGCCGGGCGCACCGCTCAGGTGCAGGGGGACTACTTCGCATGCGGGGACGGCTCCCTGCTGCCCATCTCGTGGCTGATCACCCCCTACGACGTCGGTGACCACGAACTCGGCACGCTCGTTCTCTTCCACGCCCGGCACCCGCTGGAGGTCGACCCTCGGCCGGAAGCGGCGCACAGGACGCTGCCGGAACTCGAACGGCTCGCGCTGCTGGCCGAGACCACCACTCGGCTGACCTCCACTCTTGATGTCGAGGAGGCGCTGCGCCGACTGGTGACCCTGGTGGTGCCCCGGCTGGCGGACTGGGCCGTCGTCGATTTGATCACCGAACACGACGAGGTGTGGCGCACTCTCGTCGTCCACGCGGACGGTGATGCCCTGGTGCGCCACGAGGGACTGCAAGGACCGATGCCACCGGTCCCGGAGGATTCCCAGATGCCCCTGTCCAGGGCCCTGCGCGGAGTCGCTTCCGCCCTGGCCGGCCCGCAGACCTACCAGGGGGTGCCGGATTCCGGCATCGCGCTCGAACAGCGCGCTCTGTTCGAGGCCACCGGCATCCGCTCCGCGGCCATCGCCCCCATCCGCAGCACGCGCGAAGTGCTGGGGGCCCTCACCCTGGGGCGCGCCGAGAAACCGGTGGACTTCACCACCGACGACCTCCCTCTGATCGAGGACATCGCCCGCCGGGCCGGCCTCGCCCTGGACAACGCGAGCCTCTACGAACGCCAGCGCAAGGTCGCGGAGACCATGCAGAACCACCTGCTGCCCCAGATGCCGCGTGTGCCCGGGTTGCAGATGACGGTGCGCTACCTGCCCGCACCCGACGCCTCACAGGTCGGTGGCGACTGGTACGACGCCTTCTCCTTGTCCGACGGCGCCACCGCGCTGGCCGTGGGAGACGTCGTGGGTCACGATCTGGAGGCCGCGGCCGGCATGGCGCAGCTGCGCAACATGCTCCGCGCTTACGCCTGGGCCCTGCAGGAACCCCCCAGCCGGATCGTCGGCCGGCTGGACGAGGCGCTCCTGCACATCACCGACGTCGCCATGGCCACCGTGATCTTCGCCCGGCTCGAGGAGGCGGACGACGGCCATTGGAAACTGTCCTGGACCAACGCCGGCCACCCGCCACCCCTGCTGATCAGGCACGACGGCCTGGCCGACTACCTCACGGACGGCCACGGCATTCTCCTGGGCACCGGGACCCACGGACCCCGCACCGACGCCGTCGCCCTGCTGCCGCCCGGATCCACCCTCCTGCTGTACACCGACGGCCTGATCGAAGAACCCGGCCATACCCTCGACGAGGGTCTGCACCGGTTGCGCCAACACGCCGCCGCCCTCGCCCACCGCCCTCTGGCCTCCTTCACCGACCATCTGCTGCGCCGGGTCCGCCCCGTCGCCAACGACGACGACGTCGCCCTCCTCGCCCTGCGGACACCCGCCCGGAAGCGATCCTGACCGGCGGCTCCCCGTCGGGAGCCCGGCCCGGGCACGCCGGGCGGCGTACCCGGGCCTTCGCGCCTGCGGCGGCACCGATCCGCGCGGTCACACCGTCGTCAGCGCCGTGCGCCGGACGTGCGCGGCCGAGCCGGGCAGGGCGATGGCACGCAGGAAGGCGGCCGGGGACGGCCTGTTGAGTGCGGCGCCCACCAGCAGCCAGCCGATGAGGCCGCCCAGGGCGTTGGCAAGAAGGTCGTTGACGTCGCAGGCCCGGCCGTTGTTGAAGAGCACGTAGCTCAGCAGCTGGGCCAGCTCGATGGACAGGCTCGCCAGCAGGCTCACCGCCGTCGCCCGGAGTGCGCCGGACACTCGGCTGATCAGCGGCAGCAGCATCCCGAGCGGTACGAACATGATCACGTTGGGGACGGCGGTCACGTCGGAGGTGATCAGGGGGATGAAGTTGATCTGGTGGTACCAGGGCGTCTGGTTGGCGTACTGCCCCCAGGTCACGGTGAGGGGGAAGACGGTGATCGACAGCACCGCGGCGGCATGGACGGCGGTGGTGATCCTCAATCCCGCGTGCCGGCCGGTCCAGCCCGGCTGCGACCGGCGTGCGCGGACGGCGGTCATGGCCGCGAAGGCGATCAGTGCGGGGCCCAGTACGTAGAGAGGGGGGATGTCGAAGTTCACGTTCACGTCAGGCTCCTACGGCGTCCGGCAGCGGTTCGGCGATCAGCATCCGGCTTCGCGGTCCCCGCGCGGATCGGAAGAAAGACAGGACTTGACCGGCACGGCTACGACTTTCGGCAGAGGGAAGGCGCCGCCCGTCGGCATACGCTGCTCGGCATGTGTTTCCCCCGGAGGAGGCCGGGCGACGGCTTCCGCCCCCTTCGCTCCCTGCTGTGGACGGCCGTGACCGGTGCTGTGGTGGCTGCCGCGCTGCTGGACGTGCGCTACGGCACGTTCCGGCAGCCGGACACCGGAACCCTGCTGGGCGTCTCGGCCGCGGTGACGGCCCTCTCGCTGCCGGCTCTGCTCGCACTGGCCGGGCGTGGCGCCCGGCCGGGGGTGATCGTCTGTCCGGGCGGGGCCGCCGCGGTCGCCTCGCTCGCCTGCTCCGTGGGGCTGCACCTGAGTGGCCGCGAGGCGTCGGCTTCCTCCGCCTACGGCGCCTTCGAACCCGTGGCTCTGCTGGTGGTGCTGGCGGTCACCGCACGACGCGGCATGCCGGTGCCCGCGGCGGTCGTCACCGTCGGCCTGCTGGCCGCGGTGATCGCGCGTCCCTTGGCGCTGCACGTCCACGAAGGCAGCGTCATCGTCTCCTTCGTCCTGACGCTCGTGGCCGTGGCCGTGGCGGGGGCGAGTGTGGCCGCCCGGCTGGTGGCGGCCGACCGACGGCAACGGGAGCACCGGATCCGTCTGCACCAGAGGGTCGACCTGGCACGGGAGCTGCACGACTTCGTGGCTCACCACGTGACCGGCATCGTCGTGCAGGCCCAGGGTGCCCAGGCGGTCGCCGCCAAACGCCCGGACCTGGTCGTGCCCGCGCTGGAACGCATCGAGCGGACCGGCGCGGAAGCGCTGGTCTCGCTGCGCCGCATGGTGGGCCAACTCCGCGCCGAGGACGGTGGGATGCCGCTCGTCGCACCGGTGGAGATCCGCGGACTGCGCACCCTCGTCGCCGACTTCAGGATGCGAGGCGTGTCCTCGCGGCTCATCGAGGACGGCCCCACGGAGACCCTGCCGCCGGAGGTGGCCGCCGTCGTCCACCGCGTGACGATGGAATCCCTCACCAACGTACGCAAACACGCCCACGACTGCCGCGACGTCCGGGTCCGCGTGCAGGTTCTTCCGCAGCAGACCGTCGTCGAAATCACCAACGACGGTACGGCCCGCCGGGCCACCGCCGACGGCTACGGTCTCAAGGGGTTGCGGGAACGGGTCACCGGAGTCGGGGGCACGTTCCGTGCCGGTGCCACCGCGGACGGAGGATGGCTGGTCCGCGCCTGCCTGCCGCTCGCTCCGGCCGGGACGGACGGGCCGTGATCCGCGTACTCATCGTCGACGACCAGGCCATCGTGCGCACCGGCATGGCCATGATCCTGGCGGCCGAGGACGGCATCGACGTCGTCGCCGAGGCAGTGGACGGCGTCCACGCCCTCGAGGAGGCCGCCCGGCACCGGCCCGACGTCGTCCTGATGGACATCCGCATGCCGCGCCTCAACGGCCTGGACGCGCTGCGTGCGCTGACCCGCCCCACGGCGGACCACGTCCCGAAGGTGGTCATGGTCACCACATTCGACGACGAGGAGTACGTCAACACCGCCCTCCAGTCGGGTGCCTGCGGTTTCGTCCTCAAGGACTCCGGTCCCCGGCTGCTGACGGAGGCGGTACGGGCCGCGGCGGTGGGAGACTCCCTCATCAGCCCTTCGATCACGGTCCGTCTGCTGCGCCGACTGGTGGCGCCCGGTGCGCGGCGGTCACCGGACGCGGATCTCTCCCCGCGTGAAGTGGACGTCGTCCGGCTCGTCGCACAGGGGCTGACCAACGCCGAGATCTCGCACACCCTGAGCATCACGGTGGGCACGGTCAAGACCCACCTGGGCAACATCCAGGGCAAGCTCGCCGTCCGCAACCGGGTGGAGATCGCCGCATGGGCCTGGCGGGTCGGACTGGCCCGGGCGGACTGAGGCACGGCAGGCCGCCGCGGCATCCACAGGGGCGGACCGGTCGGCCACCGCGCTGCGCGCCCGCCGCGCCGGCCCCTCCGGCTCACCGGCGTTGCGGAGGGCCGTCCGCTCCGTCGGCGGCGGGAGTCGCGCACGGCCGGTCCTCGTCCGCCGCGGAGAGCCACGCGGCCCGCTGCGCGGACGTGCCGGCGAAGGCGACGGTCAGCAGGTACTGCGCCGCCCCGTAGGTCGCCATGACCACGAAGGGGCGTCCGCCGAAGCCCAGCCCCGCGGCGCCGAGTCCGATGAGCAGGTCCGAGCAGACGAACAGCGCGCCGCCCCAGGCCGCCCTCCTCCCCCTCACGGGCGCGGCACACGCCATGGCGACCAGGGCCAGACTGTAGGGGGCGACCGCCCACACCAGGGCCCCGAGAAGGGGTGCCAGAGCCACGTTCCCCACGGCCCACGCCACCAGCCAGCCCGCGCACCACCGTCGCCGCGCTCGGAGAAACGCGATCGCGCCCTGCTTGGCGAAGGCGGTGATGTAGCAGACCTGAGCGCCCAGAAAGCAGGCGACACCGGCCATGAAGGCACCGGTGCCCGACAGCAGCAGGGCCACGTCGCCCACGGTCGACAGGATCAGGGCGGCGAGCACGAAGGGATGGCTCCGGCCCGTGCGGCGCCACAGATACAGGGCCAGCACCGGAGCCAGCAGCGGCTTGCTGACCCACTCCAGAACCTCGTGGTGCAGAGCCACTCCGGTCAGGTTCAGCAGGACGAGCCCCGCGTACGCGACGAGCAGGGGCGGCATCGTCAGCCCCCTGCCTTCGGCGGCCACCCGGGAGGGCCCGGGAGCCGGCACCGGACGATCGGGATGCGGTCCGAGTGCACCGGATGCGGCTCGTCGGAGACTGCTCCACACCGAACATGATCAGCCGTCATGGAACCGATCCTGCCTCCGTGTTGACCAACGGTCAACCGGTCGGGCCGCATGCGCGGGGCACCGCGATGCCGCACTCCGCCCACACCGTCTTGCCGCCCGACGGGTACGGCTCGCAGCCCCAGGCGTCGGCGAGCGAGGCGACGAGGAGCAGGCCCCGCCCGGACTCACCGTCGGCCTCGACGTCCGGCCTCGGCACGGGCGGGCGTTCGCCCCGCGCGTCGGTGACCTCGATCCGCAGGCCGGCGGGGGTCGGGGTGAGGGCGAGGCGTGCGCTCCTGCCCCGCGCCCGGCCGTGCAGGGCCGCGTTCGCGGTCAGTTCGGCGATGAGGAGGGACGCCGTGGCCGTGCCGCCGTCGGCGACGGCACCGGACTCCGGCCGCCGCTGCGCGGCGAGCCGGCGCTCGGTCGCATGGCGTGCGATGTGCGCGCCGTGCGCCGTGGTGGGAAACATGGTGCGGAAGTGGGCTGTGCCGACGATCGGTTCACCGGGTGCGGTGACGGTTTCCTGATTCACCTCACCGAGGGTGACCGAGTCGCTCTACCGTGGGGAGCACTCCGGGCGGCACGCAGGGTGACTTTCCCGGCACGGACGGTGCGATGTACGGGCGTACGGGCGTGACCCGGCGGCCCCTTCGCCTCGCCATGGGCACTCCGTTTCTGCTCTTACGGCCTCCGCACATAGGGCGGCACAACATTTCATGGGTAGCCCGGCCGCTCGGACGGAAACGCCGCAACCGGGCCGCTGCTCGACGAGCATGTCCCGGGTTGCGAAGCCGGACCGGCTCTCGGACCGATTCACGGCCCTGGTCACCGGGTACCCGAGACCTCCATGCGCGGGCCCGCTGCGCGTCGAACCGGGCCAGGAGGCCGCTGGGGCCGACGGGAGCCCCACACTCTTCGGCGGGAGCCGGGCGACTCCGCTGCTGTACGACCCCGACGGAGGACGGTATCGCGATGACCGAGTACGAGCGTTCACGGACCATGCCGGCCCAGCCCGAGCACGTCTTCGACCAGGCCGCCCAGGTCGACCAGCTGGAAACCTGGCTGCCGGAAGCCCTGCACGTGGACGCCGGGGAGCTTCCGGCCGTCACCGTGCACGAGGACCGCACCGACGAGGACACCTCCGCCTTGTTCCGTGCCCGGCCCGACCAGATGCGGCTGGAATGGGGCACCCGCGACCAAGGCAGCTACACGGGGTGGCTCCAGGTCGCCGGCATCGACAGCGGAGCCAGTGAGGTGACCGTGCACCTGTCGTTCTTCGACGACAGCCACGACCCGGGCGAGGGAGCCGTACGCGACGCCCTGGACACCAGTCTTCAACGTCTGGAGGAACAGGTAAGGCTGCGCGTGGACAACGCAGCCGGCTGACGGAGTACACCCCCCATGGCACGCGTCAAGCAGTACGCCGTCGCCGCCTCCGGGCAGTGGACGGACGAGAGGAAGACCGCCGCCGACCGCCTGCAACAGGGTTCGCGGTGACGGGGGCGAAGAACGCGCGCTGCGAGGGGCGAGCCCTCTGAGAAAACCGACCGAAGCAACCGGTTGCGTCCCCCTGAGCGGGGCCGTCCAGGAGACGGCCCCGCTCGGTGCGTGTGTTCCCGGACTCTCAGGGCGGATACGGCCCCGGGCCGGAAGCACGCTCGGCGTTTCGGCCACCGCCGCCGGATTCCTGGCCCTATGCGCGACAAGGGTCGGTGCACCCCACATACTCCGCCACGCCCCGATCCCGGGGTTCCTCACACGACCGAAACACAGGTGTTCGAAACCCTCGCTGGGTCGTTGAGCCCGGGAAGCCAACCGCAGCGACCGTCAAGGGGGCCCCACCATGACCTCGGCCGGCACACAGGAACAACCGGATCCCGGCACACCGGGGCCGGACAGGGCTTCGGGCACGGGTGGTTCGAGCGGGGGCTCGCTCACGGGCTCGGGAGGAACACGATGACGGAGTCCACGGAGGGGGCGAAGGCCAAAGCCGGGAGGCGTCCCGTGCGGAGGTTCTTCGGTCGCGTGCGGATGGCCGAGCCCCAGGTCTCCGATGCCGAGCGGGAGTTGTTCGGCGGTCCGCTGCGCTACGACATGGGCTGGTCGGAACACGAGCACGCCCAACTCGACCTGACCATGCTGTCCGCCCTGCGTTCCATGCCGAGGCTGGTCGGGGCGACCTTGCGGATGGCCTGGCGGGCGAACCGGCGTGCCCTGCTCGCCGTCGCGATCAGCGAGGTCGGACAGGGCATCGCCGCGGCCGTGGGGCTGCTCGCCGTCAACGCCGTCATGCACGCGCTGCTCGGCTCGGGCACGCCGGTGGAGCGGCTGCACGCGATGCTCCCGGCCCTGACCGTCGGCGCCGGGGCCGCCGTGGTCAATTCGGGTCTGGCCGGATGGTCCACCGCGCGGGCCGGCCGACTGGAGCCGCTGGTCGAGCGGATCGCCACGACCCAGTACCTGGCCGCCGCCGCGTCGGTGGAGCTGGAAGCCATCGAGGATCCGGAGTTCCGGCGGCTGATCGACGTCGCCCAGTACGGCGCCGCGTCCGCCCGCCGCATGATCGGCGCCTGCGTGGCCTCGCTGAACGGGGGCATCTCCCTGATCTCCACGGCCGGAGTCCTCACCATCCTGCACCCGGCCCTGCTGCCGATGCTGATCCTGATCGCGGCCCCACGCGGCTGGGGCGCGATGCGGGTGGCGCAGGAACGGTACGTGTCGGTGATGAGCTGGGTCGAACACGTACGGGCCGGCCGCCTCATCGGCAACCTGCTCACCGAACGCACCGCCGCGCAGGAGGTGCGCATCCACTCCGTCGGGCCGTTCCTGCTAAGCCGCTACGAGCGCATGGCCGAAAGCGCCGAGGCGGAGCAGGAGCGGCTGGCCTCCAGCAAGGCCGTCACGGAGTGGGTGGCCGCCTCACTGTCCGGCGTGGCCATGGCCGTCACGTACGGAATCATGTTCTGGCTGATCATGGGCGGGCACATGAGCCTGGCCGTCGCCGGCACCGCGGTCATCGCCGTCCGCTCCGGCTCGGCGAGCCTGGGCGCGCTCGTGATGAACGTGAACCAGCTGCATGAGGAGTCCCTCTACGTCCGCGACCACTCCCGCTTCCTGGACGAGGCGACGCGCCGGACCATCCCCAGCGGGGGCGATCCCGTTCCCGCGCGGGTACGACAGGTCACGCTCGACCAGGTCACCTACCGCTACCCGGACCGGGCGGATCCCGCGCTGGACGAGGTGTCGCTCACGCTGCCCATGGGCTCGGTCACCGCCGTGGT
>NZ_LIQT01000015.1:0-39565 GCF_001418415.1 Streptomyces hirsutus
CGGGCCCGGCCGGCCTGGAGATCTTGCCCGCCGGATCGTGCTTGTCGTAGCCGAGGTGGTCGGTGATTTCGCCCTCGAGGGCGGATTCCAGCCGCGCTTGGTCAGCTGTTGCAGCAGCCCGCCTTCTCCGGTCAGTTGCAGGCCCTCGGCCTGGGCCCGGCTCACCAGCTCATCGGTCAGCTGGTCGTCCCCGGCCTTCGCCGACACCGCCGCTGCCGGCTCGACGGCCTCGTGATCGGTCACGTTCTCACTGGTCATCGCAGCCGGCACTCCGCGGGTCTACCTGTACGGTAACCGTCTCAACGACCTACAGTCCCTCGCTGCAGGTGGGGAGGGGCGCCCGACGTAGCGTTCCCCTGCGGGAGAGAACGCGGAATGCGTGCTCGTGCCGGCTGCTGAGTCGTCAGGAGGGTCAGTGCACGACGACGTTGTCGCTGTTGACGTTGTTGCTGTTGATGTCACCGACCGTGAAATTGATCAGGCCGTCGCAGGCGAGGAGGCAGGGCCCGTTCGCAGGTGGCGTAGGGGGTACGGGCACTGCTGAGACTACGACGGTGGTCGTGTTGTTCGAAGCGAAGCAGTTGTCGTTGCCGTTGTATGCGGCGGTGATGGTGTGAGTGCCGGTGGTGCTGAAGGCTGTCGTGTGTTCCGCTTGTCCGTCCGCGCCGACGGGCACGGTGTTCAGGATGTCGCCCCCGTCGAAGAACGTCACGCCGAGACCTCCACTGGGGTCAGCGTCGCAGGTCACGGTCGCGGTCAGTGTCACGGGTACCCCGACGTCTGCTGCTGAGGGTGATGCTGTGACCGTCGTCGTCGAGTCGACAGCTGCCGCTGCCGGCGAAGCGAGGCCCACTACGGCGGCCAGCGCCAGGATGGTGCCGGTCTTCCACATTCTTCGGTCTTGCCGACGTTTCACGGTTTCGGCTCCTTGGTCTGTCTCGGTGATAGGTCTGCCATGACTGGCCAAGCGTCACGTTACGCCGCAGGTTCTCGCATTCTGGGGAGCCTTGGGCCTAGTCAACCCACTCGGACCAGAGGCACGGCGGGGCGGGAAGCACGGTTCGCGGATTCCAGGACGGCTATGCGCAACGGTCCCTTTGTATGTCGGCAAGTTCGCCCAGTGTCGAAGCAATCGCGCCCGGACCAGGAACGAAAACCGGCGGAGGATCTCCGAGGAGAGGGTCGGTCCCCGTGTCGCCCGAGCGGTCTCGGGGCGGATCTAGATGCTGGGAGACGCGACACGTGTGTAGGTGAGGGAGTTGCTGGTGCCGCCGATCGTGGTCACGTTGACGGAAACGGGGCCGGGTGCCCCCGCTGGGGCGGTCGCGGCAACTGTGGTGTCGGACAGCACGTTGAAGGCCGCGGGTGCGGCACCGAAGTGGACGGCGGTCGTGGTGGCCAGGCTGCTGCCGGTGAGAGTGATGCCGGCTCCGGCGTCGGTGGGCCCCTGTGTGGGGGTGAGGGAGCCGAGGGACGGTGGAGTCACGTAGGTGTAGATGACGGAGTTGCTGATGCCGCCCGGGCCGGTGACGGTCACGGCGACAGAGCCCGCCCCTGCGGGGGCGACGGCGGTGATCTGGGTGGGGGAGTTGACGGTGTAGCTGGTGGCGGGTGTGCTGCCGAAGGTGACTGCCGTGGCCCCGGTGAGGTCGGCCCCGGTGAGGATGACGGTGGTGCCGCCCGAAGACGGCCCCTGGCTCGGCGACGCGGCGGTCAGGGAGGGTTGTGCCGCGTAGGCATAGGGGCGCGAGTTGCTGGTTCCGCCGGGCGTTTTGACGGTCACGGCAACGGTGCCGGTTCCGGACGGGGCTACTGCGGTGATCTTCGTCGAGGAGTCGACGGTGTAGCCGAGGGCCGCTTTGGTGCCGAACATGACGGCGGTGATTCCGACGAAACCGCTGCCGTTCAGGACGACGCTGTTGTTGCCTGCCGCAGGGCCCGTACTGGGTACGACCGAGGTGAGAACGGGAACGGCGGCGATGACGGCGGTGGGCCGGGCTGTTCCCGCCACGGCGGCGTTGTCTGTCACGGTGTCTCCGTAGAGTGTCGGGCGGGCCCGGGAGGGCAGAAGAGAGCTGACGGGTTGCCCTGCCTCTGCCTCTTGAGGGCGGGCTGTGGGGCCCCCGGCCCAGGTGGGGTTTCCGGGCCGGGGGCTTGGAGGCGGACGGGCCATGGTGGGCTACCACGTCCGCTCCGGACGGGCCGGCCGCTGAGAGGCCGGCCACTGAGGGGTGGTCAGATGCCGGGACCGGCGACGTAGGTGAACGCGTCCGCGAGGATGGCGCTGCCTGCGTCGTTGGTCACGACGACGTCGACGGGACCGCCGGTGCCGGGGGGCGTGACGGCCGACAGCGAGGTGCCGGAGATCACGGTGAACGGTGCCGGGTTGCCGTCGAAGGTGACCTGGTTGGTGCTGGTGAAGCCGGTGCCGGTAAGGGTCACCGCGGTGCCGCCGGACTCCGGTCCCTCCGTCGGGACGACCGACGTCACCGTCGGGGCGGCGACGTAGGTGTACGAGAGCCCGTTGTTGGTGCCGCCGGCCGTGGTGACGCTGACGCCGACCGATCCGGCCGCGCCGGCCGGTGCGACGACCGTGAGCTGGCTGTCGGACACCACCGTCGGCACCGCGGTGTTGGCACCGAAGGAGACGCTGGTGGCACTGGAGAATCCGGTGCCGTTGATGGTGATGGTGTCGCCGCCCGCGGTCGACCCGAAGGCCGGGCTGAGGGACTGCTTGAACGGCGCCCCGACGTAGTAGAACGGGATCGGGTTGCTCGTCCCTCCCGGGGTGGTCACGGTGACGCCGACCGCTCCGGTGCCGGAGGGGGAGACTGCGGTGACCTGAGTGGGCGTGACGTTGGTGACGGAGGTGGCGAGTCGCGTGCCGAAGCGCACGGCTGTGGTACCGGTGAGGTTGCTGCCGGTGATCGTGACAGGTGTTCCGCCGCCGCTGGATCCTTGGTTCGGACTGATAGGCATGAGTGTTCCTCCTCGCTCGGCATGCGGTACATTGCCGAGCAGTGATGAGGCGTTCGGTCCACTCGCGTCCCGAATGAGGGCGAGCCGGCTCTCGTGTCCACTGGCCAAGTGGCATCTCGATGGCCTTGCGCCAATGCCCGGTCGACGGTCTGCAGCCGTCGGCGCTGTGCGCAGGGCCTGTCGAGAATCACAGCCTGTTCAGGCTGGAACTGCCGCCTGATCAGGGGCTTGCCCGTGTCGGTTTGCGGACTCGAATGCCGCTGATACGGACACCAGAATCAACCCAGCAGAGTGACAAGCCAGCAAGGCTTTCGTCGGAGAATCAGCCGTTCAGGTGAGCGCCACGGAATGAAAAAGGGGCGTATCAGCGGCGTATTGACGAAAATATGTTCATATGTCAATTCGCGATCGCGTCCGTGATCGTAGCGGTGACGAAGCTGCGGACCCAGTGAACGGCCGCACTCTGACGCGGAAGCAGTCGCCGCGCGCCACGCAGCGTCGGCTGGATGCACGCCTGCGAACACGTACCTCTTTCGAGTGACATATGCTCCCTGCCCTTGCCGCGCCCTCGAGCAGTGGGCTACTCCGAAGAGGAGAACCACCGCGGTCATCGATGCAAGGGACCGGCCGAAGAAGCACCCGCCGATCGGCCGACATCATCAGGGAGCGCCCCCATGGCGGTCATACCGAATCAGGGATCCACGGGTGGGG
Organism: Streptomyces hirsutus; assembly: GCF_001418415.1. Taxonomy (GTDB): domain Bacteria; phylum Actinomycetota; class Actinomycetes; order Streptomycetales; family Streptomycetaceae; genus Streptomyces; species Streptomyces hirsutus. The sequence goes on from NZ_LIQT01000015.1 coordinate 3,691, forward strand.
GCGACGCGGTGACACTCACCGGCAGCCACTTCACCGGCACCACCAGCGTGCTCTACGGCACCCGCCGGGCTGCGAGTTTCACGGTGCTCAGCGCCTCGACCACCGCCACCGTCACCCCCTCCGGCCACGGCCCCGTCCCGGTCTCGGTCACCACCCCCGGCGGAACGGGCGTCGTCGGCAGTTTCTACTACCTGCCGCCACCCTCCTTCCGCCTCACTCCGCCACCCGCCGGCCCCTTGGCCGGCGGCAACACGGCGACCCTCACAGGGCTCGGCCTCTACACCACGTACGAGGTCCTCTTCGGTGCGCAGGCCGCCGCCTTCACCGTCGACTCCGACGGTCAACTCACTGTCACCGTTCCCGCGGCTGCCTCCGCAGGTCCGGTGACGATCACCGTACGAACCAGGGGCGGAACCGCCGGTGGGGTCGTCTACACCTACCTCGACTCGCCGTCCATCACTGTTCTCACCCCGGACAAAGGGCCGGTGGACGGGGGCAATCTCGTCGTCATCACCGGAACCGCGTTCTCCTACACCACTGGGGTCACCGTCGGTGGCGCGCCCGCCCTCTCCTGGCGGATCGCCTCCGACACGGAGATCCACGCCCTGCTCCCAGCGGGAGAACTCGGCCCGGTCGACATCTCCGTCATCACCCTCGGCGGCACCGCGACCGCTGCGGACGCGTACACCTATCTGGGACGCTTCGCGGTGCTGGGCGGCGCGTCGGTCACCAACACCGGCCCCTCCGAAGTCACCGGGGATCTCGGCGTGAGCCCGGGAGTGTCCGTCACCGGATTCCCGCCCGGTCAGGTTCACGGCGTGATCCACATCACCGACGCTGATGCCCTTCAGGCTCGCACCGATCTCATCGCCACCTACGAGACCGCCGTCGCCCAGCTCCCGGACGCCGACGTTTCCGGGGACCTCGGCGGCCTGACGCTGACTCCCGGCGTCTACAACGCCCCCACGTCCCTCGCTCTCACCGGCACGCTCACCCTGGACGCCCAGGGCGACCGCAACGCCGAATGGGTTTTCCAAATCGGATCCACGTTGACCACGGCAACGGCCAGCCGCGTGCTCCTCATCAACGGTGCCACGGCCAGGAACGTGATCTGGCAAATCGGAAGCTCAGCCACTCTCGGCACCGATACCGCCTTCACGGGCAGGATCCTGGCCCTGACATCTATCACCGTGAACGCCGGTGTAACCATCCACGGACAGGCCCTGGCCATCAATGGCTCGGTCACTCTCGACACCAACACCATCACCCGCCCCTGGTAATGAACACGCCTGGCCGGGTGCCAGGCCGCAAGAGGATCGTCTGACCTTGGCCAAACTGCTGACTGAGCAAGCTTCATGATCAAGAATGGAAGAGACGGCCTGGCCTGCCCTCCTTCCCGCGTATTCGCTGCAGAGGCAGGCCGGCCGCCCACGCGCGCAGGAAGGCCGTGGTGACCGGAGCAGAGGCGACTCGCCACCTGAAGCTTCCCCTTGATCGTGGACACCTGGAGACTGGGACGTGAGATTCCAGAGGAAGCAGCGCCAGGTGGGAAGTAAGTACATGAAGCGGTAGTCGGAGGAGTACAAGCGGGACGCCATCGCGCTCGTCCGCTCCTCCGGCAGGACCGTGACCGAGGTCGCCCGGGAGCTCGGCGTCAGTCCGGAGAGTCTGCGCAACTGGGTCCGGCGCGAGCGGGTCGACCGGGCGAGGGCACGCCCGGCGAGCTGACCAGCGCCGAGCGTGAGGAACTGCGGCGGCTGCGCGGGCAGAACCGCGTCATCCACGCGGATAAGGCCAACCACCCCGTCACCCTGCTGTGCCGGGCAATGAAAGTCGCCCGCTCCTCCTCCTACGCCTGGCGTGACGGCGAAGCCGCCCGCCGGGCCCGCCAGATGGCCGACGACGCGCTCGCGTACGAGATACGGCGGGGCCACCGGCCCCGCGTCGCCGGGCTGGGCCGACAGCGTGGCGGAGATCCCGACCACATAACTCAGGCCCCGCGCGTTCAGGCCGAGCCGAAAGGCCGCGGCGTCGCCGTATCCGGCATCCGCGATGGCCAGCGGCACCTCGATCCCCCAGGAGCGGGTCTCATCGAACATGTCCAGGGCCGGCTGTCACTTCTCCACGTGCCCGACATCGGCGGGGATGCCGCAGCGCCGGCGGCAACCTTGTCCGGGTCCGCTTTCGGCGAGGCGGAATCCCAGGTCTGGGGCAGGGACAGCCGCCAGTTGACCGCCGCCGAGGCGTGATCGCAGGCCAGGTGCATGGAGACGCCCACCTGGCAGTTGGTGACCTTGCCCGCGGTGCCGGTGTACTGCCGCGACACGCACGCCGAGGCGTTGCCGTCCTTGAGGAAGCCGGTGTCGTCGAAAACCAGCGCGGTCGGCCGGAATGCCTCTTCCATTCTCCAGGCCGGCCGGGCCCGGATGTGGGCCGGATCCCACGGGCTGGTGGTGATGAAGTGCGCCAGCGCCTGCCGGTTTCCGTCCTCACCCAGCCGGGCCGCCATCGGCTCGACCGACTTGCGTGTGCCGTCGGTCAGCAGCCCGCGCAGGTAGACCTGCCCCCACCGGCGCTGGTCGTTGCGCGCGAACGGCTCGAACACCTCCTCCGCGAACATTTCCGACTCACCATGCACCGCAGCAATCTCGTCCGGAGCCACACCCGCTCAACGCCATACCGAACCCAAAAGAAACACCCCACACCCACCGACCTGACCAAGCACTGATAATGCCCCGGCAGGCAACGTTTACCCGTCAAGGAGCGGTGTCCGATGCATGCTCTGGGGGTACCCCCTGCTCGGAGAGCTTGGGGGAGTGCCGGCCGGAAGTCCTCGCACTGGACGTACTTGGGGTTTCGGCCGGTGCGGCGAAAGGGCGTGCCGGGCGTCGCGACGGGGCGAACGTGGCCTGTTGGGGCACTAGGCTTGGCCGCATGGTCAATCTGACGCGTATCTACACCAGGACCGGTGACAAGGGCACCACGAACCTGGGCGACATGAGCCGGGTCCCCAAGACCGATCCACGGATCTCCGCCTACGCCGACAGCAACGAGGCGAACGCGGTGATCGGCACGGCCCTCGCCCTGGGCGGTCTGGAGCCGGAGGTCGCCCAGGTCCTCACCCGCGTCCAGAACGACCTGTTCGACGTGGGCGCGGACCTGTCGACGCCGGTCGTGGAGAACCCGGAGTTCCCGCCGCTGCGGGTCGAGCAGTTCTACGTGGACCGGCTGGAGGCGGACTGCGACCGCTTCAACGAGCGGCTGGAGAAGCTCCGCTCCTTCATCCTGCCGGGCGGGACGGCGGGCGCCGCCCTGCTCCACCAGGCGTGCACGGTGGTCCGCCGCGCGGAGCGCTCCACCTGGGCCGCGCTGGAGGCGCACGGCGACACGATGAACCCGCTCACCGCCACCTACCTCAACCGCCTCTCCGACCTCCTGTTCATCCTGGCGCGCATCGCCAACAAGGAGACCGGCGACGTGCTGTGGGTGCCGGGCGGGGAGCGCTGAAGGGCGCACGCTCCCGATCCGGGCGGGAGGATGCGCCCCGGGTCCGCCGGTGATCACCGGCGGACGTCCTCCTTCTTCGTGTCCGCGAGACCGTCCCGGTCCGCCCGCCAGTCGCCCACCGGGGCCTTCTTCGGCCAGATCCAGTAGGCCAGCGCCACCAGTCCGTGGATCCCGGCGATGCGCAGCGCGGTGAAGCGCCAGTCCTCCAGCGTGCCGGTGCGGCTCGCGTCACCGATATACCAGACGGCGAGCTGGAGCAGCGCGACGGCCACGGCGGCGCCCGCCAGCGTGCCCAGCCACAGCTTCGTCTCGTACCGGGCGCGGGCCGTGCCGTAGCGCGGCGGTCCGGCCGGTTTCGGGGCGCCGCCGAAGCGGTGGGCGGCATGGCCGTCCAGCCACTTCACGGTGCGGTGGCCGTGCCCGACGGTGTAGCCGATGTAGAGCGCGGCCAGGCCGTGCGCCCAGCCCGGCTCGGCGCCGTTCCTGAGGTCGACCGCGGTGGCGACCAGCAGGACGACCTCCAGCAGCGGCTCGCACAGCAGCAGCGCCAGGCCGGTGCGCGGCATTCTCAGCAGGTAGCGGAAGGCCAGTCCGGCGGCCAGCAGCACCCAGAAGCCGATCTCGCAGGCGGCGATCAAGGCGACGATCACGGTTCGCTCCTCTCGGTCACCCTTTCAGGCTCCCGCGCGCACCGGCCGTCGGCGTCGTCGCCGACGACGAACTGCCTGTACATCGAAAGATGCAGTCCAGCGGCCCCGAGGAACGTTCTCGGGCATCAGGCGGTGGCCGCGCGCAGCGTGTTGGATGGGGTCATGGCCCTACGACTCCCCCGGCCCCACCGCTTCGACGTGTGGGCGTCGCTCGCCGGACTGCTCGGCGGGCTGCTGCTGTGGGGCATCGGGCTGGGCATGCGGCCCGCCGACGCGAGCTACGTGGTCTTCGACGGCCGGTGGCCGGTCCTGTTGCCGCTCGCCGTGATCGCCGGCTGCGAGCTGCTGCGCCGGAGTGCCCCGCGCATCGCGCTGATCACCGGCACCGCGGCGCTGCTCGCGGACTGTCTCACCCAGGGCAGCCTGGCCACGATCATCATGTACACCGACCTCATGTACGCCGCCGTCCTGTACGGCACTCCCACCGCCGCCCGCCTCCTCCCCCGGCTCACCGCGCTGCTCACGGTCGTGGGGACGCTGGTGCCGTACGCGCTGTGGCGGGTGCCCGAGGCGCTGCTGGTCGGGTTGATCATCGGCGGCGTCGCGTTCACGCCCGCGTCGACCGGGCTGATCGTGCGCAACCACCGGGAGGCCGCCGAGGCCGCCCGGCTGCGCGCCGAACAGACCGCGCTGCTGGCCGAGATGGACCGCACCCAGGCGGTGACCGCGGAACGCGCTCGGATGGCACGGGAGTTGCACGACATGGTCGCCAACCACCTGTCCGCGATCGCCATTCACTCCACGGCCGCGCTCTCCCTGGACGACGAGGACGCCTCCCGGAACGCGCTCACCGTGATCCGGGAGAACAGTGTCCAGGGACTGGCCGAGATGCGCCGTCTCATCGGCATCCTGCGCGACCGCGCCGACGACCGGGAGCCGGCCGCCACCCCGACCCTGGACGGTCTCGGCGCCCTGGCGGAGGGGGCCCGCGCCAACGGCCTGGAGGTCGTCCTCGACCTCCTGCCCGACGCCGGGCACGGCGTCGTCCCGCCGCCGGTGGAGCTCGCCGCGTACAGGATCGTGCAGGAGGCGCTGACCAACGCGCTGAAGCACGCCGACAAGGGGCCGGTCACCGTGCGGCTGCGCTGTGCGGCCGACGCCCTGGACATCCGCGTGGTCAGCCCGTACGGCGGCCGGGACGCCCCGCGCGCCCCGGGTTCCGGGGCCGGTCTGGTGGGGATGCGGGAGCGGGTCGCCCTGCTGCACGGCACCTTCGCGGCCGGACCGGAGGACGGCGGCGACCCCGCGCGGCCCGAGGTCTGGGTCGTGCGCGCCTCCCTGCCCCTCGCCGACATCCCCGCGGGCGCCACGGCCGCCGCCCACGCGCCCACGTTCCGAGGAGAGACCGAATGATCCGCGTCCTGGTCGCCGAGGACCAGTCCGCCGTCCGGGCCGGACTGGTGCTGATCCTGCGCAGTGCGCCCGACATCGAGGTGGCGGGCGAGGCGGCGGACGGTGAGCAGGCGGTGGCGCTCGCCCGTGAGCTGCGGCCGGACGTGGTGCTGATGGACGTGCAGATGCCCCGCCTGGACGGGGTGTCGGCCACCCGGCAGGTGGTGGCGGAGGAGCTCGCCGACGTGCTGGTGCTGACCACCTTCGATCTCGACGAGTACGTCTTCGGGGCGCTGCGGGCCGGTGCCTCGGGGTTCCTGCTGAAGAACACGGAGGCGAAGGACCTCATCGCGGCCGTGCGCACGGTGGCGCGCGGTGAGGGGATCGTCGCCCCGGCCGTCACCCGGCGGCTGATCGCGGAGTTCGCCGCGAAGCCCGCCCGCGCGTCCACGGCCGATCCGGCGGTGCTGGACTCCCTCACCCGGCGCGAGCGGGAGGTGCTGGGCTGTCTCGGCGAGGGCCTGTCCAACGCCGATGTCGCCGAGCGCCTCGACATGGCGGAGGCCACGGTGAAGACGCACGTCAGCCGTCTGCTGGGGAAGCTGGGCCTGCGCAGTCGGGTGCAAGCCGCGGTACTGGCCCAGGAGTTGGGTGTCCAGAGGTCATAACGGCCTAGTGGTCCAGACCTATTGACCCGTGGTCCAGACCTTTCTATCCTCACGGCACCGCGGGTGTGATGGCTCAGTCATACCCCCGACGACATCCGTCACCACAAAGGAGGCGCAGCATGCGCTTCAGACACAGAGCCGTGGCCGGGTTCGCCACCCTCCTCCTCCCCTTCTCCGCCCTCGTCGCCCTCGCGAGCCCCGCCCAGGCCGCGACCTCCGCTACTGCCACTTACGCCAAGACCCAGGACTGGGGCTCCGGTTTCGAGGGCAAGTGGACGGTGAAGAACACCGGCACCACCGCCCTGAACTCGTGGACCGTCGAGTGGGACTTCCCCTCCGGCACCTCCGTCACCTCCGCCTGGGACGCCGACGTGACGTCCTCCGGCAACCACTGGACCGCCAAGAACAAGTCCTGGAACGGCACCCTCGCCCCCGGTGCCTCCATCAGCTTCGGCTTCAACGGCTCCGGCACCGGCGCCCCCGCCGGCTGCAAGCTCAACGGCGGCAGCTGCGACGGCACCTCCGTCCCCGGCGACGCGGCACCCTCCGCGCCCGGCACGCCCTCCGCCTCCAACGTGACGGACACCTCGGTACGGCTGTCCTGGTCCGCGGCCACCGACGACAAGGGCGTCAAGAACTACGACGTCCTGCGCGACGGCGCCAAGGTCGCCACGGTGACCGGCACCTCGTACACGGACAGCGGCCTGCGCAAGGGCACCGACTACTCGTACAGCGTGCAGGCCCGTGACACCGCCGACCAGACCGGCCCGGTCAGCGGCTCGGTGCGGGTCCGCACCACCGGCAACACCGAGGAACCGCCGCCCACCGGAAACAAGGTCAAGCTCGGCTACTTCACCGAGTGGGGCGTCTACGGCCGCAACTACCACGTCAAGAACCTGGTGACGTCCGGCTCGGCCGCCAAGATCACCCACATCAACTACGCGTTCGGCAACGTCACCAACGGCCAGTGCAAGCTCGACGACGCCTACGCCGCCACCGACAAGGCCTACACCGCGGACCAGTCCGTCAGCGGCGCCGCCGACACCTGGGACCAGCCGCTGCGCGGCAACTTCAACCAGCTGCGCCAGCTGAAGGCGAAGTACCCGCACATCAAGGTGCTGTACTCGTTCGGCGGCTGGACCTACTCCGGCGGCTTCGGCCAGGCCGCGCAGAACCCGGCCGCCTTCGCCAAGTCCTGCAAGGCCGTCGTGGAGGACCCGCGCTGGGCCGACGTCTTCGACGGCATCGACATCGACTGGGAGTACCCGAACGCCTGCGGCCTCACCTGTGACACCAGCGGTCCGGCGGCCTTCAGGAACCTCTCCCAGGCCCTGCGCGCCGAGTTCGGCAAGGACTACCTGGTCACCGCCGCGATCACCGCGGACGGCTCCTCGGGCGGCAAGATCGACGCGGCCGACTACGGCGGCGCCGCCCAGTACCTCGACTGGTACAACGTGATGACGTACGACTACTTCGGCGCCTTCGACAAGGACGGCCCCACGGCCCCCCACTCGCCGCTGACCTCGTACAACGGCATCCCGCAGGACGGCTTCAACTCCGCGGCCGCGATCTCCAAGCTGAAGGCGAAGGGCGTCCCGGCGAGCAAGCTGCTGCTCGGCATCGGCTTCTACGGCCGCGGCTGGACCGGCGTCACCCAGGCCGCCCCCGGCGGCGCGGCCACCGGCCCGGCACCCGGCACCTACGAGGCCGGCATCGAGGACTACAAGATCCTCAAGAACAGCTGCCCGGCCACCGGCACCGTCGCCGGCACGGCCTACGCCCACTGCGGCGGCAACTGGTGGTCCTACGACACCCCCGCCACCATCGGCGGCAAGATGAGCTGGGCCAAGAGCCAGGGCCTGGGCGGCGCCTTCTTCTGGGAGTTCAGCGGTGACACCGCGAACGGCGAGCTGGCCACCGCCATCGACAGCGGCCTGAGGTAACCGGCAGGTCCGCGGCAACCGTGCTCCCCCGGACCTCGTCCGGGGGAGCATCCGCGTATCCGCGCCCGGCTACGCCACGTTCACCCTCCCCCCAACAGCTCCGCTGCCAGGGGGAGGGGCCCTGAACCTCGCTCTACGCGACGTTCACCCGCTGGCCGGGCGGGGCCGCCTCCAGCCAGGCGAGGAAACCGGTCAGGGCGTCGTCGCTCATCGCGAGCTCCAGCCGCCTGCCCCGGTGCAGACAGGCGAGGATCACCGCGTCGGACAGCAGCGCCAGTTCCTCCTCGCCCTCGGGCACCCGGCGGCCGGCCACCTCGATCGCCGAACGCTCCAGGACGCGCCGCGGACGCGGCGCGTAGGAGAAGACGCGGAACCACTCCACCCGGTCGCCGTTGTAGCGGGCCACCCCGTACGCCCAGCCCTTGCCGCCGGAGTCGCCCGGTTCCGGAGCGTCCCAGCGCAGGCTGCAGTCGAAGGTCCCGCCGGAACGCTGGATGAGGCGGCGGCGCAGACCGAAGACGAAGAGTCCCACCACTACGAGAGCCACGACACTTCCGCACACAGTCAGAGCGAGGACCATCGACACCGACCTCCTCGTCTCCTAGGTAACGGAACGGAAAAATCATCCAGATCTGCCTCAGCCGCGACCGGGTCCGGATCGCTCCGGTCCCAGCCGCGGCTGAGTGACGTCATCGTACGGCTCCCCCCAGAGCCTAGACGGCCCGGAAGGCACCTCGGTCGTTCAGCGCTCCGTCGTCACCGCACGCAGTCGGACGTCCGCGCGACGCTCCGCCGAAGTGTTCTCCTCCGACTTCGCGCGCTCACGCGCCCGCTCCGCGCGCTGGACGTCGATCTCCTCCGACAGCTCGGCGACCTCCGCCAGCAGCGACAGCTTGTCGTCCGCGAACGAGATGAAACCGCCGTGCACCGCGGCGACGACCGTTCCGCCCTCGCTCGTACGGATGGTCACCGGGCCCGACTCCAGCACACCGAGCAGCGGCTGGTGACCGGGCATGACGCCGATGTCGCCGGACGTGGTGCGCGCGACGACCAGGGTGGCCTCGCCGGACCAGACCTCTCGGTCGGCCGCGACCAGCGCGACGTGCAGCTCAGCAGCCAAGATGGCTCCTCGGGTCACCACCCGGCAGGTCCGCCGGGTGTTGGTTACAAGTCTAATGGGCGTGGATCGGGGGGCGGGACGGTGCCCGCCCCCCGACTCAGTTCACTCGAGCACGGGGCTCAGGAGACGCCCAGCTCCTTCGCGTTCTTCTTCAGGTCCTCGATACCACCGCACAGGAAGAACGCCTGCTCCGGGAAGTGGTCGTACTCGCCGTCGCAGATCGCGTTGAACGCGGTGATCGACTCGTCCAGCGACACGTCCGAACCGTCCACGCCGGTGAACTGCTTGGCGACGTGGGTGTTCTGGGACAGGAAGCGCTCCACGCGACGGGCACGGTGGACGGCGAGCTTGTCCTCCTCGCCGAGCTCGTCGATACCGAGGATCGCGATGATGTCCTGCAGGTCCTTGTACTTCTGCAGGATGTTCTTCACCCGCATGGCCGTGTCGTAGTGGTCCTGCGCGATGTAGCGCGGGTCCAGGATGCGGGACGTGGAGTCCAGCGGGTCCACGGCCGGGTAGATGCCCTTCTCGGAGATCGGACGGGAGAGCACCGTCGTCGCGTCGAGGTGGGCGAAGGTGGTGGCCGGGGCCGGGTCGGTCAGGTCGTCCGCGGGGACGTAGATCGCCTGCATCGAGGTGATCGAGTGACCGCGGGTCGAGGTGATGCGCTCCTGGAGGAGACCCATCTCGTCGGCCAGGTTCGGCTGGTAGCCCACCGCGGAGGGCATCCGGCCGAGCAGGGTCGAGACCTCGGAACCGGCCTGCGTGAAGCGGAAGATGTTGTCGATGAAGAACAGCACGTCCTGCTTCTGGACGTCACGGAAGTACTCGGCCATGGTGAGGCCGGCCAGCGCGACGCGCAGACGGGTGCCCGGCGGCTCGTCCATCTGGCCGAAGACCAGGGCGGTCTTGTCGATGACGCCCGACTCGCTCATCTCGTCGATGAGGTCGTTGCCCTCACGGGTGCGCTCACCGACGCCGGCGAACACGGACACACCGTCGTGGTTGTTGGCGACGCGGTAGATCATCTCCTGGATGAGCACCGTCTTGCCGACACCGGCACCGCCGAACAGGCCGATCTTGCCACCCTTGACGTACGGGGTGAGCAGGTCGATGACCTTGACGCCGGTCTCGAACATCTCGGTCTTCGACTCGAGCTCGTCGAAGTTCGGCGCCTTGCGGTGGATCGGCCAGCGCTCGCCCGTGTAGGACTCGTCGCTGTTCAGCACCTCACCGAGGGTGTTGAACACCTTGCCCTTGGTGAAGTCACCGACGGGGACGGAGATGGCCGAGCCCGTGTCGGTCACCGCGGCCTGGCGGACCAGACCGTCGGTGGGCTGCATGGAGATGGTGCGGACCAGGCCGCCGCCCAGGTGCTGGGCCACCTCGAGCGTCAGCGTCTTGAGCTCGCCCGCGTTCGCCGGGTCGGCGACCTCGACGTGCAGGGCGTTGTAGATCTCCGGCATCGCGTCGACGGGGAACTCCACGTCGACGACCGGGCCGATGACCCGGGCGACACGGCCCGTGGCCGTCGCGGTCTCAACAGTGGTGGTCATTAATTGTCACTCCCCGCGTTTGCGTCGGCCAGAGCGCCTGCGCCACCGACGATCTCGCTGATTTCCTGGGTGATTTCGGCCTGGCGGGCCGCGTTGGCAAGACGGGAGAGCGTGTTGATCAGCTCGCCCGCGTTGTCGGTGGCCGACTTCATCGCGCGCCGCGTGGCGGCGTGCTTCGAAGCGGCCGACTGGAGCAGCGCGTTGTAGACGCGGCTCTCCACGTAGCGCGGCAGCAGGGCGTCGAGGACGTCCTCCGCCGAGGGCTCGAAGTCGTACAGCGGAAGGATCTCGTCCTTGGTGGACGTCCCTTCCTCCACGACCTCGTCGAGGCGGAGCGGAAGCATCCGGGAGCCGACCGCGGCCTGCGTCATCATCGAGACGAACTCGGTGTAGACGATGTGGAGTTCGTCCACACCGCCGTCCGCCGTCTCCTTCTCGATGGCCTCGATCAGCGGCGCCGCGACCTTCTTGGCGTCCGCGTACGAGGGCTCGTCGGTGAAACCGGTGAACGACTCCACGACCATGCGCTCGCGGAAGTTGTAGTGCGCCAGACCGCGGCGGCCGACGATGTACGTGTCGACCTCCTTGCCCTCACGCTCGAGACGCTCGGTCAGCTGCTCCGCCGCCTTGATCGCGTTGGCGTTGAAGGCGCCGGCGAGGCCGCGGTCGCTCGTGAGGAGCAGGACCGCGACACGCGTCGGGTTCTCCGCCTCCGTCGTCAGCGGGTGCTTGGCGTCCGAACCGGTGCCGACCGCCGTGACCGCACGGGTCAGTTCCTCGGCGTACGGCGTGGAGGACCGCACCTTGCGCTGCGCCTTGACGACGCGCGAGGCAGCGATCATCTCCATCGCCTTGGTGATCTTCTTGGTCGCGGTGACGGATCGGATGCGACGCTTGTAGACCCGGAGCTGGGCTCCCATGAGTCAGGTCCCTTCCTTGAACGTCACTTGGCGGCAGCGGCCGGAGCGTCCTCGCCGAGCAGCTTGCCGTCGCTCGTCTCGAACTGCTTCTTGAAGGCCGCGACCGCGTCGCCCACGGCCTGGAGGGTGTCGTCCGACATCTTGCCGCCCTCACGGATGGAGGTCATGAGGCCCTGCTCACTGCGGTGCAGGTACTCGAGCAGCTCCTTCTCGAAGCGGCGGATGTCGGCGACCGGCACCTCGTCCATCTTGCCGGTGGTGCCGGCCCAGACGGAGACGACCTGGTCCTCGGTGGCCAGCGGCTGGTACTGGTCCTGCTTCAGCAGCTCGACCAGACGCTGACCGCGCTCCAGCTGCGCCTTCGACGCGGCGTCCAGGTCGGAACCGAAGGCGGCGAACGCCTCCAGCTCACGGTACTGGGCGAGGTCCAGACGCAGACGGCCGGAGACCTGCTTCATCGCCTTGTGCTGGGCGGAGCCACCGACGCGGGAGACCGAGATACCGACGTTCAGGGCCGGACGCTGACCGGCGTTGAACAGGTCGGACTCCAGGAAGCACTGGCCGTCGGTGATGGAGATGACGTTGGTCGGGATGAACGCCGACACGTCGTTCGCCTTGGTCTCGACGATCGGCAGACCGGTCATCGAGCCGGCACCCATGTCGTCGGAGAGCTTGGCGCAACGCTCCAGCAGACGGGAGTGCAGGTAGAAGACGTCGCCCGGGTAGGCCTCGCGGCCCGGCGGGCGGCGCAGCAGCAGGGAGACGGCGCGGTAGGCGTCGGCCTGCTTCGACAGGTCGTCGAAGATGATCAGGACGTGCTTGCCCTCGTACATCCACTGCTGGCCGATGGCCGAACCGGTGTACGGCGCCAGGTACTTGAAGCCGGCCGGGTCGGACGCCGGGGAGGCGACGATGGTCGTGTACTCCAGGGCACCGTTCTCCTCCAGCGCGCGGCGGACCGACGCGATGGTGGAGCCCTTCTGGCCGATGGCGACGTAGATGCAGCGGACCTGCTTGTTCACGTCGCCCGTGCGCCAGTTGTCACGCTGGTTGATGATCGTGTCCACGGCCAGCGCGGTCTTGCCGGTGCCGCGGTCGCCGATGATCAGCTGACGCTGGCCGCGGCCGACCGGGGTCATGGCGTCGACGGCCTTGTAGCCCGTCTCCATCGGCTCGTGCACCGACTTGCGGTCCATGACCGTGGGGGCCTGCAGTTCGAGGGCGCGGCGGCCCTCGGTCTCGATCTCGCCGAGGCCGTCGATCGGGTTGCCGAGCGGGTCGACCACGCGGCCGAGGTAGCCCTCACCCACGGCGACGGACAGGACCTCGCCGGTGCGGGAGACCGGCTGGCCCTCCTCGATGCCGCTGAACTCACCGAGGACGACGGCACCGATCTCGCGCTCCTCGAGGTTGAGGGCGAGGCCGAGGGTGCCGTCCTCGAACTTCAGCAGCTCGTTGGCCATGGCCGAGGGAAGTCCCTCGATCTTGGCGATACCGTCGCCGGCAGCGGTGACCGTGCCGACTTCCTCGCGCGAGGCCGCGTCCGGCTTGTACGACTGGACGAAGTTCTCCAGTGCGTCCCGGATCTCCTCCGGCCGGATCGTGAGCTCCGCCATCTGAGTTCCCTGCTCTCCTTGTTGGGCCCGAAGTTTCACTTTGGGGGGATGTGGACTCCCCCCGAAAAGAGGTGAATCCTCTGCACGGCCCAACCAGGGCCGTAGGTACGTACTACGTGTTCAGTTGCCGCGTCCGTCGCGTCGTCCGCGACTGCCGCGTGAGGGCTAGCTCGCCAGTCGGCGGCTCACGTCCTCCAGCCGGTCCGCGAGGGAACCGTTGATGAGCTCGTCACCGACCTGCACCCGGATCCCGCCGACGACCGAGGGGTCGACGTCGAGGTTGAGGTGCATCTGGCGGCCGTAGAGCTTCGCGAGGCCGGCGCCCAGGCGCTGCTTCTGCGAGTCGCTCAGCGGCACCGCGGAGGTGACGACGGCCACCATGCGGTGACGACGCTCCGCGGCGAGCTTGGACAGGGACTCGAGTCCCGCTTCCAGGCTACGTCCGCGGGGCGCGTTGACCAGACGCGTCACCAGACGCTCGGTGGCCGCGTGCGCCTTGCGTCCGAGCAGGCTGTGCAGCAGCCCGCTCTTGGCGGAGGCAGTGGCCTTGCGGTCGGTCAGCGCGGCACGCAGGTCGTTGCTGGAGGAGACGATCCGGCCGAACCGGAACAGCTCGTCCTCGACGGTGTCGAGCGCGCCCGCCTTCTGCGCGGCGGTGAGGTCGGCGAGGTCGGCCAGCTCCTCGAGTGCGTCCACCAGGTCGCGGGGCTGCGACCAGCGGGAGCGCACCATGCCGGCCACCAGGTCGGCGGCGTTGCCGCTGACCTGGGTGCCGAGCAGGCGCTGGGCCAGGTCCGCCTTGGTCTCGCCGGGCTGCGCCGGGTCGGTGAGGACCCGGCGCAGCGACACCTCGCGGTGGAGCAGCGCGGTGACGGCAGCCAGCTCTTCGGCGAGCGAGCCGGCGTCCACGGACGTGGAGTCCGTCAGCGCGTCGAGACGCTCACGTGCGGCTGCCAGGGCCTCGCGGCTCGCTCCGTTCATCGTGCGGCCTCGGCCTTCTGGTCGAGGTCGTCGAGGAACCGGTCGATCACGCGGCTCTGCCGGGCGTGGTCCTCGAGGGACTCGCCGACGAGCTTGCCGGCCAGGTCGGTGGCGAGCTTGCCCACGTCCTGGCGCAGCACCGAGGCGGCGGCCTTGCGGTCCGCCTCGATCTGCGAGTGACCGGCGGCGATGATCTCCTCACGCTGCCGCTGGCCTTCCGCGCGCATCTCGGCGATGAGCGTGGCGCCCTGCTCCTGCGCCTCCTGACGCAGACGCGCGGCCTCGTGCCGGGCCTCGGCGAGCTGAGCCTTGTACTGCTCAAGGACGCTCTGTGCCTCGGTCTGGGCGGCCTCGGCCTTCTCGATACCGCCTTCGATGGACTCGCGACGCTCTTCCAGAACCTTGTTGATGTTCGGGAGGAGCTTCTTGGCGAGGATGCCGAAGACGATGACGAAGGCGAGCAGGCCGATGACGAGCTCGGGAATCGGCGGGACGAGGGGGTTCTGCAGCTCCTCGGCCGCGATATGAAGCAGTGGGCTCATATCAGAGTGCCTTTCGTCTGGTGAACCGGTCGCGGATCAGATGATCACTTGCCGTAGACGAACGGCATGACCAGGCCGATCAGGGCGAGCGCCTCACAGAAGGCGAAGCCGAGGATCTGGTTGGCGCGGATCAGACCGGCGGCCTCGGGCTGCCGGGCGAGGGCCTCGGTGCCCTTGCCGAAGATGATGCCGACGCCGATGCCGGGGCCGAACGCGGCGATGCCGTAGCCGATGGAAGCAATCGAGCCGGTGACGGCGGCCAGGGTGTAAGACATTCCGGTTCTTCCTTTTCTTCACGGGCCGGTGGGGGTGGGCCACCGGTCGAATGGAGGCGGTGCGGGACGCTCAGTGCTGCTCGGAGAGCGCGCCCTGGATGTAGGTAACGGTCAGCAGGACGAAGACGTACGCCTGCAGGGCCTGGATGAAGAGCTCGAAGACGGTCATCACCAGGACCATCACGAACGAGACGCCGGCGTAGGCGATCCCGATGCCGTTCAGCAGGTACCAGCTGGCGATGGTGAAGAGCACCAGCAGGATGTGACCCGCGAACATGTTCGCGAAGAGTCGCACAGCGTGGGTGAAGGGCCGCACGAGCAGGTTCGAGAAGGCCTCGATGATCATGACGACCGGCAGGGCCGCACCGAGCGACTTGTCGTAGCCGGTGAAGTTCTTCAGGGCGCCGACGAAGCCGTGCCGCTTGAAGGTCAGCGAGACCCACACGGCGTAGACGAGCAGCGCGAGTCCCAGCGGGTAGGCGAAGATCGACGTCACCGGGAACTGGGCGAGCGGGATGATCGACCAGAGGTTCATCATCCAGACGAAGAAGAACAGTGCGACGACGAACGGGACGTACTTCTCGCCCTCGCGCTTGCCCATCGTCTCGTAGACGACGTTCTTGCGGACGAAGTCGTAGCCCGTCTCGGCGACCATCTGGAGCTTGCCGGGAACGACCTGGGGCCGGCGGAACGCCGCCCAGAAGAAGCCGACGATGATGATCGAGCCGAGCAGCGCCAGCAGCATCGTCTTGTTGAAGTACAGGTTGCTGTCGCCGTCACCCCAGATGGGCTCGAACAGGAACGAATGCAGCCCGGGAGACGGGAAGCCACAGCCGTCGAAGATGTGGCAGTCGGTCTCGAAGGCGAGCACCTGTGTCGGGTCAGCACTCACCGCGGGCTCCTTCAGCGTGGCGCATGGATTCGGCAACCTCGTGGTGTCGGCGCGGCACGGGGCCGCGGTTCGGCACGGGACTGGTGTTACGGATGGGGGGGCGGCGATGGGGCATCTCGCCTCGCGATGTGACAGGCGTCAGCGTGGATGCCCGCGCCCGCGATGCCGCAGTTGGCACCGGACGATAGCAGGGTCCGTCATGCGCCCTTATCCCGGCCCTACGTCTCACGACGGCCGCTCCGCGGATTCCTTCTTCTCGGCCGCGTTCCCGGCCGTCGCCGGCTCGGGGTCCACGTAGAAGGTCTTGGCCTTCATCGTGGCCCGCGCCTGCGCGGCGACCCAGGTCAGGGTGGAGACGAGCAGGGAGAGGGCGAAGACCTTCGGGTGGAAGAGCGTCGTGTCCTTGAAGAGCGCGATGAAGACGAAGATCAGCAGGATCTGCGTCATGTACAGCATCAGCCCCATGGCCTGGAACAGATGCGGCAACGACTTGGCGACCCACTGAAGGACGTACAGGCCCGCGCCCATGAGCAGGATCACGAGCAGCGCCCCGATGACGGCTCCGATCGCCCCGTTGCCGCCTTCGACGGCAGCACCGACCGCGACCGCGACCGCACCGACGACAGCGGTGGGTATGGCGGCCTGAATCAGGATCCGGACGTCGTTGGACGGCATGGCGGAACTCCGCATGTTTGGAACAGGGGGCAAAGGATGGTCGTCAGGGACGAGCGTAGTCCCCCGGATGGAGTGTGATTTCCCCCCACCGACGAACCGTCGCACTGCGGTTCCTCGGCGCTCTCCGGCGAGACTCGTGAACGGTATCACAAACTATTTGATGCAGTCTTTACCTAATGACTCCGCATGGGGTCACCCAGGAGAGTGAGCCTGGGCGCCGGAGAGTGCAAGAGGTCGACTTGTCTGGTATTAGGGAGCTTCGCACCCCCAAGGGTGCCCCATCGGAGCCCCACGACTTGGCAATGCTCTAGTCGGATTCTTACCTTGACCGTGATGTGGCCGTGCCTTCGGTGGGAGACGCCGGCCTTCCCCGGTCGCCCACACGTGCGCGGTGGCCCAGGGCGGTCGCGCCGTTGACGCCGGAGACCCCGGCGGGCACCGGGGCGCGATGGCCGCCGGCATCCTGGTCGCCCGCCTCCGGCTCGGCCGCCTCGGCGACCGTGTCCGCGGCTTCCCCCGTGCCTGCCTCGGCAACGGCCTGGGGGGCCCGCACAGCGGCCCGGCGACGCCGGTAGCGCGGCGGCACGATGTGCTGCGCCCACATCGGGGCGCGCGGGGTGAACCGGGGCAGCAGGAGCAGCAGCAGACCGAGGGCGCTCAGGATGACGACGCTCAGCACGATCCACATGGACGCCGAGTTGACCGAGTAGGCGAGCGCGCCGAAGGCGATCAGCGCCGACCAGAAGTACATGATCAGCACCGCCCTGCTGTGCGAGTGGCCGATCTCCAGCAGGCGGTGGTGCAGATGACCCCGGTCCGCCGCGAAGGGCGACTGGCCGCGCCAGGTGCGCCGCACGATGGCCAGGATCAGGTCGGCCATGGGCACCGCGATGATCGTCAACGGCATGAGCAGCGGGATGAAGACGGGCAGCATCGCGTGGGTCGTCTCCCGTGCGCCGCCCAGGTCGACGTTGAGCGCCTCGACGTCCAGCTGGCCCGTGACGGACACCGCGCTGGCCGCGAGGACCAGACCGATCAGCATCGACCCGGAGTCCCCCATGAAGATCCGGGCGGGATGCATGTTGTGCGGCAGGAAACCGACGCACATGCCGATGAGCACCACGGAGAACAGCGTGGCGGGGGCCGCCGCCTCGGCTCCGTAGCCGTACCAGATCCGGTAGCTGTACAGGAAGAACGCCGTGGCCGCGATGCCCACCATGCCGGCCGCGAGGCCGTCCAGTCCGTCCACGAAGTTGACCGCGTTGATGGTGACGACCACCAGCGCCACGGTGATCAGGTTCCCCTGCCACGGAGTGACGGCGACCGTGCCGATACCGGGGATGGGCAGCCACAGGATGGTCAGACCCTGAAGGATCATGACGCCGGCGGCGATCATCTGGGCGCCCAGTTTGAGCAGGGCGTCGATCTCGAACTTGTCGTCCAGGACCCCGAGCAGCCAGATCAGGGCCGCTCCCGACAACAGGGCGCGCGGCTCGTTGGACTTCTCGAAGACCTCGTTCAGGTTCGCCAGATGGCTGGCGACCAGCAGCCCCGCGCACAGGCCGAAGAACATCGCGATCCCGCCGAGCCGCGGAGTGGGTTCCCGGTGCACGTCCCGCGCCCGGATCTGCGGCATCGCCCCGGCCACGATCGCGAACTTCCGTACCGGCCCGGTGAGCAGGTACGTCACTGCGGCCGTGATGCAGAGCGTCAGCAGATATTCGCGCACGGGCTTCCCCACAGATGTCACTGGTGTGTCGGCATCTCACCTTAGCCGTCGTGACTGTCGGCGATCCCCGGCACAGGACGGGGCCGGGCCGGAGCAACCCCCTCCGGGACCACCACCTTTAGGGGATTCTCCTACAAACGTGCCCTCCTCGGCCGTCCGCCGGTGCACGCTCCCGCTCGCGGGCGGAGCAGGCGGGAGCGCGTACGCGAGGGGCGGCCCACCGGGGCGGCCGTCGCCCGGGGACCCGGTGTTCGGCCGTGTCCCGGTTCCTTCCGGTCAGGCCTTGCCGTAGTTGGATCCGCAGTCCTTCTTCGCCCCGTCGGCGCCGTTGCGGCGACAGACCGTGATCTCCACGGTGACGCCTTCCGGCACCTGCTTCCGCGCGCTGTGCGCCGGCTTGCCGCCGCAGAAGGGGGACGAGCCGTCGGCGTCGGACAACGTGACCGCGCCGGCCTTCCACGACCAGGGGGCCCGGACGCGCATGCCGTACCCCGCGCGGGGTGCGCATGCGGACACCGCGGCCGAGCCGTCGTCCGTTTCGCTCCCAGGCCCTTCGGACGTGGTCGCGGCTCGTCCGCCCGCCAGGGCCGTGTGAGGTCGGTCACCCGTCCGAACGCGCCGACGCCGGCCGGTGCGGGAACCGCTCACCGCGGGTACGGCGGAAAGACGGCGGCCAGCTGCCGTACGTCCTCCCGGGTCCGCGCGGGGTCCAGGGCGCCGGTGATCACGCCCGCCATGAGAGCCGCGACGCGTGTCATCTCCCCCTCCCCCATGCCCTGCGTGGTCACCGCCGCGGTGCCCAGGCGCAGCCCGCGGTCGTCGGCGTGCGGCAGGGCGCAGCAGTCCAGGACCAGTCCGGCCGCCGCGAGCCGGCCGCGGGCCTCGCGCCCGTCGACGCCGAGCGGGGCGGGATCGGCGGTGATCAGGTGGGTGTCCGTGCCGCCGGTGGTGACGACCAGTCCCTCGTCGGCCAGGCCCTTGGCGAGGGCCCGCGCGTTGGCGACCACCTGGTGGGCGTACGCGGCGAAGGCCGGGGTCGCCGCCTCCCCGAAGGCGACCGCCTTGGCGGCGACGGTGTGCATCTGGGCCCCGCCCTGGGTGAAGGGGAAGACCGCGCGGTCGACCCGTTCGGCCAGTTCCGCGCCGCACAGGATCATGCCGCCGCGCGGCCCGCGCAGCACCTTGTGCGTGGTCGCGCAGACGATGTCCGCGTACGGGACCGGGCTGGGGGCCGCTCCCCCGGCGACGAGGCCGATGGGGTGCGCGGCGTCCGCGATGAGGTAGGCGCCCACCTCGTCGGCGACCTCGCGGAAGAAGGCGTGGTCGATGTGGCGGGGGTAGGCGATGGAGCCGCAGACGATCGCCTTGGGGCGGTGGGTGCGGGCGAGGGCACGGACCTGCGTGTGGTCGATCAGGCCGGTCTCGGCGTCCACGCCGTAGCCGACGAAGTCGAACCAGCGGCCGGAGAAGTTGGCGGGCGAGCCGTGGGTGAGGTGGCCGCCGTGGGCCAGGCCGAGGGCGAGGACGGTGTCCCCGGGGCGCAGCAGGGCGGCGTAGGCGGCCAGCACGGCCGACGAGCCGGAGTGTGCCTGGACGTTGGCATGGTCGGCGCCGAAGAGGGCCTTGGCCCGCTCGACGGCGAGGCGTTCGGCGACGTCGACGATCTCGCAGCCGCCGTGGTGCCGGGCGCCCGGGTATCCCTCGGCGTACTTGTTGGCGAGCGGTGAGCCGAGGACGGCCAGCACGGCGGGCGAGGTGAAGTTCTCGGCGGCGATCAGCTGGAGCGTGGTCGCCTGCCGCTCCCGCTCGGCGTGCAGGATCCCGGCGAGTTCGGGGTCCTGTCGGCGCAGGACATCGGACTCGCCCTCGAGGGCGTGGATGACCGTCATGGGGGGCTCCCGGACGTCGACGCTGACGTAGGACCAATGTAGGCCCGCCGCCCCCGCCCCGCTCGGCTGTCACACCCTCCCGGGGAACCCCGGACACCATCCGGGGGACGGCGTCCTCATGACCCGCTCCCTCACGCCCGGGACACCCCTGACGGCTCGTACGGGGCACACCGGTGGCCCGAGCCTGCGTCGGGCCCCTGAGCGGAGCGGTCAGGCGCGGGTGGGGACGCCCGTGAGGGCGGTGACGACCGGGTCCAGGGCCTGGTGTATCTCGTCGCCGATGGAGCGGAAGAACGGCAGGGGCGCTCCGTACGGGTCGTAGACCTCGTCCGCCTCGACGGTCGGTGCCAGCAGCCAGCCGCGCAGCGCGGCGGCGGCGCGGACCAGGGCGCGGGCGCGCATGACCAGGCCCTCGTCCAGCGTGGGCAGGGTCGCCGGGTCGATCGCGTTCACCAGGCGGGTGAACTCCTTCAGCGTGAAGGTGCGCAGGCCCGCCGAGTGACCCATGGAGATGACCTGGGCGCGGTGGTCGCGGGTCGCGGTCAGCACCAGATCGGCGCGGATCACGTGTTCGTCCAGCAGTTCACGGCCGACGAAGCCGGAGGGGTCCGCGCCGAAGTCGGCCAGCACGGTCTCCGCGTGGGACTCCATCGGCGCGCCCTCGTGCCCCCAGGTGCCCGCGCTCTCCACGATCAGCCCGCCGCCCAGGATGCCCAGCCGCTGACTCACGAAATGCCGGGTCAGCCGCTCGGTGATGGGCGAGCGGCAGACGTTTCCGGTGCTGACGTGGAGGATGCGAAAGGTGTCGCGCGGAAACCCGAAGGTGGTCGTCTCCTCCGCGCTGCGTTCCCCGTTGCCTATGCCGCGCCCCGACTCGGGGGCCGTCAATTCGCCACCTCGAGGTCGGGTACCACTTTGCGCAGCTCCTCCGGCGAGAGGGCGCCTTCGCGCAGCAGCACGGGCACGGGGCGCGTGACGTCGACGATCGACGAGGGGACGATGCCCGGGGTGGGTCCGCCGTCGAGGTAGACGGAGACGGAGTCGCCGAGCATCTCCTGTGCCGCGTCGCAGTTCTCCGGCGCGGGGTGGCCCGTCAGGTTGGCCGAGGAGACGGCCATCGGACCGACTTCGGTGAGCAGCTCGATGGCGACCGGGTGCAGCGGCATCCGTACGGCGACCGTGCCGCGGGTGTCGCCGAGGTCCCACTGGAGGGACGGCTGGTGCCGGGCGACCAGGGTCAGCGCGCCCGGCCAGAACGCGTCGACCAGTTCCCAGGCCTGCTCGGAGAAGTCCGTGACGAGGCCGTGCAGGGTGTTCGGGGAGCCGATGAGCACGGGCGTGGGCATGCTGCGGCCGCGCCCCTTGGCCGCCAGGAGGTCGGCGACGGCCTCGCCGGTGAACGCGTCGGCGCCGATGCCGTAGACGGTGTCCGTCGGCAGCACCACGAGCTCGCCACGACGGACGGCGGACGCGGCTTCACGCAGACCGGTCGCGCGATCGGTCGCGTCGTTGGTGTCGTATCGCCGAGCCATCTGGCGGGCCTCCTCGTACACATGCGGCTGGGGTGGTTGAAGTCTGCCGGACGCTCACGGCACCGCCTTGCGGGCGGTGGCGAACCGGGGCCGGTTGTTCAGGTCGGGGTGGTCGGCGGCGTCGGTCCAGCCGCGGTCCTCGGCGAAGATCCACGGCACCTGGCCGCCCTGGGTGTCGGCGTGCTCGACGACGACCACGCCACCGGGGCGCAGCAGGCGGTGCGCGGTGCGTTCCAGGCCCCGGATGAGCTGGAGGCCGTCCTCGCCGGAGAACAGGGCCAGCTCGGGGTCGTGGTCGCGCGCCTCGGGGGCGACGTACTCCCATTCGGTGAGCGGGATGTACGGCGGGTTGGAGATCACCAGGTCGACCTGGCCGTCGAGGTCCGGGAAGGCCGTCAGGGCGTCTCCCTGGCGCAGCTCGACGCGCGAGCCCTCCATGTTCTTGCGGGTCCACACGAGGGCGTCCTCGGACAGCTCCACGGCGTACACGCGGGAACGCGGCACCTCCTGCGCGAGGGCGAGCGCGATGGCGCCCGAACCGGTGCACAGGTCGACGACGCACGGCTCGACGACGTCCATGGCCCGTACCGCGTCTATGGCCCAGCCGACGACCGACTCGGTCTCCGGGCGAGGCACGAACACCCCGGGCCCCACCTGGAGTTCGAGGTAACGGAAGTAGGCGTGCCCGGTGATGTGCTGGAGCGGTTCGCGCGCCTCGCGGCGGGCGACGACCTCCCAGTAACGGGCGTCGAAGTCGGCGTCCTTCACCGTGTGCAGCGCGCCGCGCTTGACGCCGTGCACGAACGCGGCGAGCTCCTCCGCGTCGGTGCGCGGCGAGGGCACGCCAGCGTCGGCGAGCCGCTGGGTGGCCTGGGCCACCTCCGCGAGCAGCACGCTGCGGGGGCTTGGGGGTCGCCCCCCACTATGTTGCTGCACGCTCATCCTCCGGAAGTTCTCGTGCGGCCGGTACGACGGCCCGGTGTTCGGGTCCGGCGCTCAGGCCCTGCGGGCCCGGGCAGGCGTCATGCTGCGGCGAGTTTGGCGGCCGAGTCCGCGTCGACGCAGGCCTGGATCATCGCGTCCAGGTCGCCGTCCAGGACCTGGTCCAGGTTGTACGCCTTGAACCCGACGCGGTGGTCCGAGATGCGGTTCTCCGGGAAGTTGTAGGTGCGGATCTTCTCGGAGCGGTCGACGGTGCGGACCTGGCTGCGCCGGGCGTCCGCGGCCTCCTTCTCCGCCTCCTCCTGCGCCGCCGCGAGCAGCCTGGAGCGCAGGATACGCAGTGCCTGCTCCTTGTTCTGCAGCTGGCTCTTCTCGTTCTGGCAGGAGGCGACGACTCCGGTCGGGAGGTGCGTGATGCGCACGGCGGAGTCGGTGGTGTTGACGGACTGCCCGCCGGGGCCGGAGGAGCGGTAGACGTCGATCCGCAGGTCGTTCGGGTTGATCTCGACGTCGACCTCCTCCGCCTCGGGCGTCACCAGGACACCCGCCGCGGAGGTGTGGATGCGGCCCTGGGACTCGGTGGCCGGCACCCGCTGCACGCGGTGCACCCCGCCCTCGTACTTCAGCCGGGCCCACACGCCCTGGCCGGGCTCGGTGGCGCCCTGGCCGCCCTTGGTCTTCACGGCGACCTGGACGTCCTTGTAGCCGCCCAGCTCGGACTCGGTGGCGTCGATGATCTCGGTCTTCCAGCCCACGCGCTCGGCGTACCGCAGGTACATGCGCAGCAGGTCGCCGGCGAACAGGGCGGACTCGTCGCCGCCCGCGCCCGCCTTGACCTCGAGGATGACGTCCTTGTCGTCGTTGGGGTCGCGCGGGACCAGCAGCAGGCGGAGCTTGTCGGTGAGCTCCTCGCGCTGCTTCTCCAGGTCCTTGAGCTCGGCGGCGAAGTCCGGGTCGTCGGCGGCCAGTTCACGCGCGGTCTCGATGTCGTCACCCGTCCGCCTGAAGGAGCGGTACGCGGTGACGATCGGGGTGAGCTCCGCGTACCGCTTGTTCAGCCTGCGCGCGTTGGCCTGGTCGGCGTGGACCGACGGGTCGGCGAGCTTCGTCTCCAGGTCGGCGTGCTCGGTGACGAGTTCCTCGACGGCCTCGAACATCTTGGGCTCCTGCTACTGCGTGGGAAGGGGAAGGCGGGCGACCAAAAACGCCGGTCCCGGCGCGCGTCCCTCCCACCTGCACGGGGAGAGGGGTCGCGGCCGTGGACCGGCGAAAGGGGGCTCGCTACTTCTTGGAGCCGGCGGCCTTGCCGAAGCGGGCCTCGAAGCGGGCCACACGGCCACCGGTGTCGAGGATCTTCTGCTTACCCGTGTAGAACGGGTGGCACTCGGAGCAGACCTCGGCCCGGACGGTGCCGGACTCGATGGTGCTGCGGGTGGTGAACGACGCGCCGCAGGTGCAGCTGACCTGCGTCTCGACGTACGCGGGGTGGATGTCGCGCTTCAAGGTGACTCCTAGGTTCGGGAGGGCGCCGGGTCGCAGCCGCGGGATGCGGGAGCGTGAACCGGAGCCGACGTACCAGTCTGCCAGGACTGGCGCCATCCCCCAAAACCGGGGGCCGCCGTCGTTTGTTCCCGGGGTCCGGGCCGGCCCGCGGCGCCGGGGGCCCCGAGGAGCTCTCCGGGCGTGCTCAGGAGGCGCTGACGACGCTCCCGGGCCCACCCGTGGCCGTGTCCACCGTGGCCGCCCGCGGGATCGGCTCGTCGTTCCTCAGGGCGTCCCAGACCAGCCGCGCCTTCTCCGTCTCGGGAAGGACCCGGTTGGGGTCGGCGGGGTCGTACCGCACCGGCATGGTCACCATGTGCAGGCCGGCGGGGTCGATGTCCCTCAGACCGCCCGCGAAGGCCATCAGGGAGTTCACCGAGCCCAGGCCGGAGTCGGTGGTGAGGGCCCTGGTGGCCGTCTCGGTGATGTCGTAGAGCTTCCTGGGGTCGGTGAGGAGGTCGATGTCGCCCACCTGTCGGACCAGGGCCCTGACGAAGGCCTGCTGGAGCCGGATGCGGCCGAGGTCGGAGCCGTCGCCGACGCCGTGCCGGGTGCGGACCAGGGCGAGGGCCTGTGCGCCGTCGAGCCGGTGGGTGCCGGCGGTCAGCTCGAGGCGGCTGTCGGGGTCGGCGATGTCCTCGGTGGTGGTGATCTCGACGCCGCCCAGTTCGTCCACGAGCTTCTGGAAACCGGTGAAGTCGATCTCCAGGTAGTGGTCCATGCGCAGGTCGGTCATCGACTCGACGGTCTTCACGGCGCAGGCGGCCCCGCCGGTGGCGTACGCGGAGTTGAACATCACACCGTTCGCGGCGGGGTGGGCGCCGCCCTCGGTGTCGGTGCATGCGGGCCGGTCGACGACGGTGTCACGCGGGACGGACACCACGGACGCCTTCTTGTGACCCTCGTGGACGTGCACGATCATCGCGGTGTCGGAGCGGGCGCTGCCGTTGTCGGCACCGCCGCCGAGCTTCCGGTTGCCCCCGGAGCGGGTGTCGGAACCGAGGACGAGGACGTTCTCGGAGCCGTTGCCGGCCTTCTCCGGCCGGTCGGCGCCGAGGAGGCGGTCGATGTCGATGCTCGTGAGGTTGCCGTTGAGTCTGACGTACACGTATCCGGCGCCGGCGCCACCCAGGACGAGGACGGCCGCGGCGGTCCACGCCATGGCCTTCAGACCGCTGTGCCGCTTGTCGCGCGGCATGCGGCGCCCTCTCCGAGCCCGTCGGCCGGACTCGGGTGTGCTCTCCGCAGACATCCGCTCCTCAGCTCTTGCCCGGTCGATCACCCCTGCGTCCGATGCCAGACCCGGTCGGGTGATGCCCCGTACAGCACCCATCGTCCCGCCGTACCCGTCGTCCCGCCGTCCGGGCGGAGGGAGCATCCGGCGCGTGGCCGCACGGCGCCTGGGCCCGGCCGTTGCACGGCCGGGCCCAGGCGTTCCGTTCAAGAGCGGTGAGCGTGGCGCTCACCTGCGGTGTCCCGCGATGTCAGCCGAAGTGGTCAGCCGAAGATGTCGTACTGCTTGAAATCGGTACCGACGGAGATCCTGGCGGCGAAGATCCCACTCGTGGCCTTCCCGGTGCCCTTGTACAGGTACAGGGTGCCGCCGGGGGTGCGGGCCAGGAAGTCCGCCTTGCCGTCGCCGCTGATGTCGCCGACGGTGTCGAAGGTGTTATACGTCTTGGTGCTCCAGGTGCGGACCTTGACCCGGCCGGAGAAGGCGCCGGTGCCGGCCTTGCCGGTGCCCTTGTACAGGTACATCGCACCGGTGCTCTTGTGGCGGGCGATCAGGTCGGTCTTTCCGTCGCCGTTGAAGTCGCCGCGGCCGTGCACGGAGTTGTACTGGTTCCAGCCGGAGCCGACCTTCACGCGGGCGGAGAAGGTGCCGTTGCCCTTGCCCGGGTAGATCCACAGCACACCGGCGGAGTCCACGGACAGCAGGTCGGGCAGGTAGTCGCCGGTGACGTCACCGGGAGCGACGATGCGGGTGCGGGTCTTCCAGTTGTCGAAGATGCGCTTGGTGGACCAGGTGCCGCTGGAGATCACGTACCGGGTCCAGAAGACGGCGCCGTCGCTGCTGCGCCGGTACACCAGGTCCTGGTACCCGTCCCGGTTGAGGTCGGTCTGCAGGACGGCGTTGACGCCCTTCCAGCTGCCCCAGGACTCGCGGGCGGCGAACGAGGAGCCCTTGGAGTTCTTGGAGTACCCGGTCGTCGTCGAGGACTTGCGCACCCACAGGTCGGCGCGGTGGTCGCCGTTGATGTTGGTGTCGTCGACGCGCGCGTAGGCGGCCCCGACGTAGCTGCTCACCTTGGCGAAGACGCTGTAGGCACCCTTCTCGACGCAGTCCCGCACGCCCCAGGAGACGACGCCGACGATCCGGTTGTTCACGACCAGCGGGCCGCCGGAGTCGCCGTTGCAGGCGGAGGTGGTGCCGCTGTCGGTGCCGGCGGCGGGCTTGCCTGCGCAGACCATGTGGCCCTTGACGAAGTCGGCGCCGTAGGTGCGGGCGCACGTGGCGTCGGACTGGAGGGGCAGCGTGGCCGCCTTCAGCGTCTCGGAGACGTCCTGGCTGGTGGAGCTGGTGCGGCCCCAGCCGTAGACCTTGGCGCTCTTTCCGGCGGCGTAGGAGGCGGTGTCGCCGGAGGTGGTCATGCGGATCGGGGTGGCCTTGACGGGGCCGGGCAGGGTGAGCACCGCGATGTCGTTGTCGATGGTCGTCGCGTTGTACGACGGGTGGTTCCACTGACGCCAGACACCGGAGACGGTGCCGCCGTGCAAATCGGCTCCGCCGTCGGAGGGGAGCTGCGCGGTCCCCGTGACGATGGCGCCGTTGGCGTGCCAGTCGTATCCCTTGACACAGTGCGCGGCGGTGAGGATCTTCGTCGGGGCGACGACGGCACCACCGCAGAAGAAGCCGATGTCGTCGCTCGTGCGGCTGGTGCCCCGGTCGTCGTAGTAGTGGAGCTGTGCCATCCAGGGCGCAGAGGTGATGGTGGTCGTGCTGCCACCGATGATCTTCGCATCGATGACGGAGCCGGTGCCGGTGGTGGTACTGCCGGCACCGGTGCTCTTGCTCAACGACGACCGGTGCGGCCGGCCGGCGGTGTCGTCACCGGCGAGCGCGCCGGCGACGCGCTTCTTCAGCTCGGCGGGTGACGGCGAGCTGATCGCCGGGTCGGCGGTCGGCTGCGGCAGTGCGGTGGCGGCGCCGGCGGACGAGGTCAGCAGTGCGGCGGCGACGGCCGCGGCGACGCCGGCCGCGGCGACGGGCAGCGCGACTCTGACCCGGCGTCTGTGCCGACCGCCCCCAGACATGGAAGTACCCACTCAAGTCCCCCCTCAGGATCGGAAGTTCGGGCCTCGATGTGAAGATCGGCCCGGAACAGCGCGATCGTACACCTGTCCGAGGACATGCAAAGGGCCGCTCCCCTTGCCGGGGAGCGGCCCTTGTGACGGGTAAAGCGGGTCGGTCAGGTGGAGCCGAGGTGAGCGGGGCGGACGTCAGTCGCCGTTGCCCGGCGTCGGCGTCGTCTTCTGGATCTGCAGCAGGAACTCGCCGTTCGACTTCGTCTGCTTCATCTTGTCGAGAAGCAGCTCGATCGCCTGCTGCGAGTCGAGCGCGTGCAGCACCCGGCGGAGCTTCCAGGTGACGGCCAGCTCGTCGCTGCCGAGCAGGATCTCCTCCTTGCGGGTACCGGACGCGTCGACGTCCACCGCGGGGAAGATGCGCTTGTCGGCGAGCTTCCGGTCGAGCTTGAGCTCCATGTTGCCGGTGCCCTTGAACTCCTCGAAGATCACCTCGTCCATGCGGGACCCGGTGTCCACCAGGGCGGTGGCGAGGATGGTCAGCGAACCGCCGTCCTCGATGTTGCGGGCCGCACCGAAGAAGCGCTTCGGCGGGTACAGCGCCGTCGAGTCGACACCACCGGACAGGATGCGGCCGGAGGCCGGGGCGGCGAGGTTGTACGCACGGCCCAGACGCGTGATCGAGTCGAGCAGCACGACGACGTCGTGACCCAGCTCCACCAGACGCTTGGCGCGCTCGATGGCGAGCTCGGCGACCGTGGTGTGGTCCTCGGCGGGGCGGTCGAAGGTCGAGGAGATGACCTCGCCCTTCACCGACCGCTGCATGTCGGTGACCTCTTCCGGACGCTCGTCGACGAGGACGACCATCAAATGGCACTCGGGGTTGTTGTGCGTGATCGCGTTGGCGACCGCCTGCATGATCATGGTCTTGCCGGTCTTCGGCGGGGCCACGATCAGACCGCGCTGTCCCTTGCCGATCGGCGACACGAGGTCGATGATCCGCGTGGTGAGAACCCCGGGGTCGGTCTCCAGACGGAGGCGGTCCTGCGGGTACAGCGGGGTGAGCTTGTTGAACTCCGGGCGGCCGCGGCCGTGTTCGGGCGCCATGCCGTTGACGGAGTCGAGGCGGACCAGCGCGTTGAACTTCTCGCGCCGCTCGCCCTCCTTCGGCTGGCGCACCGCGCCGGTGAGGTGGTCGCCCTTGCGCAGGCCGTTCTTGCGGACCTGGGCGAGGGAGACGTACACGTCGTTCGGGCCGGGCAGGTAGCCGGAGGTCCGGATGAACGCGTAGTTGTCGAGGATGTCGAGGATGCCCGCGACCGGGATCAGGACGTCGTCCTCGGCGATCTGCGGCTCCTGCACCTCGTCACGACCGCGCCGGCCACGACGGTCGCGGTAGCGGCCGCGACGTCCGCGACGGCCGCTGCCGTCGTCGTCGTAACCGTCGTCCTGACGGCCGCCGCCCTGCTGCTGGTTCTGCAGCCGGCCCTGGCCGCCCTGGTTCTGCTGCTGGTCGTCGCTCTTGCCGCGACGGTCCCCGCGGTCGCTCCGGTCGCTCCGATCACCGCGCTCGGCACGGTCGTTGCGGTCGGTGCGGTCGGTGCGCTCACCACGGTCGGTGCGCTCACTGCGGTCACGGCCGCGCTCGCGGCGGTCACGGCGGCGGCTGTCACCGCCGTCGTTGTCGGACTTGGCGTCGCCCTGCGACGGGGACTGCTGCGACTGCGTCTGGCCCTCGGCCTTCGCGTCGCTCTTCGCCTCGGCGGGAGCCTGCTCGGCGGCGGCGGCCGGGGCGCCCGCGTCCGCGGTGGCTCGACGGCGACGCGTGACGGGGGCCTGCTCGGCCGGAGCCTGCTCGGCCGGGGCTGAGGCCTGCGGGGAGGGCTGGCCGGGAATGTCGATCTGCTGCTGGGCGGTGGCCTGTTCGGCCGGAGCCTCGGCAGCGGACTTCTTCTCCGCGGTGTCACCCGTACGGGTCCGGGAGGTGGCACGACGCTTGGGCTTGGTCTCCGGCGTCTCGGCCGGGGCCTCGCTCTTCGGCGCGGCGGAGCCGCCCGATGCCTGCGCCTCCTTGATGACCTCGATCAGCTGGCTCTTGCGCATGCGCGCGGTGCCCCTGATGCCGAGGCCGGATGCGACCTGCTGAAGCTCGGCCAGCACCATGCCTTCGAGGCCGGTACCCCGGCGCCGCCGGGAGCCGGCACCGCTGGCAGGCGCGGAGGCGTCCGTGGCGGGCGCGGCAGCGGTCTCCTCGACACGTGCGCCCATCAGATCGGTGGTGTCGCTCACGAAGGGTCCTTCCCTGGAGCGGACGTCGGCCTGTCTGGCTCGGCGACCGGTTGTGCTGTCCGGCTTCGGTTCTTGCTGTGCGAACCGTGCCGGGGCGGTGGTCCGCCTCGACGGCGGAAGGGATATCTGGTGATGGCGCTTCCCCGAGCCGTGGCATCCAGTGTCACGTGGCGTGGTCGCACCGGTTCCGGAGCGTGCCCGGCGGGCCGTTCAGTGTCCGCGTACGACGTACTGCTCGCGTACGAAGCAGAGAACACAGTTGGGCTTGGGGGGCTCCCGGAAGAATGTCTGTCCCGAGCGGGGACACGAGGCACCTCGCCATGGTGGGGTCGGGTGCAGACTTGAGGTTAACACTACCGGATCCAACAAACATTCCCCCTCTCGTTATCCGGCAACCGTGTGTCAGGTGGCGAGCGGAAGCACGCTCGCTCCCTGCAGATCGAGGCTGAGCCGGTTGGCGGCCCAGTCGTTGCCGGCCAGTGCTTCGACCTTGTCGGCGGTGTCCGCGTCGGCCAGTGCCATGACGGTGGGGCCGGCGCCGGAGATCACCGCGGGGACGCCGTCCGCGCGCAGCCGCTCGACCAGCGCCGCGCTCTCGGGCATGGCGGGGGCGCGGTAATCCTGGTGCAGACGGTCCTCGGTGGCGGGCAGCAGCAGTTCGGGACGCCTGGTCAGAGCCTCCACGAGCAGGGCGGCACGGCCCGCGTTGGCAGCGGCGTCGACATGGGGCACGGTGCGCGGCAGCAGGCCGCGCGCGGTCTCGGTGAGGACGGGTTTGCCGGGGACGAACACCACCGGCACGACGGATGCGGCGGGCTCCATCCTGATCGCGCGGGCCGCGCCGCTCTCCATCCAGGAGAGGGTGAAGCCGCCCAGCAGGCAGGCCGCGACGTTGTCGGGGTGGCCCTCGATCTCGGTGGCGAGTTCGAGCAGCGCGGTGTCGTCGAGCCTGGCCTCGGCGCCTATGGTCACGGCGCGGGCGGCGACGATTCCGGCGCAGATGGCGGCGGAGGAGGAGCCCATGCCCCGGCCGTGCGGGATGCGGTTGGCGCAGACGATCTCCAGGCCGCGCGGCTGCCCGCCGAGCAGGTCGAAGGCGGTACGCAGGGAGCGTACGAGCAGGTGGTTCTCGTCGCGGGGAAGGGTTTCACCGCCCTCGCCGGCGATGTCGATGTGCAGCCCGGCGTCGGCCACCCGGACGACGACGTCGTCGTACAGGCCCAGCGCGAGGCCGAGGGCGTCGAAGCCCGGACCGAGATTGGCGCTGGTGGCGGGGACGCGCACCCGGACGGCGGCGGCGCGGAACGCGGGACCGGCCATCGCTCGATGACTCTCCTTGAGCTGGGGACTGTGACGGTGACTGTCGAAGACTGTCGAATGACGTTCGATGACGTGCAAAACCCCTGGGACCGCCGCCGACCAGGGTGGCCGGCCGCTTCCCGAACCCCTCCGAGCCCCTCTGGACCATGGTCCGGACCACGGAGACGACGCGGGACCGCGGCATATGCGGCGGTGGGTTGAGTACAGACTATCGAAGGAAGGTTCTGTGTCGACATAGGGCGCACGGGAGGCGCACGATGCGTGTCATAAGCCCCCTGTGCCCCCCTCTCGGGGAACTTCCCCGGGCAAGCGCCTTCTTACGCCTGTCCTGCCTACCTCTGTCCCGCGGAAACCCGTCCTGGCGACGCGTGCTGCTTTCGCCGGGCGCGGAACGCCTGCCCCGGGGTCGCGGCGGCCGGAAGGCCCGGGCGGCGCCGCCCGGGCCTTCCGGTACCGGTGGTCAGACCAGTCCGAGCCGCTCGGCGGCCGTCGCGGCGTCCACGGGGACGGTGACCGGCTGCGGCGCGCCGGCGACGGCCCAGTCCGGGTCCTTCAGGCCGTTGCCGGTGACGGTGCACACGATGCGCTGGCCCGGGTCGACCTTGCCCTGCTCGGCGGCCTTCAGCAGACCGGCGACCGAGGCGGCGGACGCCGGCTCGACGAAGACGCCCTCCTGCGAGGCCAACAGCCGGTAGGCGCGCAGGATCTCACGGTCCGTCACCTCGTCGATGAGGCCGCCGGACTCGTCCCGCGCGGCAAGCGCGTACTGCCACGAGGCGGGGTTGCCGATCCGGATGGCGGTGGCGATCGTCGCCGGGTCCTTGACGACCTCGCCGCGCACGATCGGGGCACTGCCGGACGCCTGGTAGCCCCACATCCGGGGGGTCCGGGTGGAGATGCCGTCGGCGGCGTACTCCCGGTAGCCCTTCCAGTAGGCGGTGATGTTGCCCGCGTTGCCCACCGGCAGGACGTGGATGTCGGGGGCGTCGCCCAGCATGTCCACGATCTCGAAGGCGGCCGTCTTCTGCCCCTCGATACGCACCGGGTTCACCGAATTGACCAGCGCCACGGGGTAGTTGTCACTGAGGGCGCGGGCGAGGGTGAGGCAGTCGTCGAAGTTTCCGTCGACCTGGAGGATCTTCGCTCCGTGCACCAGGGCCTGGCCCATCTTGCCGAGGGCGATCTTGCCCTGCGGCACGAGCACCGCGGAGACCATCCCGGCGCGCACTCCGTAGGCGGCGGCGGAGGCGGAGGTGTTGCCGGTGGAGGCGCAGATGACGGCCTGCGCGCCCTCCTCCTTGGCCTTGGAGATGGCCATGGTCATGCCCCGGTCCTTGAAGGACCCGGTCGGGTTCGCGCCCTCGACCTTGAGGTGGACCTCGCAGCCCGTGCGCTCGGAGAGCACCTGCGCGGGCACGAGCGGCGTACCGCCCTCACGGAGCGTCACGACCGGCGTGGTGTCGGAGACCGGCAGCCGGTCCCGGTACTCCTCGATGATTCCGCGCCACTGGTGGGTCATTGCTGCTTACTCTCCTTCAACCCGCATGATGCTGGCGACACCGCGCACGGTGTCGAGCTTGCGCAAGGCGTCGACGGTGCCGCCGAGGGCCGCGTCGGACGCACGGTGGGTGACGACGACGAGGGAGGCCTCCCCGTCCTTGCCCTGCTGGCGAACCGTATCGATCGAGACACCGTGCTCGGCGAACACGGTCGCGACCTGGGCGAGAACACCCGGTTTGTCGGCCACGTCGAGGCTGATGTGGTAGCGCGTGACGACCTCGCCCATCGGGGAGACGGGCAGCGCCGCGTAGGCGGACTCGCCCGGTCCGGTCGTCCCGGCCAGCCGGTTGCGGCAGACGGCGACGAGGTCGCCGAGCACGGCGGAGGCGGTGGGCGCCCCGCCGGCGCCGGGCCCGTAGAACATCAGCTGTCCCGCGGCCTCCGACTCCACGAACACGGCGTTGTACGCGCCGCGGACCGAGGCCAGCGGGTGGGTGAGCGGAATCATCGCCGGATGCACCCGCGCGGTGACGGATCCACCGTCCGCGGCCCGCTCGCAGATGGCCAGCAGTTTGATGGTGCAGCCCATCTCCCTCGCGGAGGCGAAGTCGGAGGCGGTGACCTCGGTCATGCCCTCGCGGTGCACGTCGTCGAGCCGCACGCGCGTGTGGAAGGCGATCCCGGCGAGGATGGCGGCCTTGGCGGCGGCGTCGAAGCCCTCGACGTCGGCGGTCGGGTCGGCCTCGGCGTACCCGAGGGCGGTGGCCTCGTCGAGCGCCTCCTGGTAGCCGGCGCCGGTGGAGTCCATCTTGTCGAGGATGAAGTTGGTGGTGCCGTTGACGATGCCGAGCACCCGGTTGACCTTGTCGCCGGCGAGCGACTCGCGCAGCGGCCGGATCAGCGGGATGGCGCCGGCGACGGCGGCCTCGTAGTAGAGGTCCTTGCCGTGCTCCTCGGCGGCGGCGTACAGCGCGGCCCCGTCCTGGGCGATCAGCGCCTTGTTCGCGGAGACGACGGACGCGCCGTGCGCGAAGGCGGTGGTGATCAGCGTCCGCGCGGGCTCGATCCCGCCGATGACCTCGACGACGACATCGAGGTCGCCGCGTTTGACCAGGGCGGTGGCGTCGGTGGTGACCAGCTCCGGGGCGATGCCCTCGCGCACCCGGTCCGGGCGCCGCACGGCGACCCCGGCGAGCTCCACCGGGGCCCCGATGCGGGCGGCGAGGTCGGCGGCCTGCGTCGTCATGATGCGCGCCACCTCTGAGCCGACCACTCCACAGCCCAGCAGCGCCACCTTCAGCGGACGCGTACGCATCATCCGACCTCGTTTCCTGATTACCGTCTAGGTTGCACCAGTCTCACTCACCGGACGGAAGTTTCTTCCCTTTGTCCGGATCGTGAGACATCAATTTCATCGGGAAGCCGGAAGAACCGAAGATCTTCCGCCTTCCCGCCTCTGTTACTTCTGCTGTTGTTCTCTTCTGCCGCGCTCTTCCACCGTTCCTTCTCCCCTCACCCGACGTCGAGGCGGAGGAGGTCGTCCTCGGTCTCGCGCCGGACGATGACCCGCGCCTCGCCGTCCGCGACGGCGACGACGGGCGGGCGGAGCACGTGGTTGTAGTTGCTCGCCATCGACCGGCAGTACGCGCCGGTGGCCGGTACGGCGATCAGGTCACCGGGCGCCAGGTCCCCCGGCAGGAACGCGTCACGCACCACGATGTCACCACTCTCGCAGTGCTTGCCGACGACCCGGCAGAGCATCGGTTCGGCGTCGGAGCTGCGGGAGACGAGGGAGACGCTGCACTCGGCGTCGTACAGCGCGGTACGGATGTTGTCCGACATCCCGCCGTCGACGGAGACGTACGTGCGCAGCCCGTCGAGCGGCTTGATGGTGCCGACCTCGTACACCGTGAAGGCGGTCGGGCCGACGATGGCCCGCCCGGGTTCGACGGAGATGCGGGGGGTGGCGAGGCGGGCGGCCTCGCACTCGTGGGTGACGATCTCGGTCAGCGCCTTGGCGATCTCGTGCGGCTCGCGGGGGTCGTCGTCGCTGGTGTAGGCGATGCCGAGGCCGCCGCCGAGGTCGATCTCGGGCAGTTCGACCCCGTGCTCGTCCCGGATCTCCTTGAGCAGTCCGACGACCCGGTGGGCGGCGACCTCGAACCCGGACATGTCGAAGATCTGCGACCCGATGTGCGAGTGGATCCCGATGAGCTCAAGACCGTCCAGCTGGAGCGCCCGCCGCACGGCCTCGGCGGCCTGCCCGCCGGCGAGCGGGATCCCGAACTTCTGGTCCTCGTGCGCGGTGGCGATGAACTCGTGTGTGTGCGCCTCGACGCCGACGGTGATGCGGATCTGCACCCGCTGACGCCTGCCGAGCGACTGCGCGATGTGCGCGACCCGGACGATCTCCTGGAAGGAGTCGAGCACGATCCGGCCGACCCCGGCCTCGACGGCCCGGCGGATCTCGGCCACGGACTTGTTGTTGCCGTGGAAGGCGATCCTGTCAGCGGGCATACCGGCGGACAGGGCGGTGGCCAGCTCCCCGCCGGAACAGACGTCGAGGTTCAGCCCTTCCTCGTGGAGCCACCGCACGACGGCCCGGGAGAGGAACGCCTTGCCGGCGTAGAACACGTCGGCGTCGTCCCCGAAGGCGGTGCGCCAGGCCTGCGCGCGGGCGCGGAAGTCGGTCTCGTCGAGGATGTAGGCGGGGGTGCCGAACTCCTCGGCGAGCCGCGTGACGGAGATCCCGCCGACGGTGAGCGCGCCGTCCTCGTCACGGCTGACGGTCTGCGCCCACACCTTCGGGTCGAGGGCGTTGAGATCGGTGGGCGGCGCTGAGTAGTGGCCTTCGGGCAGGACGTCGGCGTAACGGGGCCCGGCGGGGTGTGCGGAACGGCTCATTCTTCGCGTGCTCTCTCAAAGATGGTCGGGTGCGTCGATGCCGAGCAGGGACAGGCCGTCGGCCAGCACCGTCCCGGCGGCTTCGGCGAGCGCGAGCCGGGCGCGGTGGACGGCCGAGGGTTTCTCCGCGCCGAGCGGCAGCACGGCGGGGAGCAGCGGCTGCGTGGCATCGGCGACGGTGACGA
>NZ_LIQT01000015.1:39574-39785 GCF_001418415.1 Streptomyces hirsutus
GGTGGTCGGCGAGGGCGGCGAGCAGCGGCCGGGTTCCGTGCGCATCGACGGGGCCGGGCTCGGGGCGGAATCCGAGGTCGGCGGCGTTGCGCAGGAGGGCGCGGGTCCGGGCGTGGGCGTACCGCACCCGGAAGAGGGGGTTGCTCTCCCGCTGGGCCAGGTGCTCCGCACCGATCCGCGGCCGGTCGTGCGCCGCGGGCAGCAGCAACGC
>NZ_LIQT01000150.1 GCF_001418415.1 Streptomyces hirsutus
ACGGTGGGGAGGCGGGGCGCAGACCCGACGGGGGTGCCGCGGCAGGCACCGGCCCCCGCCTCCCCACCGTCGGTCCGGACGTGGGCGCCGGAGGGGCCGCTGGACCTCGGGCTGGTCCTCGGACCGCTGCGGCGCGGGTCCGGGGACCCGACGTTCCGCGCGCTGCCGGACGGTTCGGTGTGGCGGACGGGTCTGACGCCCGCCGGGCCGGGGACGCTGCGGGTGACGTGGCACGGTGACGAAGTACGGGGCGAGGCGTGGGGAGCGGGGGCCGGATGGTTCCTGGACCGGCTGCCGGACCTGCTCGGCGCCGCCGACGACCCGGCGGCGTTCGTCCCCCGGCACACACTGCTGGCGCTCACCCGGCACCGGCGGCCGGGACTGCGGCTGGCCCGGACCGGGCTGGTGCTGGAGTCGTTGATCCCGTCGGTCCTGGAGCAGAAGGTCACCACCGGTGAGGCGTACCGGGCGTGGCGGCTGCTGGTACGGAAGTACGGGGAGCCGGCCCCCGGGCCCGCACCCGAGCGGATGGCGGTCATGCCGTCGCCCCGGACCTGGGCGCTGATCCCCTCCTGGGAGTGGCACCGGGCCGGTGTCGACGACAAGCGGGCGTCCACGGTGCTGCGGGCGGTCCGGGTCGCGGCGCGGCTGGAGGAGGCGGCCGGGATGGCGCCGGCGGCGGCGCGGGCGCGGCTGGAGCTGGTGCCGGGCATCGGGCCGTGGACGTCGGCGGAGACGGTGCAGCGCAGTCACGGCGCGCCGGACGAGGTGACCACGGGGGACCTGCACCTGCCGGGCATCGTGGGGTGGGCGCTGGCCGGGGACCGGTACGCGGACGACGCGGCGATGCTGGAACTGCTGGAGCCGTATGCCGGTCAGCGGCACCGGGCGGCCCGGCTGATCCTGCTGAGCGGCAGAACGCCGGCCCGGCGGGCGCCGAAGATGCCGCGCTGGGACGTCGGACGGCTGTGAGGCCCGAGCGCCCGACCGCCCGTGCCCCAGCCGTCCGAGCCCTTCAGCCGCCCGGGCCCGCACCAGGCCTGTGCGCGGCCCGGTTCCACACGGTCACTCGTCCGAGGAGAACCGCACCGACCCCGCCGGGATCCGCGCGTCGCACCAGACCCTGACCCCGTCCCGGAGCTCGTTGCGGGCGCCGACGACCGCGCCGTCGCCTATCACCGTCCCGGTGAGGACCGACCGCTCCCCCACCCGCGCGCGCGTGCCGATCAGCGAGTCGGTGACGACCGCTCCGGGTTCGATGACCGCACCCGGCAGGATCGTGCTGCCGAAGACGCGCGCGCCCTCCGCCACGAACGCGCCCTCGCCCACCACGGTCCCGCCCGCCAGCTTGGCGTCCGGTGCCACTCTCGCCGTCGGCAGGACCAGCCGGTCGCCGCAGCGCCCCGGGACCGCCGGGGACGGGGCACGGCCCAGCACCAGGTCCGCGGAGCCCCGCACGAAGGCCGCCGGGGTGCCGAGGTCCAGCCAGTACGTGGAGTCGACCAGGCCCTGAAGGTGGGCTCCGGCCGACAGCAGGTCCGGGAACGTCTCCCGTTCCACCGACACCGGCCGGCCCGTCGGGATCGTGTCGATGACCGAGCGGCGGAAGACGTACGCCCCCGCGTTGATCTGGTCGGTGACGATCTCCTCGGGTGTCTGTGGTTTCTCCAGGAACGCCAGGACGCGGCCCGTGTCGTCGGTGGGGACCAGTCCGTACGCCCTGGGGTCCGTCACCTTCGTCAGGTGCAGCGAGACGTCCGCGCCCGTCGTTCGATGGGTGCGCACCAGCGCCCGGATGTCCAGGCCCGTGAGGATGTCGCCGTTGAAGACCAGCACCGGTTCGTCCGGGCCGGAGTGCAGCCGGGAGGCGACGTTGCGGATGGCGCCGCCCGTGCCGAGGGGCTCCTCCTCCGTCACGTACTCGATGTGCAGCCCCAGCGACGAGCCGTCGCCGAAGTACGGTTCGAAGACCTCGGCCAGATAGGACGTGGCCAGGACGATGTGCTCGACGCCGGCCGCTCTGGCTCTCGCCAGCTGGTGCGTGAGGAAGGGCACCCCGGCCGCCCGGACCATGGGTTTCGGGGTGTGCACCGTGAGCGGACGCAACCGTGTGCCCTTGCCGCCGACCAGGAGAATCGCTTCTGTCACCTGTCGTCTCTGCTTCCTGCCGGGACCGGCCGAACTGTCTTTCGGCCGGCCAGTGTATGCAGACCGTCGCACAGCGGTTTCGACGGTGGTGCCTCCGGCAGGAAGGAACGCGGCCCGGTGGTCCGCCCCCTCAGCGGCCCTGGTAACCGGCCGCCGCGGAGCGGGTGGTGCCGAGCTTGTCGTAGAGCTTCCCCCCTGGGCACAGGGTGTTGAACCCGTCCCGGTGACCGGAGATCACGTTCAGTCGTACCTTCGTGCCTTTTGCGTAGAGATTGCCACCACCGGACGTCAGGTATGTCTTCGCGCTCGGATCCATGCCGTGCAGCCCGAGCTTCCACGCGGTGAGCTGGGCAACGCCCGTCACCGCGACGGCCGGCGGGTTCGTGGAGTCGAAGGTGCCGAGAACCGCCACGCCCATGGTGCTGCTGTTGAACCCCAGAGTGTGGGCGCCCAGGACCGGGTTGGCCACTCCCCCGGCACGGCCCTCGTAGATCTTGCCGCACTTGTCGACGAGGAAGTTGTAGCCGATGTCCCGCCAACCCATGCTTCCCGTGTGGTAGCGGTAGATACCGCGGATGACCGAAGGAGCCTGCGCGCACGTGTAGTTGTTGCCGGTGGCGCTGTGGTGCACGAAGGCCGCGCCCACCTTGTCGGTGTACACGAAGCTCTTCTCCCGCAGGCTCTCGTCCGCACCCCACCCGCTGCGCGTGACGATGCCGGGGCGCGGGCCGATGTACGGCTCCGCCTGCGGCTTCCCGCCGCTGTTCGCCTCCTGCCCGGCCGCCTCGGCGCCGCGCAGAACGTGGTACTCCTCCTCCGTCTCCGCCCGGGTCAGCGCCGGGATCTCGGTGGCGCCCAGGGGGACGAGCGGGGCGTTGGCAGCGGAGGCGGCGGTCGCCTCGGCGCTCATCACACCGGTACGAGGGGCGTCCACCGGGGTGCCCGCAGAGCCTTCGGCGGGGTTCTGGCTGGGTTTCTGGCCGGTGCTTTCGTCGGTTTTCTGGTCGGGGCTCTCGGCGGCGCCGTCCTCGGACGGGGCGTCCCGGGGCGGAGCGTCCTCCCCCGGGTCGACGAGTTCGAGGCGCATTCCGGACGGCAGCAGCGGGGTGGGCTCCTCGGCGCCTTTCCCGGCGCCTTCCTCTGCGGTGGAACCGGCGGACTCGGAGCCGGCCTTCGGTTCTGGTTCCGAGTCGGGTCCGCTTTCCGCCCGGACCCGGATCTCCACACCGTCCGACGCGCCCACCCACAGCGGTGCGGTGGCGCCGCGGACCCGGCCCGAGGTGCGTTCCACGGTCTCGGGGTCGGCTGCGTGGTCGGCGTTGTGGGTCTCGACGTCCTGCCAGCCGGACCAGACGCCGGTGCCCGCCGCGCGGGCGCGGACCTGGACCTGGCCGCGGAGTTCGGTGGCGGGGTCGTCCCAGACGACGCCGACGAGGGAGAAGGGCCGTACGGACAGCGGGGCGAGGCCGAACGTGACGGCGCCGGTGACACGGTCGGGGTCGAGGGGCCGTAGGGGCAGCGACTGGGTGCTGCCGGGGATACCGGACTCGGTCGTCACCGCTGCGCGGGTGACCGCCGGCGCCGTTCCGCCCGGGCCCGCGGCCGCCGCTGCGGCGGACGGGGCGAGGGGCAGGGCGAGTGCGGCCGCACAGGTGACACCGATGGAGGAGGCGAGAGTTCTACGCATGCCCCTGAGCTTGGACATAGTCACACAAATCTGTCCATCGGGGAATTGACGGGCTGTCGGGATCCGTTCCCCCGAACCGGTGTCCCGGGCACTCGGTGCGCACGGCCGTGTCCGCGTACGCTTGCGCAGGTGAACGCCACCGACCGCACCCCCGCCGACCTGCTGGGTTCCGCACTCGCCGCGGACCCGGGACGCCCCCTGGTGACCTTCTACGACGACGCCACGGGCGAACGCGTCGAATTGTCCGTGGCCACCTTCGCCAATTGGGTGGCCAAGACCGCGAACCTGCTGCAGGACGAACTGGCCGTCGAGCCCGGTGACCGCGTGGCGCTGCTGCTGCCCGCGCACTGGCAGACGGCCGTGTGGCTGCTGGCGTGCGCGTCGGTGGGTGTGGTCGCGGACGTGTCCGGCGACCCGGCGGCGGCCGATGCCGTGGTGAGCGGGCCGGACGCGCTGGAGACCGCGCGGGCCTGCTCGGGCGCACGGATCGCGCTGGCCCTCAGGCCGCTCGGCGGTCGGTTTCCGCAGCCTCCGGAGGGCTTCGCCGACTACGCCGTCG
Organism: Streptomyces hirsutus; assembly: GCF_001418415.1. GTDB lineage: Bacteria > Actinomycetota > Actinomycetes > Streptomycetales > Streptomycetaceae > Streptomyces > Streptomyces hirsutus. The sequence continues at coordinate 4,395 of NZ_LIQT01000150.1, forward strand.
AGGTGCCGGGGCAGGGCGACCGGTTCGCGCCGTACGTGCCGGTCGACCCCGAGGCGCCGGCCCTGATCGTGGCGGGCCGGGAGTTCACCGGGGCCGAGGTGGTGCAGCGGGCCCGCGCGGAGGCGACGGACCTCGGGCTGACCGGACCGGCCTCGCGCATCCTGTCGGGGCTGCCGTACGACACCTGGGAGGGTCTCCACGCAGGCCTGTACGGACCGCTGGCGACCGGCGGCTCGGTGGTGCTGTGCCGGAACCTGGACCGGCTCGGGGACGACGCCCTGGCCAAGCGGGTCGAGAGCGAACGGGTCACCGTCATCGCCCGCTGACGGCCTGCCCGTCCCGCCGCTCCCCCTGCCCACACCCGGCGGAAGCGGGAGCGGACCGGAACCGGACCGGTCGCCCACACC